>JAFAEL010000037.1 GCA_023423995.1 Pseudomonadota bacterium | reverse complement strand
TGATGAACCCCTCCATGACGATCTGCCCCGATAGGGTCGCCGTGACCGTCGAGTTCAGGCCGCAGCAGAGCAGCGCGATGCCGAAGAGGGTCGGCGCGAGGGTCGAGCCGAGAAGCGGCGTCAGGAGCTTATGCGCCTGCCCCAGCTCCTCGACGTTCAGGTGGCCGGTCTTATGGAAGGCGGCCGCGGCCAGAATGAGGATCGAGGCGTTGATCGTGAGCGCGAAGAGCAGCGCGAGCGTGGAATCGATCGTGGCGAACCGGATCGCCTCCCGTTTCTCGGGCATCGTGTGCCCGTAGGCGCGGGTCTGCACGATGCTCGAGTGCAGGAAGAGATTATGCGGCATCACCGTCGCCCCGATGATGCCGAGCGCGAGGTACAGCATGTCGGGGTTCGTCACGAGCTCGGTCGTCGGCGCGAAGCCGCGGATCACCTGCCCCCAATCGGGATCCGCCATCGCGATCTGCAGGAGAAAGCACACGGCGATCACGCCGATGAGCGCGACCACCATGGCCTCCACCCAGCGGAAGCCCTTGTTCTGCAGATAGAGGATCAGGAAGACGTCCAGCGCCGTGATGATGACGCTGAGCTCGAGCGGGATGCCGAAGAGCAGGTTCAACCCGATCGCGGTGCCGATCACCTCGGCGAGATCGGTCGCCACGATGGCGAGTTCCGCGAGGGCCCACAGGACGTAGCCGACCGGCTTCGGATAGGCATCGCGACAGGCCTGGGCGAGGTCGCGCCCCGTGGCGACCGCGAGACGCGCGCAGAGCGCCTGCAGGACGATCGCCATGACGTTGGACAGAAGCGCGATGAAGAGCAGCGCGTAGCCGAAGCGCGAGCCGCCCGCGAGGGAGGTCGCCCAGTTGCCTGGGTCCATGTAGCCGACGGCCACGAGATAGCCCGGGCCGAGGAAAGCCATCATCCGGCGCCAGGGCGTGCCAGCGACGGGAATGGAGGAATGAACCTCGGACAGCGAGGCGAGACCGCGGCTGCGCCGCCATCCGCTCTCTGGAGCGGCGGCAGGCGCGACTGCGCCGAAATCCTCTGAAACGTCTCGGCGCATTCGGCGGACCGGCCCGTTATGACGGCAACACTAACGGAGACCGAAGCGCGGCCGGTGCAAGCGAGGTTACGGGAACTCTGCTGCTCGTGCGGACAGCGCGCATCTCATGAGCGGGTTCCATTCCCGCAGGCGAAGTCCGTGTGCCCGCCCCTCCCCACAGCCTCACCGCAGCGAGACGGCCGGATTTCCGCCCTTGCGGCGCGGACGCAAAGCCGACGGCGCCGTCATCGCGACGCGCCGCGTTGCCTCCCCGCGATCCGCCGCGCGAACCACTCCGTCAGCATCGCCTTCTCGAACCGGAGCGGGTCGCCCGCATAGCGCGCCGTCGCGCGCTGGAGATAGTCCTGCCAGCTCAGAAGCTCGTCACCCCGGGCCAGGACTCGCCCCTGCGCCGAGAGAACGTAGCGCAACCGGAGGCGCGGCCAGGTCGCCCCGGTCATGACGCGCTTCGACCCGCTCGGGTCCAGCTCCGGCGCGAGACGCCCGGCGAGGTCGATGTCGAGGATTTCGACCCGAAGATCCTGCCCGGGCGGCAGGTCCCGCGCGAGACGTTCGAGATGTTGGGCCAACGCGCGCGCCGCCGCATCGGCCGTCAACAGGCCGCCTGCCCGGTCCGCATCCGTGAAGCGCGCCGGATCGGAATAGGTCACCCGCACGGCCGCCGCCGCGGGCGTGGCGGTGCTCGCGGCCGTGACCAGGATGAGGAGAGCGGCCCGCATCGGAAAAACCCCGTTCGGCTCGACGCCCCCGCCGTGCAGGGTTCGCCTGCACCAAACGATAACGGCGGGCGTTGCCGCCCGCCGTGTGCCGGATCACAGAGATCGATTACCCGGCGTTGTTGAGGCCGATGGCCACGAAGCGTGTGCCCTGCCGGTTCTTGATCCGCATCAGCACGGCCTTCTTGCCCCCGTCGCGGGCGGCCTTGATGCCGGCGGCGACCTCGTCGGGCGTGGTGACGGCCTTGCCGCCGACCTCGAGGATGATGTCACCCTCCGAGATGCCCTTCTGGGCCGCCGGCCCGTCCGGATCCACGTTCACGACCTCGACACCCTCTTCGCCGACGCGGCTGCCCGGCGCGAGCTGGAGGCCGAGGCGGAGCGAGCTCTTCCCGGCATCGTCCTCCCGCCCGACCGCGGCCGTCTCGTTCGGCAGGACGCCGAGCTCGACCGTGGCCGTGCGGGGGCTGCCGTCACGCAGATAGGCGACCTCGACCTTCGTGCCCGGCTTCAGGCTGGCGATCTTCCGGCTGAGCTCGCGCGCATCGGAGATTGCCTCCCCGTTCACCGTGGTGACCACGTCGCCCGCACGCAGGCCCGCCTTGGCGGCCGGGGTGCCGGACTGGGCCGCGTTCACGAGGGCGCCCTTCTGCGTCTTCAGGCCCAGCCCTTCCGCGAGGTCGGGGGTGAGCGCCTGGATCTGCAGGCCGAGATAGCCGCGATCGACCTTGCCGCCCTTCTCGAGCTGATCGACGACGGTCCGGACCGTCTCCGACGGGATCGCGAAGGCGAGGCCGACAGAGCCGCCCGACGGGGAGGCGATGGCCGTGTTCACCCCGACCACCTCGCCCTTCATGTTGAAGGTCGGGCCGCCGGAATTGCCCCGGTTGATCGGCGCGTCGATCTGCAGGAAGTCGTCGTAGGGACCGGCACCGATGTCACGCCCGCGGGCCGAGACGATGCCCGACGTGACCGTCCCGCCCAGGCCGAACGGGTTGCCGATCGCCACCACCCAGTCGCCCACGCGAGGCGCCGTGCTCGCGAGCTTCACGAACGGGAAGGGGCCGCCCTCGTTCACCTTCAGCAGAGCGAGATCGCTCTTCGGGTCGGTGCCGAGCACCTTGGCGCTCAGCGTCCGGCCGTCATCCGTCGTGATCTCGACGGACTTCGCCTTCTCGACGACGTGGTTGTTCGTGACCACCAGGCCATCGGGCGAGATGAAGAAGCCCGAGCCCTGCGCCATTGCGCCGCGCGGACCGCGACGGGGGCCCTGGGGCGTGCCGTTCTCGCCGAAGCGGCGGAAGAACTCGCGCAGCTGTGGCGGGATGTTCTCGAGGCGCGAAGCGTCGTCGCGGCCCGCCTGCCCGCCCTGATCAGTCTGAACCCTGACCGAGACGACGGCAGGCTTCACCTTGTCGACGACGTCCGCAAAGGACGCCGGCGCCTGCGCCGCGTCCACCGTGATGGCTGTCCCCTGGGCGAAGGCCGGGTACTGGCCCTGCACGATGGTCGCGCCGAGCGCGCCCGATGCCACGATGGCCACTGCGGCGACCGATGCCAGGGCCCGGTTGCGCAGGGTGCCGCTCTTCTGAAGTGATTGATTCATCTGACTTACCTCCGAAATCATACTCGGAAGCGCCTCCGAAGCCGTTCGGAAGCGGAGATCGGGGTTCCCCCCACAGGCTTCCGCGTTGTCCATCAATTGCAGTCCCAATATGAGAACGTCCTGGCGGGCAGATTAATTTTTGTTCAGACCGTACGATCGGCGATGCCGCTAACCCGATGGTCAGCACGCCTGCACGACATGGCGGCCAAGCGCCTTGCGCAGCTTGCTTTTTCCGGCACCGCACCCTAACTACCCCTGTGCCGACCTGAGCCGGAATCGGGCATCTGCTGCCCTCCTTCGGGCGTCGAGCGCTTTCGGCCATCGGCATTGCGCGGCCGCCTTACCCGGGCGGCCTTTTCGCGTCCCCACCGATACGGACAAAGACGAGGGTTCCGACACACATGGCGTTTGCGAAACGCAACGATTTCAACGATCGCCGCGAAGCCGCGGCGAATGCCAGGAAGGCGATGCTCGAGCGTTTCAAGGCTCGCCCCCCGGCGGATGACCCGGACGTGGTCGCCCGACAGGCGGAGCGTATCGCGATCGCCGAGGCGCGCGAAAAGCGTCGTGCCGAGCGCGAGGCCATCCGCAAGGCCGAGGAGGAGCGGATCGCCGCCGAGAAGCTCGCGGCCGAGCTCGCCGAGCTGCAGCGCAAGGAGGAAGAGGCTCGCCGCCGCTCCGAGGCAGAGGCGTTGCTGGATGCCGCCCGCAAGGCTGCGCGCGACCTGCGCTACGCCAACCGGAAGAGCAAGAAGCGGCGCTAAGCGCCCGAGACGGTCGGACCAGGGGAGATCCCGAGATGCACGCTCCCCTAGACCCCGACATCCAGACGAAGCGACGACCACCCTTCGGTGAGTTCGTCGCGCTTGTCGCGTTCATGATGGGCCTGACCGCATTCGCGGTCGACAACGTCCTGCCCGCCTTTCCGGCGCTCGGCCGCACCTTTGCGGTCAGCGATCCGAACCAGCTTCAGCTCCTCGTCTACATCTACATGATCGGGTTCGGGGCGACGCATCTCGTCTACGGCCCGGCAGCCGACATTCTGGGGCGCAGGCCTGCCTTCCTGGCCGGCCTCGTGATCTTTCTCGCGGGCTGCATCGCAGCCATGCTGGCTCCCAATTTCGAGACGCTGCTGGCCGCCCGCTGCCTCCAGGGCTGCGGCGCCGCGGCAGGACGCGTCGTCGCCGTCGCCATCGTGCGCGACCGCTTCGTCGGACGCGAGATGGCGCGGGTCATGTCGCTGACGATGATGGTGTTCATCACCGTCCCGATCTTCGCGCCCGCCATCGGCGGGCTCCTGCTGCTGGTCGGCGACTGGCACGCCATCTTCCTCTCGATGCTCGTGCTCGGGGTGGCGCTCGGCGCGTGGTTCGTGCGCCGGATGCCCGAGACGCTGCGAGCGGAGAACAAGCAGCGCTTTTCGGCGCGGGGAATCCTGTCCGCCTTCCGCCAGACGGCGACCACCCGGGTCACCCTCGGATACTCCACCGCCTTCGGCCTGATGTTCGGGGCCATCATGTCCTATGTCGGCTCCGCCCAGCAGATCTTCGGCGAGGACGTCTATGGGCTCGGGCCCTATTTCCCGGTCGCCTTCGGCCTCGTGGCCGTCACGATGGGATTCGCGTCCCTTCTCAATTCGCGCCTCGTGCGGCGCTACGGCATGCATCGCATCTCGCATGTCGCCCTCCTGGGCTTCATCGCGGTCTCGCTGCTGCAATGCGCCTTCGCGTTCCTCTATGGGGGCAAGCCGCCGCTCTGGCTTTTCGGCGGGCTCCTGGCCGGGAGCCAGTTCCTGACCAGCCTCGCGATGCCGAACTTCAACGCGCTCGCCATGGAACCGGTCGGCCGGATCGCCGGGACCGCCTCATCGCTGATCGGCTTCTACACGACATTCCTTGGTGCGATCTGCGGCGCCTTTGTCGGCCAGCATTACGATGGGACGGTGATCCCCCTCGCCCTGGGCTATGGCGCCTTGAGCCTCAGCGTCCTCCTCGTCGTGCTCGCGACGGAGGGTGGAAGGCTTTTCAGGCCCACCCACGCGGAGCCTATTCGCTAAAATGTCGCGCGCGGACTGACGCTTTGTTGCCCAGCAACCGGCAGGCAGGAAAGCTTGCGCAACCGGTGGTCTGCCGAAGCGTTTATGGCGTGCATCTCTCCGGGAGCACGCCATGCCCGAAGCGGACCGCGCCGAGATCGATATTCGGAGCGACGATTACTTCGCCATGATCGAAGCGTTGGAGGATGGGATGAGGGCGATCGCTCTGCCCTCCCCTGCCCCCAGGCCGGCCGCCTTTTCCAAGAGGCCGGTCGTCGCGCCCGGGATGGCGATCGCTGCCGGAGCGCTGCTGCTTGCAGGCGCGGCCGCCGCAACCGGACATTTCCCGGCTCTCTGACGACCCGCGTCACTGCCCCGTCCGGGCCCCAAACTCCTGCGCGTCACTTCCGGGCCACAGCGGTCCTGCTCGGAATGAGGTAGCAAGGGCGGCTGGATCCGGGCGCAACTTTGGTCACGCGAAATCTCCTTGCGGCAGCTCTGAGCGCCTTGCTGGCGTCCTGCTCCGCCCTTCCTTCCGTCGGGCCGCTCAGCGGCGACGTCGTGGCCCGAGCCGAGAGCGGGGGCGAGTTCCGCTATGTCCTGGTCGATGTCGACGACCGGGCCGTCGCGACGCTCTCGCGTTCCCCGGGAATCTCGTTCCGCACCAGCTTCGGGGACCGGCGCGCCGCCCAGCAGATCCGGATCGGCGTGGGCGACGTCGTCAACATCACGATCTGGGAAGCGGCGGCGGGCGGGCTCTTCTCGTCCGATGCCGGTGTCGGCTCGCGGACCGCGACCGTCACGCCCCAGCAGGTCAACCAGGATGGCACGATCCAGGTGCCCTATGCGGGCCGCCTGCCCGTCGTCGGGCGCACGCCGGCCGAGGTGGAGGCGGCGATCCGCTCCGCATTGGCCGGGAAGGCGATCGAGCCGGAGATCCTCGTCAGGGTACCGGGAGCGTTGTCCAGCACGGTCGTGCTCACGGGCGAGGCGACGCCGGGAGCCCGCATCCCACTCAGCCCGCGCGGCGACCGGCTGCTCGACATCATCGCGACCGGCGGTGGCATCCTGGGGCCGGCGCATACGGTGCTCGTCAGGCTGACGCGGCAGGATCGCACGGTCACGGTGCCGTTCGAGACGATTCTCTCCACACCCTCGGAGAACATCTTCGCACGGGCCGGCGACGTGCTGACGCTCGTGCGCGATCCCCAGACCTTCACGGCGTTCGGCGCGACCGGCAGCCCCCGGCTCATTCCGTTCCCACGCTTGTCCCTGACGCTCGAGGAAGCGATCGCGAGCGCCGGCGGCCTCGTCGACGACCGGTCCGACCCGGACGGCGTATTCCTTCTCCGCTTCGAACCGCCCTCGGTGGCCCGTGCGCTCGCGCCTGGCCAGGACATCGATGCGCGCGAGCAACTCATCCCGGTCGTCTATCGGCTCACCTTGCGGGATCCGAAGAGCTACTTCCTGGCCCGCACCTTCAAGATGCGAGACAAGGACGTGATCTACGTGGCCAATGCCGCGGGATTCGAGCTTCAGAAGTTCCTGACGCTCGCCACGTCGGTGCTCAGCCAGTCGGCCGTTCTCATCGGCGCGGCCCAGACCATTTCGGGGACGATCACATCGAGCCAGGGGCTCGCGATCCAGAGCATCGGCGCCTCGGCTCCCGCAGCCGTCGCCGCGCCTGCCGCGGCCGCCGCTGCGCCTGCGACCCCCGCCGCGCCCGCGACGCCCGCCGCTCCGGCTACCCCCACGCCAGCCGCCGCTCCGGCGGCAGCCGCACCTGCCGCAGCCCGTTGATCGGCGGGCCTGCGGCCAAGCCGCGGCGAGCGCGGCGCCCTCGCCTCGCTCCGCTTGCCATCGCTGCAGAAGGGAATTGGTGGGCGGTGACGGGATCGAACCGCCGACCCTCTCGGTGTAAAC
>JAFAEL010000012.1 GCA_023423995.1 Pseudomonadota bacterium | reverse complement strand
AGCTTCGCCAATGCCGGCATTCCGGTCACCCTGATCGAGGCCGAGCCGGAGGCGCTTGAGCGCGGCCTGCAGCGCATCGCCCAGAACTATGCCACCTCGGTGCAGCGCGGCAGCCTGGCGGCCGAGGAGCGGGATCGCCGTCTGGCACGGATCGGGGGCGGCGTTGGCCTGGAGAACGCCGCCGGCGCCGACCTTGTGGTGGAGGCGGTGTTCGAGGATCTGGCGCTGAAGCAGAAGCTTTTCGCCGAGCTGGACGGCATTGCCCGCCCTGGGGCCGTGCTGGCCACCAACACCTCCTATCTCGATGTCGATGCCATCGCCGGCGCCACGCGCCGGCCGGACGACGTGCTCGGGATGCACTTCTTCTCCCCCGCCAATGTCATGAAGCTGCTGGAGGTGGTGCGGGGCGCCGGAACCAGTCCCGAAACGCTGGCCACCGCCGTGGAGCTGGGCCGCCGGCTGGGCAAGGTTCCGGTGGTGGTTGGCGTGTGCCACGGCTTTGTCGGCAACCGCATGCTGGCCCGCCGCACTGCCCAGGCCGAGCGCCTGCTGCTGGAAGGGGCCCTGCCCGAGCAGGTGGATGCCGCCCTGGTGGCGTTCGGCTTCCGCATGGGGCCCTTTGCCATGGCCGACCTCGCGGGGCTGGATATCGGCTGGCGCATCCGCAAGGCCACCGGCAAGACCGCGCCCGTGGCCGATGCGTTGTGCGAGGCCGGGCGGCTCGGCCAGAAGACCGGCAAGGGCTATTACGATTACGGCGGCGGCGGCCGGCAGGGCGTGCCCGACCCGGCCGTGCGGGACCTGATCGAGGCCACCTCCGCCAGGCTCGGCATCGCGCGGCGGGCGATCGGGCAGGAGGAGGTCACGGAACGGCTGATCCTGCCGATGATCGACGAGGGCGCCCGCATCCTGGAGGAGGGCATCGCCGCCCGCTCCGGCGATGTCGATGTGGTCTGGCTGCATGGCTATAACTGGCCGGCCTGGCGGGGTGGTCCGATGTATCATGGCAGCCGGCTCGGCCCCGCCTATGTCGCGCAGCGGCTGGAAGCCTATGCCGGCCAGTCCGGCGATCCCTCCCTGCATCCTTCCGCGGCGCTGCGGCGGCTGGCACGGGAAGGGCGGGATTTCGACGCTCTTTCAGGGACGGCTAGGTGACGCGCCGGGCGCCGCATCCCTGGGAGGCGGCCTATCCCCCGGGTTGCCGCTGGGATGCGCCGATCACGGTGGGCACGCTGCCGGACCTGTTCACGCGGAGTGTGGTCCGCAACGGCAACCGCCCCGGCCTGCATTACCGCGCCATGCGCATCTCCTATGCCGAGCTGGGCCGGCTCGTGGAACAGGCGGCGGCGGCGTTCCGCCATCTCGGCGTGGGGCCGGGCCATTCCGTGGCCCTGTACCTGCCCAACACGCCCTGGCACCCGGTCTGCTTCTTCGCCCTGCTCCGCCTGGGCGCGCGGGTGGTGCATCTGAGCGCGCTCGATGCCCGGCGGGAACTGGCGCACAAGCTGTCGGACAGCGGCGCCAGGCTGGTGGTCACCACGGATTTTCCGAACCTGATGCCCCAGGCCGCTTGGCTGCTGGAAACCGGCGCCGCCGCGCGGGTTCTTGTGGGCGAGGATGCGATCTGGGGTGGCGACGCGGCGGCCGCGTCGCCGCCCGGCTGCGTGTCGCTCTCATCCGCCATGGCCGCGGCGCCGGCGGTGACGGAATGGCCGGGCGTCGCGCCCGACGACGTCGCTCTGCTGCAATATACCGGCGGCACCACCGGAATGCCGGCGGGCGCCCTGCTGACCCATGGCAACCTGACCGCCGCCGTCAGCATCTACCAGCAATGGGAGGATGGGGAGCGGCTGGTGCCGGGCGAGCAGCGCGTGTTGGGCGTGTTGCCGTTGTTCCATATCTACGCGCTGACCAGCGTGCTGCTGCGCCACCTGACCGATGGCAACGAGATCCTGCTGCGGCCGCGCTTCGACGCCGAGGCCGTGCTGCGCGACATCGCGGAACATCGCGTCACGCTGTTTCCCGGCGTGCCGACCATGTGGATCGCGCTGCTGAACCATCCGGCGTCGCGCGGCGCGGATTTCTCCTCCCTTCATGCCTGCGTCTCGGGTGGCGCGCCGCTGCCCTTCGAGGTGGCGCAGCAGGTGGAGCGGCTGCTGGGCCAGCGCCTCCGCAATGGCTGGGGGATGACCGAAACCGCGCCCGCCGGCACCCGCGTGCCCATGGCGGCGGAGCCCCGGCCCGGCCTGATCGGCGTGCCACTGCCGGGCATCCGGCTTCGCATCGTTTCCCTCGACGATCCGGGCCGCGCGCTGCCCGCCGGCGAGATCGGGGAGATCGCCATCCGCGGCCCGAACCTGTTTCGCGGCTATTGGAACAAGCCTGCGGAAACGGAGGCCGCCTTTCGCGATGGCTGGTTCCTGACCGGCGACCTGGGCCGGCTGGAACAGGATGGGCTGTTCACCCTGCTTGACCGCCGCAAGAACCTGATCATTTCCGGCGGCTTCAATGTTTATCC
>JAFAEL010000007.1 GCA_023423995.1 Pseudomonadota bacterium | reverse complement strand
CGTCTGGAGTTCGTTCAGCCTCTGGGACTGGCTCTGCAGGTTGCGATCGGCATCGCCGAGATCGCGCTTGACGTTCTGCAGGTTGCGCTGTGCAGCCGCGAGTTCGTTCTGCACATCCGTCCTCGTCTGGCTCACGCGCGCGAGCTCCTCCCGGGTCGCCCCAACCTTGGCCTGAAGGTCTGCGAGCGCGCCGGATGCCTCCACCTGCCGCGCGAGATCGGTCGTGAGCTGCTCGTTCTTGGCCGTGAGATCGGCGATCTGCAGCCGCTGCGTCTTTTGAACAGACGTGGCCGAGACGGATGACAGGGCGAACAGCACCCACCCCAGGGCGGCGAGCGCGGCGAGAATGAGGGCCGGAGGTCGCGTCAGCTCTGCCTTGATATCAACCGCCATTAAACACCCAAGTCGGCCACGGCCTCGCGGCCAGCCGAGACTGTATGCAAATCGAACCGACGACGTCCGGGAACGCTACTCTCTTGTGCACACATTGTGATCTGAGGATGGCGAAAATTCCTGAACCGGAAGGCGTTTCAGCTGTGTATGCGGCGCCCTCTGCTGCGAGGAAAGTAGAAGGATGACCAGCATCGTGAAGCGAAAGCTGCGCGAGACGTGGCGAGTGGCGGTAGGGAGGAGGCTCGACGAGGCCGACCCGGCCCTGCGGAAGCCCGGTCTGGCGGCTTTCGATCAGGCGGTCGCGGCCGGGCAGGGAGAGGCAGAGGCGGCGTGGGCGGTCCTGTCAGAGCACGGCCTCCTCTGGCATGTCGATGCGCCCGGCTTCTCTGCCGCGACGCCGCAGCCCGCCGCAGCCGAGAACCCTCACGAGGTGCCGCGCGTCTAGGTAGGGTCAGGCTGCACTCGCTCGCGGGAGTTCGCGCGGAACAGCCTCGTCCGACGGCAAGACGCCGGCGTCCGGCCTCCTGCGCGCCGCATCCAGGCAGTAGCGAAGCGCGTCGCTGAGGCGGCTGGCGCAGGCACTGGAGCGGGAGGCCGCGCAGAGCTTTTCCGCCTCATCGTCCGCAATCCCCCACGCAGCCACGAGGATCTGGGCGTCCGGAAAGCGGCGCCGCAGGCGCCGGACCGCGAACCGGACATGGACGGGCGCCGTCGTGTCGAGGAACGACAGGCAGATCAGCCGAACCTCGGACGGATCGAGGGGCAGCGGCCGGTTCGAGGCCAGGAGCTCGGCTCCCTCCACGCGTGCACCGAGGCCGTGCTTGGCGAGGAGCTGGGCCAGCATCTGGGCTCCAGCGCGATCGAGCTGGTTGCGACCGGCGACGCAGAGAACCGTGGCGGCCCCGCGCCAATCCGGTGCGAGATCATCCTCCGCCAGGGTCGGCAGCGTGTCGGTCCGCTCGTCCGCCCGCTCCAACGTCTCGTCGAGGTCGGCGTCGCCGTCGGCGCGCTTCGCGCCCGCCTTCTCTGCCTCCGCCTGCGGCGCCTCTGGTCTCGGCACGACATCCTGGTAGTCGGACAGTTCGTCGACGAGGTCGGACACGGTTTCCTCGACCCGCGAGAGGGCGGCGCCGTCCAGCACGCCGCGGCCGGCGTCGAGCTGCGCCAGCGCGAGGCCCTTGAGGGCGATCTCGTCGTAGTAGGTCGTTAGGGAATGGTCGCGGAGAAAGGCTTCCGCCTGCTCGAAGCCCTCTCCCGCATCGCCCGCGAGCATCCGCTGGTAGAAGATCTCCGCCTCGGTCAGGGGTGGCCGATCCCCGAGCATGACCTCGAGGAATTCGAGCTGCTCCACATGGCGGCCAAGGACCACCAGGCACACGGTCAGGGGCGTTGCGAGAAGCAGCCCGACCCCGCCCCAGAGCCACGTCCAGAACGTCACCGAGACGATGACGGCGATCGGGGAGAGCCCCGTCGAATGCCCGTAGAGGAGGGGCTCGATCACCTGGGCCACCAGGAACTCGACCACGAGGAAGAAGCCGGCCGTCATCAGGAGCATCGACCAGCCTGGATCGACCGCGGCGCCGAGAAGAAGCGGGAACCCGGCCGCGATCACCACGCCGACATACGGGATGAAGCGCGAGATCGCCGCGAGGATGCCCCAGAGAACCGGGCTCGGGATGCCGATCAGCCAGAGGCCGAGCCCGACCACGACGCCGAAACAGGCATTCAGCGTGACCTGAGTGAGGAAGAAGCGGCTGAGGCGCACGGCCGCGTCGTTCATCGCCGCCGTCGTGCGCTGGAGGTCGTGCGAGCCGGCGAGGCGTATCAGGCGGTTCCGCAGGTCGTTCCGCTGCAGGAGGATGAACACGACGAAGATCGCCACGAGGCCCGTGGTCGCGAGCGGATGGAGCAGCGGCGAGATGAAGTTGGAGATCGTCTGGATCGGGCTGCCTCCCGTATCCACCACCTCGACCCGCACGGGGCGTTCCGGCGGCGCGTGATCCAGGGCGGCTGGGGCGTCGCCGGCCTTCGGACGGGGCGGAAGCTTGATCTCGTCCGTCAGGTCCTGGAGCAGCTCCGCAACCCGCCCGACCGGCCCGTGGCCCCCGGCCGTGTCCTTGAAGGCCGTGATCTTGTCGCGGATCGTCCATTGATAGCGCGGCAAGTCGCCGGCGAGCTGGGTCAGCTGCGAGACCAGGACGGCCGCGACCGACAGGAGTGCCGCAAAGGCGAGAACCACGACGATCGCGACGGAGCTTCGGCGGCCCATGCCCCAGTCCTGGAGAAGCCGGACGGGGCTCGCGAGCACGAAGCTGAGCAGGATGGCCCCCGCGATGGGGATGAAGACCTCGCGGCCGAAATACAGTGCGGCCACGACGCCGAACGCGACCACCGCGATGTTGCCGTTCAGCGGAGGGGCGCTCGCCTCCACCTGTCCGCGGCGTCCGGACGAGTAGCCATTGGCCATTTCTGGGCGGGCCCTCCAAAGCCCGACACCCAGAACGTCGGGGGGCGTGGAACGATCCCATCGGCGGTTCGGAGGGTTGCCGAAGCCTGACCGTCCCGTACCGCTTGCCCTCGCCGCGCACTTCCCTACAGTTGGACAAGAGCGATCTGTGTATTAGAAAATTTAGCGCATCAAAAAAGTGAAATCAGGTCTGGCGCGAGTGCAGTGGTTGCGCGTTATGTTCTCCGCGCCAGTACGAACCCGAGCCAAGGAGCTGTTCATGACTCTCTCGCGCCTCGTTCGCATCTCGGCGGCAGCCCTGGCCGGCCTGGTTCTCGGCGCCGGCGCCGGTGCGGCCCAGACGACGCTGCTGAACGTGTCCTACGACCCGACCCGTGAACTCTACCGCGAGGTCAATGCGGCCTTCACGAAGAGCTGGACGGAGAAGACCGGCGAGCGGCTGACGATCCGGGCGTCCCATGGCGGCTCGGGCGCGCAGGCCCGCAGTGTCATCGATGGGCTTGATGCCGACGTCGTCACCCTGGCACTCGCGCCCGACATCGACGCCATCGCGGCCCAGTCGGGCAAGATCCCGGCCGATTGGCAGAAGCGGCTGCCGAACAACTCCTCGCCCTACACGTCCACGATCGTGTTCCTGGTCCGGAAAGGTAACCCGAAGGGGATCAAGGATTGGGACGACCTCGTGAAGCCCGGCATCCAGGTCATCACCCCGAACCCGAAGACCAGCGGCGGGGCGCGCTGGAACTACCTCGCCGCCTGGGGCTGGGCGCTCGAGAAGTGGCAGAACGAGGACAAGGCGCGGGAGTTCGTGGCCGCCATCTACAAGAACGCCCCCGTGCTGGACACGGGAGCGCGCGGCTCTACGATCAGCTTCGCGCAGCGGGGCCTCGGCGACGTGCTGATAGCGTGGGAGAACGACGCGTTCCTCGCCTTCGACGAGTTCGGGAAGGACAAGTTCGAGATCGTGGCGCCCTCCCTGTCCATCGTGGCGGAGCCACCTGTCGCGCTCGTCGACGGCAATGTCGACAAGAAGGGCACCCGCAAGGTCGCGGAGGCGTATCTCGAATTCCTCTACTCGCCCGAGGCGCAGGCCATCATCGGCAAGCACCATTATCGGCCCTCCAAGCCGGAATTCGGCCGCAAGGAGGATCTCGATCGGCTGCCGCAGGTGAGGACGTTCCGCCTGGAAGAGGTGTTCGGCAGCTGGAAGGACGCCCAGGCGAAGCACTTCGGGGCGGGCGGCATCTACGACGGCTTCGCCAAAGCGGGCCGGTGACCGCATGGGGCAGGTGCTGACCGGGCTGAGACTGAAGCAGCCGAGCGCGCTTCCGGGCTTCGGCCTGTCGCTCGGCTACACCCTTACGTACCTGTCCGTAATCGTCCTGATCCCGCTGGCGGCGCTGATCTACCGTGCCGCCGGCATCGGGCTGTCCGGCTTCGCCGACGTTCTGGCCGACCCCCGGGTCCAGGCCGCGCTCCGGACATCATTCGGGATCGCCTTCGCGGCGGCCTTCACGGCCTCCCTGTTCGGGCTTCTGGTGGCCTGGGTGCTGACCCGATACCGCTTTCCGGCGCGGCGTCTGGTGGATGCCGCCGTGGACCTGCCCTTTGCGCTTCCGACCGCAGTCGCGGGCATTGCGCTGGCGGCCCTCTACGCGCCGAACGGCTGGATCGGCTCCCTTCTCGAGCCGCTCGGCCTCAAGGTCGCCTTCACGCCGCTCGGGATCTTTGTCGCGCTGGTCTTCGTGGCGCTGCCCTTTGCTGTCAGGACGGTTCAGCCGCTGATCGGGGAGATCGACCGGGAACTCGAGGAGGCCGCCGCAACGCTCGGGGCGAGCCGGCTGGTGACTGTGTTCAGGGTGGTGTTGCCGCCGCTCATTCCTGGCATGCTCACCGGGTTCGTGCTGGCCTTCGCGCGGGCCGTCGGCGAGTACGGCTCGGTGATCTTCGTGGCGGGCAACCTTCCCTACGTGTCGGAGATCGCGCCGCTTCTCGTGGTCATCAAGCTCGAGGAGTACGACTATAAGGGCGCCACCGCGATCGCGAGCATCATGCTGGCGATCTCCTTCGTGAGCCTGCTGCTGATCAATCTTCTCGAAGCTTATGCGCGGCGGCGCCTCGGCCATGCCTGACCGCCTTCCGGATCCCGCCGGCCCGATCGGCAGCATCACGAGCGAGCCGCTCTGGATGCGGCGCGTGCTGATCGGCATTGCCCTGGCGTTCCTCGGCCTGTTCCTCCTCGTGCCACTGGTGACCGTCTTCGTCGAAGCCTTCCGTGGTGGCTGGGCGGCCTACCGGGAGGCGTTCGACGATCCGGACGCCCGCGCCGCGATCCTGCTGACGCTGACCGTGGCGGCCATCGCCGTGCCCCTGAACCTCATCTTCGGGCTCGCGGCCGCATGGGCCGTCGCCAAGTTCGAGTTTCGCGGCAAGAGCCTCCTGGTGACGCTGATCGACCTGCCGTTCTCGGTCTCGCCGGTGGTTGCGGGCCTCGTCTTCGTGCTGCTGTTCGGCGCCCAGGGGCTCGTCGGGCCCTGGCTCCGCGAACACGGGATCCAGATCATCTTCGCGCTGCCCGGGATCGTGCTCGCGACCGTGTTCGTCACCTTCCCGTTCATCGCCCGGGAACTCATCCCCCTGATGCAGGACCAGGGCCGGGCGGACGAGGAAGCGGCGACGACGCTCGGCGCGTCGGGGTTGCGGACCTTCTGGTCGGTGACGCTGCCCAACGTGAAATGGGCGCTGCTCTACGGCGTCCTGCTCTGCAATGCGCGCGCGATGGGCGAGTTCGGCGCCGTCGCGGTCGTGTCGGGCCACATCAGGGGCCAGACCAACACGATGCCGCTGCATGTCGAGATCCTCTACAACGAGTACAATCTGGTCGGCGCCTTCGCCATGGCGTCGCTCCTGGCCGGGCTCGCGCTCGTGACCCTCGCGATCAAGTCGTTTCTGGAATGGCGGTACAGCGGCGCAATCGCGTCCGCGGCGGCTCACTGAGGAGATTGCGTGCGCGTCCAGGCGATCGGGATCACGAAGCGCTTCGGGGCCGGTGCGGCCCTCGCGGGCGTGGATGTCGACGTGCAGTCGGGCGAGCTGATGGCGCTCCTCGGCCCGTCGGGGTCGGGCAAGACCACCCTGCTACGGGTGATCGCGGGCCTGGAGCACCCGGATTCCGGCAGGGTGCTGTTCGGCGACGAGGACGCGACCGACATCCCCGTCCGCAAGCGCCGGGTCGGCTTCGTCTTCCAGCACTACGCGCTGTTCCGGCACATGAGCGCGGCGGAGAACATCGCCTTCGGCCTGAAGGTGCGCGGGCGCGAGAGGCCGAGCCGGGCGGAGATCGAGGCGCGCGTCGCCGAGCTGCTGCGGCTCGTCCAGCTCGAGCAATACGGGAAGCGCCGGCCGAACCAGCTCTCCGGCGGCCAGCGGCAGCGCATCGCGCTCGCCCGCGCCCTGGCCGTGGACCCACGCATCCTGCTGCTCGACGAGCCCTTCGGGGCCCTGGACGCCAGGGTCCGCAAGGATCTGCGCCGCTCGCTACGCGACATCCACGACGCGACAGGCCGCACGACGATCTTCGTGACGCACGACCAGGACGAGGCGCTGGAGCTGGCCGACAGGGTCGCGATCCTGAACAACGGCGTACTGGAGCAGGTCGGCACGCCGGACGAGGTGCACGACCACCCGGCCTCCGCCTTCGTGATGTCGTTCGTGGGCGAGAGCTCGGAGCTTCCGGCCACGGTTACGGGCGGCACGGTGACGTTCCGGGGGGTCCCGTTGCCGGTGACGGCTGGCGTCGGGCCGGATGGACCGGCGGCGCTCTATCTGCGGCCGTGGGACCTCGCCTTCACGTCGGCACCGGAGGGGTTTCCGGGCCAGGTCGTGATGGTCCGGCGGACGGCGGGCGGCCGGCGCGCGGAAGTGGCCCTGGAGGGCGGCTCGCACCATGTCGAAGTCGGCGTGCCGGTCGGGGCGAGCGTTGCCCGCGGCGAGACGGTCCGGGTCGCCGTCACGGGCGGCAGGGTCTTCCCGGCGCCTGCCCGGCCGGATTGCGCGGCACCTCTACTCGCTGCTCCGGCCCCAGTCGGGGCGGGAGCCTAGCCCCGTGAAGGCTGGCTTTCCGAGGCCGTAATCCGAGCCGACATAGCCGGGGCCGCCATTGACCGGCCGGCCATAGGGACGGGGCGGCCTGCCCCAGGCGGCCCAGCCGTCCTCTTCGAGGATGGCCCCCTTTCCGAGAACAGGAGGGCCGTCGGCACCGTCGGGCCCATAACGAAGATCGGCCGCCCGCACGGGCTCGGCCATCGCGAGCACGACGAGGAGCAGGGCGAGGGCGGAACCGGGCCCGAGGTGATTCGGCATCCCGAGATGCTATGCCGCCGAGTTTACGCAGGCGGTTAACGGCCGGGCTCGCCTCTTGGCCGGGAAGGGCGTATGGCGGCCGGAGATGGACGCATTCACGCTCGAGCCACGTCTGGCGGCCGATACCCTGCATGTCGGGGACCTGCCGCTCTCCTCCGTCCTCCTCATGGACGATTCACGGTTTCCCTGGTTCATCCTCGTTCCCCGTCGCGGGGGGCTGGTCGAGGTCACGGACCTGGAGGAGCCCGACTCCCAGCAACTCATGAAGGAGCTGCGGATCGCGGTCGCCGTCATGGGGGACCTCGCCAAGCCGGACAAGGTGAATGTCGGCGCACTCGGGAACGTCGTCGCGCAGCTTCACGTCCATGTCGTCGGGCGCTTCCGGTCGGATCCCGCCTGGCCGGGCCCGGTCTGGGGCTCCGGCACGCGGATGCCCTATCCGGCCCATGGCGGGGCTTCGCTCATCGACCGCGCCCGCACCCTGTTCGCCGCCGCCTGACCCTTCTCTCACGGAGTCCATCGCTCGTGTCCGAACTGGGATATATTCACAACCGGCTGGTCCGTGCCGGAATCGAGCATGATCCGGAGGGCCTCCTGGCGGAGGCGATCCGGCCCGGGATGCCGGTCGTGGCCATTGCCGGCGAGCAGGCGATCCTGAACCAGAACGGCGGGGCGCCCTCCGCGATGCTGCCGGGCGCGATCGAGGCGGAAACGCCTCAGGAGCGCGTCCTTCTCGGCATGCTGGCCGGCCGGCCGGTGGCCGGGCTCCTCTACGAGGCCAGCCTTGCCGACCGCATCGCGGATGCGCCTTCCCTCTTCGCGCAGGATCTGCGCTCCATCGCCATGCAGGGCGTCGTACCGGCGGACGAGCTCGGCATCCTGGCACAGGCGAAGTCGCTGCTGTCCTGGCATGCGCGGCACCGCTTCTGCGCCAATTGCGGCCATCCGACTGCGTCTGGGGCAGGCGGGTTGCGCCGCGACTGCTCGTCCTGCTCGGCCCAGCATTTTCCGCGCACCGACCCCGTATCGATCATGCTTATCTCGCGGGGCGAGAAGTGCCTGCTCGGCCGGCAGAAGCGCTTCGTGGCCGGCTCCTATTCGTGCCTGGCAGGCTTCATTGCCCCCGGCGAGACGATCGAGGAGGCCGTCCGCCGCGAGGTCCTGGAGGAGGCTGGAATCCGGGTCGGGCAGGTCCGCTACGTCGCCTCGCAGCCCTGGCCCTTTCCGTCCTCCATCATGATCGGCTGCTTCGGCGAGGCTCTCACGGAGGACATCGTGCTTGACCGCGACGAGCTCGAGGACGGGCGCTGGTTCCACCGCGACGAGGTGGCCCTCATGCTCGAGCGAAAGCACCCCGACGGCCTGATCACGCCGCCCCCCATGGCCATCGCTAACCACCTGATGCGGACCTGGCTCTCCGGAGAGGCCAGGCCCGCTTAGGCGCACGGTCAGGACGAGACGGGCCTGCCGGCACGGTGGCTGCCGTCGGCCTCACTCAGTAGACCACGACCGACCTGATCGACTTGCCCTCGTGCATCAGGTCGAAGCCGTGGTTGATCTCGTCCAATGGCATGGTGTGGGTGATCAGATCGTCGATGTTGATCTTCCCCTCCATGTACCAGTCGACGATCTTCGGCACGTCCGTCCGGCCCCTCGCGCCGCCGAAGGCCGTGCCCTTCCAGACCCGGCCCGTGACGAGCTGGAACGGACGGGTTGAGATTTCGCGTCCCGCCTCGGCGACACCGATGATGATCGACTCGCCCCAGCCGCGATGGCAGCATTCCAGCGCCTGGCGCATGACGTTGACGTTGCCGGTGGCGTCGAACGAGAAATCCGCACCGCCCCCCGTGATGTCGACCACCGCCTGGACGACCTTGTCGAGGCCGACCTCGTTCGGGTTGATGAAGTCCGTCATGCCGAACTTCTCGGCCATGGCGCGCTTGTCGTTGTTGAGGTCGATGCCGACGATCTTGTCGGCTCCGACCATCTTGGCGCCCTGGATGACGTTGAGGCCGATCCCGCCGAGGCCGAAGACGGCGACATTCGCGCCCGGCCAGACCTTCGCGGTGTTGATGACGGCGCCGATACCCGTCGTCACCCCGCAGCCGATGTAGCAGATCTTGTCGAAGGGGGCGTCCTCGCGGACCTTCGCGACCGCGATCTCGGGCAGGACGGTGAAGTTCGAGAAGGTCGAGCAGCCCATGTAGTGGAAGATGACGCCGTCCGTGCTGCGGCTGCCGCCCACGGCCTCGCAGCGGAAGCGGCTCGTGCCGTCGGGCATGACGCCCTGGCCCTGCGTCGCGCGGATCGCCGTGCAGAGATTGGTCCGCTGCGACAGACAGCTTTTGCAGTTGCGGCATTCCGGCGTGTAGAGCGGAATGACGTGGTCGCCCGGCTTCACCGAGGTCACGCCCGCGCCGACCTCGCGCACGATGCCGGCCCCCTCATGCCCGAGGATCGCCGGGAACTTGCCCTCCGAATCCATGCCGGAGAGCGTGTAGGCGTCCGTGTGGCAGATGCCGGTCGCCATCACCTCGACCAGCACTTCGCCGGCCTTCGGGCCCTCGATGTCGATCGTCTCGATTGTGAGAGGCTTGCCGGCCTCCCAGGCGACGGCGGCACGTGTCTTCATGGCTCTTTGTCCCCGAACAGCTCTCGGGGTCGTAGCCGCAAACCCTTTTCCGAACAACGGAGCTGGGCGCGCCGGCCGAAGCCGGCGCGCCGTCTTGATCCTTACTGGCCGGCGACGGCTGCGGCGCTGATGCCGAGCGAGACCGGGCCGGTCACCGAGCCGATGATGCCGAGGAACTTCTGGAGCTCCGCACCGCTGGCATTGGCGACGTAGAGCACGTCCTTGTCGCGCATCTTGAAGGTGCGGGCGAGGAAGTAGCTCTTCGGATCGCGGAGCGTCAGGCGGTAGATCACGGGGATCAGCCGCTCGCGGGCATCGATGTCGCGGCCCGGCACGAGCTGCCGCACGACGGCGGGCGGCTCGAAGCGCAGCAGGAAGATCCCGTCCGGATCGGACCGGAAGTCGAGCAGGCCGCCGGCCTTGGCGATCGCCTCCTCGAGCGACAGGCCGATCTTGCCGAACGGCACGACGGTGTTCGCCCCGATGGCGCCGAACGCCGTGTAGGTCTGGGGTTCGCGCACGAGCGTGAGGATGTCGCCCGGCCGCATGTAGACGTTCTCTTGCGGCGTCGCGAGGATGTTCTCCAGCGGGACCGTCACGGTGTTGTTGCCGCGCGTCAGCCGGACGAAGGTCTCGTGCACGGCGCCGCGGACGCCGCCGGCAGAACCGACCACGTCCATGATGCGGTCGCCGCGGGGCGAGAGCGGGATGCGGGCACCGTTCGTGACCTCGCCCGTGACCGTCACGCTGTTGGACAGGGACCGGGTCACGGTGACGAGCGCCTGCGGCTCGATCGCCTTGCCGGCGAGTCCCGCGAGGATGTCGCGCTCGACTTCGGCGGGCGTCTTGCCGATGACGTTGATGCGTCCGGCATAGGGCACCGCGATGGTGCCGTCCTGCGTGACCTGCTGGTCGGGGATCACGGCGCTGCGCGAGCCGGCGCTGAACCGGTCGGTGACCGGAGCGGAGAAGAGGCCGCCTGCCGCCGCCTCCCACACGGTCGCGCGCACTTCGTCGCCGACGCCGATGCGGATCTGGGGGGCAGGGCGATAATCACCGAAACGGGCCCGCAGGGTCGGACCCGGGTAGCGCGACAGGATCGACACGGTCCGGT
>JAFAEL010000172.1 GCA_023423995.1 Pseudomonadota bacterium | reverse complement strand
GTGAAGTCCGGCTCCTGCGGCAGGTAGCGGATCGTCGCGCCGGGCTGCCGGAACACCTCGCCGCGATCGGCCTCCATGAGGCCCGCGGCAATGCGAAGCAGGGTGGATTTGCCGGAGCCGTTGCGTCCGACGAGGCAGACACGCTCGCCCGCCGCCACCGAGAGGTCGGCGCTTTCGAGGAGCGGCGTGCCGCCGAACGTGAGGGAGACGCCCTGAAGCGACAGGAGGGGAGGAGCCATAGAATTTGAAAGGAGATGTCGCGGGCGGGGGTCGTAGCACGAACCGGCAATGGGTGTGAGGCGCCGAGCCGGCAGTGGAAAACTGATCTACCCTGGGTTTAGTCGATCAGGTTCCACAATCATTCATATTCGAGTTGGAATAGATACAGCCTGAAGCCTGTTCGTCGGCCGTCGAGCTCTGCGGGGACTTGGACCCGCACCGTCGAGCGGCCCGCCAGGTCTTCCCGCTGCGAACCTCCGCAGCCACGATGGATGGGATCACGGCTCTTGGACCTATCGAGACAAGGCGGGCTCTACCCGCGCAAGAAACTGGGCGGCGTGGCTCGCGGCAGAGGCAGGCAGGAGCCATGAGGTACGAGCTTTCCGAAGGACGACTCCATCTCCGGCGCGAGCCGGAGGAGAAGCAGCCCATCCTGTCGCGCCTCGCCCGGATCGAGGGCCAGGTCCGCGGGCTCCGCCAGATGGTCGAGAACGATCGCTATTGCGGCGAGGAGCTGCAGCAGGCGACCGCGATCACGGCCGCGCTTCGCGAGGTGTCGCTCCTCGTGCTGCAGGATCACCTGAGTGCCGGCATCGACCACGCGGCGGCGCTGCTCCGGGAGCACGAGGGCGACGAGGAGGGCGTGAAGCTCGCCGTGACCGAGATCACGACCCTGCTGCGCGCCGTGCTCAAGCAGTAGGGGCGCGCCTCACCCGCGGCCCTGGATGAAGCGGCGGAAGCGCTCCGATTCCGGGGCGCCGAACATCTCGGCGGGAGGACCCTGGGCGTCGATCCGGCCCTCGTCGAGAAACATCACATGGCTGGAGACGTCGCGCGCGAATCCCATTTCGTGCGTGACGACCAGCATGGTGCGGCCCTCCTGGGCGAGCTGCCGCATCACGCGCAGCACCTCGCCGACGAGTTCCGGATCGAGGGCGGAGGTCGGCTCGTCGAACAGCATCACGTCCGGCCGCATCGCGAGCGCCCGTGCGATCGCGGCGCGCTGCTGCTGCCCGCCGGAGAGATGGGCCGGGTAGTGGTTGCGCTTGTCCGCGATCCCGACCTTGGCGAGGAGCGCCTCCGCCTCCGCGATGCACTCGGCCCTCGGCCGCTTCTGCACGTGGAGCGGCGCCTCGATGACGTTCTGGATGACCGTCATGTGGCTCCACAGGTTGAAGCTCTGGAAGACCATCGCGACGCGCTGGCGCAGCCGCTCCACCTGGCGGCGATCCGTCGGCTCCGGACCGTGACGGCTCTGCTTGAGGGAGATCGTCTCGCCCGCGACGCGGATCTCGCCCTCGTCCGGCACCTCGAGGAGGTTCAGGCAGCGCAGCAGCGTCGACTTGCCCGAGCCGGAGGCGCCGAGGATCGAGATCACGTCGCCCCTCTCGGCCTGGACGGAGACGCCCTTCAGCACCTCGAGCGCGCCGAAGCGCTTCCGCAGCCCGGTCGCGCGGACGATCGGCTCAGGCATGCGCGGCCTCCGCGGCGGCCGGCTCGCGCGGGGCGGCGCGGAGATGGGGGGAGAGCCAGTATTCGAGGCCGAGAATGGCGCGCGTCACGAGGATGTTGATCAGGAGGTAGATGGAGCCGGCGCAGATGAAGATCTCCACGGCCCGGAAGGTCTGGGCGATCAGCTTCTGGGCGATGAAGGTCACCTCGGCGAGCGTGATGATGGAGGCGAGCGAGGTCGCCTTCACCATGGAGACGATCTCGTTCGAATAGGCGGGGAGGGCCTGCCGCAGCGCGATCGGGCCGGTGATGCGGCGCGCCAGGGTGAAGCGGCTCATGCCGCAGGCCCGGCCGGCCTCGATCTGCCCATGCGGGACCGACAGGATCGCGCCGCGGATGATCTCGGCCGCATAGGCGGCGGTGTTGAGCGACAGGGCCAGGAGCGCGCACCAATAGGCTTCGCGGAAGAACCACCAGACGCCCCAGGCCTGGAGCGTCGGCCGGAACTGGCCGAGGCCGTAATAGATCAGGAACACCTGGACCAGGAGCGGGGTCCCGCGGAACACGAACACGAAGGTTCGGGCCGGCCAGACGAGCGCCCGGTGGCGCGACAGGCTCATCAGGGCGAGGAGAAGCGCCAGCGCGCCGCCGCACAGGACGGACCAGCCGGCGAGCTTCAGCGTGAGCGGCAGGCCCGCCAGCAGCGCGAGCCAGGTCTCGGCCATGAAGGCGAAATCCATCAGGCTCGCCTCACGCCGCGCATCGACCGCGCCTCGACCCAGCTGAACCCATAGGTCGAGACCGTGGTGATCAGGAGGTAGAGCGCCGCGGCCGTCAGGTAGAAGGGAAAGGGCTCGCGCGTCGACCCGGCGCCGATCTGCGATTGCCGCAGCAGCTCGACGAGGCCCGTGACCGAGATCAGCGCCGATTCCTTGAGCACCAGCTGCCACACATTGCCGAGCCCCGGCACCGCGTAGCGCATGACCTGCGGAGCGACGATGCGCCGGAACATCAGGAACCGCGCCATGCCGACGGACCGGGCCGCCTCCAGCTCGCCCTTCGCCAGCGCCAGGTAGGCGCCGCGATAGACCTCCGCCTGGTAGGCGCCGGATATGGCCCCGAGCGCGAGCGCCCCGGTGAGGAGCGCGGGAACGCCGACGAAGCCCTGCCCGCCGAGCATCCGGGCGACGGCCGACAGGGCGGCCGATCCGCCGAAATAGAAGAGGTAGATGACGAGGAGGTCCGGCACGCCGCGCAGCAGCGTCGTGTAGCCGTCCGCCAGCCAGCGCAGCGGCCTCACCCGGGACAGCTTCGCCCAGGCCGCGAGCGAGCCGAAGACCGCGCCGACCAGGAAGCCGAGCACGGCCACGACGACCGTCATGCCGGCCGCGCGCAGCATGGCGGGGCCCCAGCCCGTCGGGCCGAAGCCCATCAGCTCGACATATCTCATGGGGCGGAGCGTGCAGCGCTACGCGAACCCTTCTCCCCTTGCGGGAGAAGGTGTCGGCGCGGAGCGACGACGGATGAGGGGGCCAAGGAGCGCCCCCCCCTCATCCGACCCTCGCTGACGCGAGGGCCCCCTTCTCCCGCAAGGGGAGAAGGAGAGGTGCGGCGCCTGGGCTTGCCTCGCTCGCCACGTCAGCTCTTGAGCGTGATGTCAGACTTGAACCACTTCACCGAGAGGTCCTTCAGCGAGCCGTCGGCGTTCATGGAGGCGATCGCCTCGTCGAAGAGCTTCTTCAGGGAGGCGTCCCCCTTGCGCATGCCGACCGCGACGCCGCGCCCGAACACGTCGCCGGAGAACCGCGCCCCGGCCAGCGTGTAGTCCTTGAAGTCCGGCTTCTCGAAGGTGCCGCGGATCGCCGAGGCGGAGGCGAAGATCGCGTCGATGCGGCCCGACAGGAGGTCGAGGTCGTGCTGCTCGGTCGTCTTGTATTCGCGGATCTCCACCGTGTCCTTCAGGTACTTGTCGACGAAGTTCGCGTGGATGGTCGAGACCTGGACGCCGATCGTCTTGCCCTTCAGCAGCGGCTTCATGGCCTCCAGGGCCTTCACGGCGCCGGCATTGTCCTTGTCGAAATTGAAGGTCTGGCCGTCCCCCGGCAGCTTCGCCAGCGGGCCGTCCTTCGCGGTGCCGAGGCTGCCCGCCTCCTGCACGTAGGGGATCGAGAAGTCGATCACGGCCGCGCGCTTCTCGGTGATGTTCATGCCGGCCATGATGGCGTCGTACTTGCCGGCCTGGAGGGCCGGGATGATGCCGTCCCAGTCCTGCTGCACGACCTCGCAGGTGACCTTGGCGCGCTTGCAGAGCTCGGCCGCGAGCTCGATCTCGAAGCCGTCGAGCTTCCCGCCCGGGGCCGTGAAGTTGTAGGGCGCATAGGCGCCTTCCGTGGCGATCTTGATCGTCTTGCCCTGGGCGAAGGCCGAGGTTGCCGCGGCGATTCCGATCAGCGCCGCTCCGAGCGTCGTGACGATGCGCATCGTTGGTGTCCCTGTCAGATCCTGTCCCCAGTAACCTGCAAGCTTGGTGCCGGCGCAAGAGCCCCGGGCTTTGTCGAGCGCTCGACCTGTCATCCCCGGCGGGCGCGCAGCGCCCGGGAAGGGGATCCAGACAACCCGGCCGCTGCGCCAAGGCCCTGGATTCCCTTCCCCTCCGCAGCGCTGCCGCGCTGCTCCGGCCGGGAATGACAGTGGTGTCAGCCTCGGCGACCCCCTTCAGACGAAGAAGGACTATGCGGCCTCACCGCGCCCGGCTCGTAGTGGCCGGGGGGTCGGGGTCTTGGCGCCGGGGCCGAACCCCGGTGCTGCATCGCGTACGGCCGCCCGGGCCGGGCACCCACCGGGAGACCCGTCGCGGGGCCGCCTCCCTTCCGCCTCGCGACCGGTGCGGACGCGGCTCCCTCGCCGGAGTGGAGCGCTAGGACGATAAGCATATTAGGAATAGATTGTTAACTAGGTCCTTGAAGCAGGTTTCTGATGCACCTGGTTCAGCCGACGGGCTGGCATTCGCTATTCGCTTCTCGGACGAAGCCCTTGGGAGAGAGACCCAGGAGCTGGCTCTCTTCCTGGGAGAGGGTGTTCTTCTGCAGGGTTATAGAGTCTCGGTCGCACTGTTCGTTCAGGCTTTGGTAGAGGCGGGCTGGTCTGTTTGCCCGCCGTTTGGGTCAGCGTTTCCTTGAGCCAGAACAGCGCGCTTTGAGTGAACGCGTAAAAGCGTTCTTGGTGGGTCAGAAGCGGAAGGTCGACGTGGTAAAACTTGAGGATTACACTGCCACGTCTCTTTTGGACGGGCGGATCTAGGTTCGCAAAAAAGAGCCCGTTGGTGGTTTCGTAATGCCAGTGGCAGTGGGCGTACTGGTTTCGGATTTTCCTGCAAAAATTCAGGTTAGAAATGGCTTCATCG
>JAFAEL010000169.1 GCA_023423995.1 Pseudomonadota bacterium | reverse complement strand
GCTCCACCCGGCCCGCATTCATGACGACGAGCTGGTCGGAGAGCGTCATGGCCTCGACCTGGTCGTGCGTGACGTAGACGGAGGTCACCCCGAGCGCGCGCTGCAGGCGCTTGATCTCGACCCGCATCTGCACGCGGAGCTTCGCATCGAGGTTCGAGAGCGGCTCGTCGAACAGGAACACCTGCGGCTTGCGGACGATCGCGCGGCCCATGGCGACGCGCTGGCGCTGTCCGCCCGAGAGAGCCTTCGGGCGCCGGTCCAGGAAGGGCTCGATCGCCAGGATCCGGGCGGCTTCCCGCACACGGGTGTCGATTTCGGCCTTGGGCGTGCCGCGGTTCCGCAGGCCGTAGGCCATGTTGTCGTACACGCTCATATGCGGGTAGAGCGCGTAGTTCTGGAACACCATCGCGATGTCGCGGTCGGCCGGCTCGATGTCGTTCACGACGCGGTCGCCGATCCTCACCGTCCCGCCCGAGATCGTCTCCAGCCCGGCGATCATCCGCAGCAGGGTCGATTTTCCGCAGCCGGACGGGCCGACGAGCACGCAGAACGACCCGTCCTGCACCTCGAACGAGACGCCGCGCACGGCTTCGACACCGCCGTGATAGACCTTGCGGACGTCGGTGAGAGTTACGCTTGCCATTTGGGTTCCGATGTCATTCCCGGCGAGCCGGCGGCCAGGAAAGGGGATCCAGGTGAGAGCCTCGGGACGGGACAGGATCCCCGTTGCCGTCGGTGGGGCAGCCACCGCCGGCCGGGGATGATCGCGCAAGCCTCCGCATGCGCGGTCATTTCTCCGTTTCCACGAGGCCGCGGACGAAGAGCTTCTGCATCAGGATCACGACGAGAACCGGCGGAAGCATCGCGAGCACAGCGGTCGCCATCACGATCTGCCACTCGGTGAGGGCGTCGGACGTAACGATCATCTTCTTGATGCCGATGACGATCGTCTGCATGTCGTCGCGCGTCGTGATCAGCAGCGGCCAGAGATACTGGTTCCAGCCATAGATGAAGAGGATCACGAACAGGGCCGCCATGTTCGTGCGCGACAGGGGCAGCAGCGTATCCTTGAAGAACCGGAACGGTCCGGCGCCGTCGATCTTGGAGGCTTCCACCAGCTCGTCCGGCACGGTCATGAAGAACTGCCGGAACAGGAGCGTGGCGGTCGCCGAGGCGATGAGCGGCAGGGTGAGGCCGGCCATGGAATCGAGAAGGCCGAGATCGGCGACGATCTTGTAGGTCGGGTAGATGCGGACCTCGACCGGCAGCATCAGCGTGATGAAGATCGTCCAGAACGCCGCCATCCTGAGCGGGAAGCGGAAATAGACGACCGCATAGGCGGACAGGATCGAGATCGCGATCTTCCCGACCGCGATGATCATGGCCATCAGGAAGCTGTTGAGCAGCATCCCCGACACGGGTTCCCGGGTCGTGCGGCTCGGGCCGATGACCAGGGTCCGGTAATAGGTCTCGGCCGCTTCGCTCCCGGGATAGAGCGGCATCTGGCCGTTCGCGATCACGGCGGATTCGTGGGTGGAGCCCACGACCGCGAGGTAGACCGGGAAGGCGACGACGGCGACGCCCGCCAGCAGGACGAGGTGGGGCAGGAAGGTGCCGAAGAACGTGCGGCGTTCGACCATCAGTAGGTGACCTTGCGCTCGACGAACCGGAACTGGATGGCGGTCAACCCGATCACGATGACCATCAGGATGACGGATTGCGCGGCAGAGCCGCCGAGGTCGCCGCCGAGCCGTCCGTCCGCATAGACCTTGTAGACGAGGGTTTCCGTCGCCTTGGCCGGGCCGCCGCCCGTCATGGCGTCGATCGTCCCGAAGGTCTCGAAGAACGCGTAGACGATGTTCACGACGACGAGGAAGAAGGTCGTCGGCGAGAGCAGCGGCAGGATGATGGTCCAGAAGCGCCGCCAGGGACGCGCCCCGTCGATGGCCGCGGCCTCGATGACGCTCTTCGGGATCGCCTGGAGCCCGGCCAGGAAGAACAGGAAGTTGTAGGAAATCTGCTTCCAGGACGAGGCGAGCACGACCTGGGTCATGGCCTGCCCGCCGTTGAGACGCGGGTTCCAGTCGATGCCGATCCGGCGCAGCCCCTGCGCGATGATGCCGAGCGAGGGATCGAGCATGAAGATCCACAGCACGCCGGCCACCGCGGGTGCCACCGCGTAGGGCCAGATCAGCAGCGTCCGGTAGCCGGTCGCTCCCTTGATCTCCCGGTCCGCCATGATGGCGAGCAGCAGCGCGACCGAGAGCGACATGACCGTGACGGCCGTCGAGAAGACCACCGTCGTCCAGAGCGTGCGGTAATAGCTCGGGTCGGTGAAGAGGTGGATGTAGTTCTCGAACCAGACGAATTCGGTCGAGAGGCCGAATGCGTCCTCGACGAGGAAGGACTGGCGGACCGCCTGGGCGGCCGGCCAGTAGAAGAAGATCAGGGTGATGGCGATCTGCGGCGCGAGAAGCGCGTAGGGCAGGGCGCGGTTGCCGAAGACGGCGCGCTTTTCCATTCTTTACGACCTGTCATTCCGGGGCGGACCGAATGTCCGAACCCGGAACCCACGACCTGGCATGTTCATCGGGAGCTTGATCGTGGGTCCCGGCTCGGCGGCGCAGCACCTCATGCTGCACCGCGCCCGGGCTGACGCCCTCGGATCACCGGCTGACCGAGCGCTCGAACTGCCTCAGCATCTGGTTGCCGCGGGACACCGCGGAATCCAGCGCCTCCTTGGGGCTCTTCTGGCCGACCAGCGCGGATTCGATCTCCTCGGCCCACACGTCACGCAGCTGAACCATGTTGCCGAGGCGCAGCCCGCGCGAATTCTCCGTCGGCTCCTTGTTGGTGAGCTCGATCAGGGCCGTCTGGAGCGAGGGGTTCTTGTCGTAGAAGCCGGAGGCCTTGGTCTTGTCGTAGGCCGCGCGCGTGATCGGCAGGTAGCCCGATTCCTGGTGCAGCTTGGCCTGGCGGTCCGTGTCGGACAGGAAGGCGAAGAACTTCGCCACGCCCTTGTACTCGGCCGCGCTCTTGCCGCCCATGACCCAGAGCGAGGCGCCGCCGATGATCGAGTTCTGCGGGGCGCCCTGCACGTCCGGGTAGTAGGGCATCGGCACCGCCGCCCAGTCGAACTTCGCGTTGCCCTTCACGTTGCCGTAGAAGCCCGACGAGGTGAGGAAGAGCGGACATTCGCCGCTGGTGAAGCGGCCTTCGCCGGCATTGGTGCGGCCGGAATAGTCGAAGGTCTTGTCCTTCTGCAGCTCCACCAGGTTCTGCAGGTGCTTCACCTGCAGCGGGCCGTTGAAGCTGAGGACGGTGTCGAATCCGTCGAGCCCGTTGGCCTTGGTCGAGAGCGGCAGGTTGTGCCAGGCCGAGAGCTGCTCGATGTTGGCCCAGGTCGTCCAGGCCGTCGAGAACCCGCAGGTGTTGTAGCCGGCGGCCTTCAGCTTCTTGGCGGCATCGAACACCTCGGGCCAGGTCTTGGGCGGCTGGTCGCCGTTGAGCCCCGCCTTCTTCAGCGCGTCCTTGTTGACCCACATCACCATGGAGGACGAGTTGAAGGGCATCGACAGCATGTCGCCCTTGGCGGTCGAGTAGTAGCCCGTGATGGCCGGCAGGTACGACTTCGGATCGAAGGGCTCGCCGGCGTCCTTCATCAGCTCGAAGACCGGCTTCACGGCGCCCTTGGCGGCCATCATGGTGGCGGTGCCGACCTCGAACACCTGCAGGATGTGCGGCGCGTTGCCGGCCCGGAAGGCCGCGATGCCGGCATTCATCGTGTCCGGGTAGCTGCCCTTGTAGGTGGGCACGATCTTGTAGTCGCGCTGCGAGGCGTTGAACTCCTCGGCGAGCTTCACCACGACCTCGTTGTTGCCGCCGGTCATGGCGTGCCACCACTGGATCTCGGTCTGCGCGAAGGCCGGGGATGCGACGGCGGCTGCGGTGAGCGCGGCCGCCAGGCGGGCAAAGGATCTCATTGCGTTCTTCCCTGAACTGGAGCCCTTGGGACCGGATCCCGCGTTCGACGGAGGTGAGCGCGAAACCCGGTCAGGCCCGTCTCGTGTTGGTGCGCCGGCACGATGCCCGCGTGACAACCATATGACGAAACGATGACAGTTGCGCCTGCAACAATAGATGGAGTGGCCCGTCAAGCAGCCTTGGCGTGATCGAGCCGGGCTGCGATCAGGGACCGCAGCGCGCGCAGGTCGCGGACGAAGTGCCGGATGCCCTCCGACAGCTTCTCCGACGCCATCGCGTCCTCGTTCAGGCAGAAGCGGAACTCCGCCTCGTCATAGCTGCGCCAGGCGGGATGCGCGGCCGGGGTCTGCGGCGAGAGCCGCCGGGGCAGGGCGCCCTCGTCCTTGGCGAGCTCGTCCATCAGGGCTGGCGAGATGGTGAGGCGGTCGCAGCCCGCCAGCGCCTCGACCTCGCCGACGTTGCGGAAGGACGCGCCCATCACCACCGTCCGGGCGCCGTGGGCCTTGAAGGCGCCGTAGATGCTGGCGACGGAGATCACGCCCGGATCCGTCTCGGCCGTGTAGGGGCCGCCGCCGTTCTTCACGTGCCAGTCGAGGATCCGCCCGACGAAGGGCGAGATGAGGAACACGCCCGCATTCGCGCAGGCCATCGCCTGGACGGACGAGAAGACGAGGGTGACGTTGCAGTCGATGCCGTCGCGCTGGAGGATCTCGGCGGCGCGGATCCCCTCCCAGGTCCCGGCGATCTTGATCAGGATGCGCTCGCGCCCGACGCCGAGATCGGCGTAGTCGCGGATGATGCGGCGGGCCGCCTCGACGGTCGCCGCCGTGTCGAAGGAGAGGTCGGCGTCGACCTCGGTCGACACGCGCCCCGGGACGATGCCGGCGAGCTCCGCCCCGACCGCCACGGCGACCCGGTCGGCGATCGCCGCGATCGTCGAGTCCTTCGCGCCGGATTGCCGCCGCCCCCAATCGAGCGCGCGCTCCAGCACCTCCGACCCGCCTTCGGACTGGGCGGCCTTGAGGAGGAGGGTTGGGTTGGTGGTGCAGTCCTCCGGCTTCAGCCGGCGAACCGCGTCGATGTCGCCCGTATCGGCGACGACGGTCGTCATGGACCGCAATTGTTCGAGCTTGGACGGCATGGCTTTCTGCTCCCTGCCCAGCTCATACGGCCGGCAGGCGCTTGGCTGCAATGCGCTTATGCAGATGAACCATGAAGGCGATCCCGAAGAGCGGGATGAGGAGGTTCACCACCGGGATGAGGACCAGCCCTGCCAGCACCGCGCCGGCGGCGAGGATCGTGACGCGGTTCTCCCGCCGGAGGCGGCGGGCCTCCTCCAAGGACCTGAAGCGGCCGGCCGCCATCTCGAAATATTCCCGGCTGAGCAGGTAGGCGTTCGCGGCGAAGAAGGCGACGATGTTCACGCCGGGCACGAAGATGAGCATCAGGGCGGCGAGGTTCACGGCGAGCGCGAGCGCGGCGAAGCGCAGGCCGTAGCCGATCGACTTGCCGAGCGAGATCGGCTTCCCCGGCGGGTCGGCCGGAAAATCCTTCCGCTCCACGGCACCCGCCGCCTCGTCCAGGAAGAAACCCGCGACCAGCGCGGACGTGACCGGCAGGATGTAGAGCAGGCCGACCAGGAGGCCCGCGCCGGCCAGGAAGACCAGCGCCGCGTTGACGAAAGGGTAGTCGGCGCTGACCGGATGGGCTGCCACGATGGCGGAGAGCCCCTGCGTCAGCCCGTACCAGAGCAGGGCGAGCAGAAGCAGCGTGAACCCGATCGTGCGCCAGAAGAGCCCGCGGAGCTCCGGCGAGAGGACCTGGCGAACGGCCGCATAGGCCGAGGGAAGAATGACGGCGAGCATTTTGCCCGCATAGCACGAGCTTGCCGGAACACGCTCGGTCGGCCAGGCTTGAACCGCGAGCCGCGGGCCGGCATGACGCCGCGCCACCCTCGAGTCCTTCCTTGCGCCGCCCCATCTCCACCCCCCCGCTGACAGAGCCCGCCGCGGAGGTCGACGTCGCGATCGTCGGTGCCGGGGCCGCCGGAATCGCGGCTGCCCGCGCCTGCCTCGCCGCAGGCCGCACGGTCGCCGTCCTGGAAGCGCGGGATCGCGTCGGGGGGCGGGCCGTCACCGTGCGGCTCGGCGGTCACCCGGTCGATCTCGGCGCCCACTGGCTCCATGCCGGCGGCCTGAACCCGCTGGTGAGGATCGGCCGGGAGCGGGGAGAGCCGCTCCGGCGCGCACCCGGCAAGGGGCATCTCGTCGTGGATGGCCGGAAGGCGACGCGGGCGGAGCGCCGCGGCTATGATCGCGGCTTCGACCGGGCCGACCGGAGCTTCAACGCGGCCGGACGGGCCCCGGAGGATTGCTCCCTCGCGCAGGCGCTTCCGCCTCTCGGGCAATGGCGTTCCGCCCTCGCGGCCACCATGGCCCTGATCAGCGGTCGTCCCCTGGAGGAGGTGAGCGCGCGGGATTTCCCGAGCGACGAGTTCGGCGACAACTACTTCATCCGGGGAGGCTACGGGGCCTTCCTGTCGCGCCTCGCCGCGAACCTGCCGATCCGGCTCGGCTGTCCGGTGACGGCGATCGACTGGTCCGGGCGGGGCGTCCGCCTCACGACGCCCCAGGGTTCGGTCCAGGCATCCGCCGCGATCGTCACGGTGCCGACGCCCGTCCTCCAGGCCGGCGCGATCCGGTTCCTCCCGTCGCTCCCCGCCGGCATGGCGGAGGCGATCGCGGGCTTCCTGCCCGGCGCCTACGAGCATGTCGTCCTCAACTGGCCGGGCGCCCCTTTCCCAGGCCCGGACCGGCTCACGAAGCTGATCACCCCGACCCGGAGCCTCGGGCTGCTCACGAATATCGAGGGCGCGCCGATCCACTATCTGGAGCTGGATTACCGAACGGCCGTGGAGGCCGGCAGCCGCGACCGGAGCGCCCGGCTGGCGCGGGATTTCCTGCGCGGGATCTTCGGGGCGCGGGCGATCCGCGACCTCAGGGTTCTCGAGGTCACCGACTGGCTGAACGACCCCTGGGCGCTGTCCTCCTGGTCGGTCGTGCCGCCCGGGCGCGTGCCGATCCGCGAGGATTATGCCCGGCCGGTCGGCGATCGCCTCTGGTTCGCGGGCGAGGCCACGTCCCGCTCGCTCTGGGGCACGGTCGGCGGCGCCTGGGAGGAAGGCGAGCGCGCGGCCGGCGAGATCCTGGCGACGCTGGGGCCCTCGGCGGGATAGCCCGCCCGGTCAGTGCTCCTGGGCGGCCAGCACGGCCTCGGCGCGGATCTCCTCCGTGAGCCGGGCCTTCAGCGCGTTGAACTCGGGCGTCGTCTTCACGCGGTAGTCGCGCGGATGGGGCAGGTCGACCACGACCTCTGCCTTGATGCGTCCCGGCCGCGCCGTCATCACCAGCACGCGCGAGGCCAGGAAGATCGCCTCCTCGATGTCGTGCGTGACGAAGAGCACCGTCTTCTGGTCGCGTTCCCAGATGCCGAGCAGCAATTCCTGCATCAGGGCGCGGGTCTGGTTGTCGAGCGCGCCGAAGGGCTCGTCGAGCAGCAGCATGGCGGGGTCGTTCGCCAGCGCCCGTGCGATGGCGACGCGCTGCTGCATGCCGCCCGAAAGCTGCTTCGGCCAGTGGTTCGCAAAGCCCGTCAGGCCCATGCGGCCGAGATAATGGTCGACGATCTCGCGCCGCCGCGCCTCCGGCACGCCGCGCTCCTTGAGCCCGTAGGCGATGTTCTGGGCGACGTTCAGCCAGGGAAAGAGCGTGTAGGACTGGAACACCATGCCGCGCTCGGGCCCCGGCCCGGTCACCTCGCGGCCATCCAGCAGCACGCGCCCGGTCGTCGGCCGGTCGAGGCCGGCCACGATGCGCAGCAGAGTCGACTTCCCGCAGCCGGACGGGCCGAGCAGCGTGATGAAGTCGTTC
>JAFAEL010000214.1 GCA_023423995.1 Pseudomonadota bacterium | reverse complement strand
ATGCCCGGATAGCGCCCGATCCAGCCCATGGCGGAGAGGAGGCTGAGGAGTGCCACGCCGATCGCCGCATGAGGAAAAAGAAGGGGCGAAAGGAGCAGTATCTCGAAGGCGCCACGCCCTGCGAAGCGCCTTCGAGTGGTCGCGAGGGCGGCGAGGAAGCTGATGGCGGTCGTCAGGATGGCCACGACAAGCGCCACCACGAAGCTGACCGCGAGCGCCTTGAGCCAGGTCTCGTCGGTCAGGAACTGGGCGTACCAGCGCAGCGACAGAGCCTGGGGCGGGAACTGGAGATAGCCGGTGCGGGAGAACGACGACACGACCACGATGACGATCGGGGCCGGCAGGAAGAGCAGGACGGCCGTGAGCCAGACGTTCAGGCCGAGGCTCGCGGGCCTCATGCGTCGGCCCTCCGCAGGTTCCGCGTGACGCGTCGCTCGACGAGTTGGAGTGGCCAGATCAGAAGCCCCGCGATTGCCATCAGCATGAAGGCCATCGCGCCGGCCTTCGGGAAATCGAAGAGCTGGAAGACGTCCTGGTAGATCTGCGTGGACAGCATGCCGTTGCGCGGCCCACCGAGAAGCAGCGGCGTGATGATCGCGCCCGTGGACAGGAGGAACACGATCGTCGAGCCCGCCACCACGCCTGGAACGCTGAGGGGCAGCGTGACCCGGAAGAAGGTCTCGGCCGGGCCTGCGCCGAGATTGGCGGAGGCCTCCTCGAGCGACCGGTCGACATGCATCAGGACCGTCAGGATCGAGATGATCATGAACGGGCAGAACACGTGCGTCAGGCCGATGAGGACGCCGGTCTGGTTGTAGAGGAGACGGATGGGGCCGTCGGTGACGCCGAGCGACATCAGGAGCGAGTTCAGCGTCCCACGATTGCCGAGGATCACGGTCCAGCCATAGGTGCGCACGACCACGCTCACCAGCCAGGGCAGGATGACGAAGATCATCAGCGTGTTGCGCCAGCGACCGGCCCGCGCGATGCCGTAGGCGGCCGGGTAGCCGATCGCGAGGCAGAGCGCGGTCGTGGCGAGCGCGATGGAGATCGTCGTCACGAGCACGGCGCGATAATCGGGGCGCGCCAGGAAGGCGAGGTACTGCCCCAGCCCGACGCCGCCGTCCTCGCCGTGCAGGGACTGCCAGCCGAGCTGGCCGAGCCCGTACACGAAGGCCGCCATGACCAGGCCCGCGGGCATGATCAGTGCCAGCAGCCAGCGTCCGAAATTCATGACGTCGGACCGCCCCGCTGCGCAGAGCCCCGAGGAGGCTGCCTCACTTGATCCCCGCGATCGTCTTCTCGACGAAGGCCACGCGCTCCTTCTGCTTCTCGGCGATATAGGCCCAGTCGGGCTGGATCAGCTTGGGTTTCAGTACCGCGAGCGGCATGCCGACGATCTTCTCGAGCGGCGGGGGCAGGACGGCGGTCTCGTTCAGCGGCATGTAGCCGGAGATATCGGTCGCCTTGAGCTGCGGGTCGGCCTTGCCGACGAAGTCGAGCCACTTCTTCGCAACCGCCATGTCGGGCGCGCCCTTCGGCACGACGACGAGATAGGGCAGCATGAGGGCGCCTTCCTTCGGCACCACGAATTCGACATTGGTCAGGCCCTCGCGCTTCATCTGCCAGATGCGCGTGGAGTAATAGGCGCCTCCGGCGATCTCGCCCCGCGTGAGGAGCTGGTTCATCTGCGCCATCGAGCTGAAGGCCGTCATGCCGTTCTGGGCGATCTGCTCGTAGAGCTTCATGCCCGGCTCGATGTTCTTCTCGTTGCCGCCTGTCGCGTAGGCGAGCACGGTCAGGTCGTAGGTGGAGGCATAGATGGGCCGGTTCAGCGCGAGCTGGCCCTTCCATTTCGGCTTGGCGAGGTCCGCCCAGGACGCGAATTCGGCCGCCTTCGCATTGTCCGTGTTCAGCGCGATCCCGTAGTACATGAAATAGACCGGCATCCCGAGGAGCCGGCCGTTTCCGTCGAGGAGGCGGTACTTTTCGGCTATGTTCTTGATCTCGGGGAAGTCGGCGACGTCAAAGGTTTCGATCAGGCCGTCCTTGTTCATGTTCGCGGCCTCGAAATAGGTCGCGATCACGGCATTGTATTGCGGCGATCCCTTCTGGGCCCGGACCTGCGCCTCAGGGTTCGGCACCTCCGTGATGGTGACCGGCGTTCCTGTTGCGTCCTGGAACAGCTTGCCGAAACTGTTGCGCCAGGTCTCGCCGACGCCGCCGCCCCAGGTGGCCATGGAGATCTTCTGCGCGCTGGCCGGCCCCGCCGCGAGCCCCAGAGACAAGAGACTTCCCAGCGCGAGGGCCAGAACGCGGGATCGCTTGGAGGGACGCATCGCTGGTTCTCCTGTCAGTGGGCTGAGATCGTGTCGGATGTCGGCGCCGGCCTATCGGCCGGGACGAGCACGGAGGCCCCTGCATCCCAGTCGATATCGACCTCGTCCCCGGTGGCGAATGGCGCATCCGCGCCTCCCGGACGACACGGCATCGTGGCGAGGATCGAGCGGCCGCCCGCCTGGACGGTGTATTGCACGTTGGAGCCGAGATAGACCTCGTCCCTCACGATGCCCCGGAGGGCGCTGCTGCCGACAAGGGCCGGCTGGAGCCGGATATGCTCGGGCCGGACCGCCAGCATCAGCGCACCACTCGCGCTTGCGGCCTCCGGCGCCTGCCGGATGATCCCAAGCTCCGGCAGCCTGAGCCCGCCGGACACCCGCTCGGCCGAGAACATGTTGTTGTCGCCAACGAAGCTTGCCACGAAGGCGGTTCGCGGCCGATCGTAGATTTCCTTGGCGCTCGAGAGCTGCTCGACCTTGCCGCCATTCATGACGGCGATGCGGTCGGACATGCTCAACGCCTCCTCCTGATCGTGCGTCACGAAGATGAAGGTGGTGCCCACTCGCTTCTGCAGGTTCTTCAGCTCGACCTGGAGCTGCCGCCGAAGCTTGAGATCGAGGGCGCCGAGCGGCTCGTCGAGGAGAAGCACGGCCGGCTTGACGACGAGCGCACGGGCGAGCGCCACGCGCTGGCGCTGCCCGCCGCTGAGCTGATGGACGGCGCGTCCTGCGAGCGGGCCGAGCCCCACGAGCTCGAGGGCTGCCGCAACCTCCCGGGCGATCGTCGCGCCGTCCCGGCGGCGGACCTTCAAGCCGTAAGCCACGTTCTCGCCGACCGTGAGGTGGGGAAAGAGGGCGAGATTCTGAAACACCATGCCGAGTGGCCGGCGATAGGGCGGGGAATCCGTCTTCCGCTCGCCCGCGATGAAGATGTCGCCGCGAGTCACGCTCTCGAAGCCGGCGATCATGCGCAGCAGGGTCGTCTTCCCGCAGCCCGACGGTCCGAGCAGCGTCAGAAACTCACCCGCCTCGACGGCGATGCTGACGCCGCGCACGGCCGTGTGGCCGGCAAATGCCTTCCACACTTCGCGCGCTTCGAGGATCGCGCCTGCGCTCGTCATAGTCGTTCCGGCCACGGTGGCAGATTGCGGGCGATCACCCGGCAGTGCAAGCCTCTTTCACGATCATGGAATTCCGATGCGCCGCAGAATGGAACATCGTTGTTGATGGCGCAGGTTGAGGCAGGAAGGCGAGTTCCTGATCTTCACGTGAGTGAAAATTCGGGCGCTCCTCGGCATTGCGCCGAGACCGGATTGATGCTTCACCCGACGGACGATGTCGGCCGTATGACGGAGTCCTGGATGCGGGTCGGAGTGGAGATCGGCGGCACGTTCACCGACCTCGTCGCGGTATCGCCCGAAGGCGTCCGTATCGTGAAGGTGCCGAGCGTTCCCAGCCGGCCGGACGAAGGCGCCTTCGCGGCGATCGAGACGGCAGGCATCGCCCTCTCCGACATGGAGGAGTTCGGTCACGGTTCGACGGTCGCGACCAACGCGGTGCTCGAGCACAAGGGCGGGCGGCTCGCCTTCCTGGTCACGGCCGGGTTTCGCGACATTCTGCTGATCCAGCGCCACGACCGGACTCGCATCTTCGACCTGTTCTACCGAAAGCCCCGCCCCCTCGCGACACGCGAGGACACCTTCGAGGTGCCGGAGCGGGTGCTCAGCGACGGCACCGTCGAGACGGCGCTCGATACGGACGCGTTGGAGCGCGAACTTGCCGCCTTCCTCGACCGTGGGCGATACGACGCGGTCGCGATCTGCCTCCTGAACTCCTTTGCCCTGCCGGACCACGAGCACGCCCTGGCCGAACTCGTTGGCCGGCTGGCGCCGGGATTGCCGGTGACCTGCTCGTCGGACGTGACGCGCGAATTCCGCGAATACGAACGTGCCTCCACGACCACGGTCGCCGCCTATGTGCAGCCGGTGATTGGCGCCTATCTCGACCGGATGGAGCAGCGGCTCGCCGCCTCCAGCTTCGACGGCCATTTCAGCATCATGCAGTCGAATGGCGGGCGCATCCCTGCGGTCGCCATGCGCCGCAACGCGGTCACCGCCCTGCTGTCAGGGCCGGCTGCCGGCGTGACGGGCGCGGTGCGCCATGTCGGCCTCTCCGGCTTCCGGGACGTCATCACGTTGGATATCGGCGGCACGAGCGCGGACGTGTCGATGGTGCCGGACGGACGGCCCCAGCTGCTGCGCGAGAGCCGGATCGGTGGCCTTCCCGTGCAGATGCCGATGGTCGACATCGCCACCATCGGGGCCGGCGGCGGCAGCCTGATCTGGCAAGACGAGGGCGGGGCCCTGCGCGTCGGGCCGGGCAGCAGCGGCGCCGTGCCGGGCCCGGCCTGCTACGGCCGTGGCGGCACCGAGCCGACGCTGACCGATGCGCATGTCGTCACCGGACGCCTGCGGCCGGATACGAGACTGGCCGGGTCGATGCCGATCGACGCCGCGGCCGCCCATGCCGCCTTCGAGTCGCTCGCGGCGGCCCTTGGCATGTCCGTCCCGGATCTCGCCGACAGCGCAGTTCGCATCGCGACCGCGAACGTCGTCGCCGCCATCCGCCTCGTCTCGACCGAGCGGGGGCGGGACCCCCGTGGCTTCGCGCTGGTCCCCTTCGGCGGGGCCGGGCCGCTCCATGCCGGGCTCGTGGCCGAGGAGCTCGGCCTTACCGAGATCGTCGTCCCGCCGAATGCCGGCGTCATCTCCGCCTATGGCCTGCTCGCGGC
>JAFAEL010000045.1 GCA_023423995.1 Pseudomonadota bacterium | reverse complement strand
GTTCGCGTGGAGGCGCCGCTCGCGGACGAAGATGAACAATCCGGCCCCGACGATGATCACCGTTCCGAGCAGGGTCAGGGGCCCGATCACCTCGCCGAAGAAGACGTAGCCGAAGATCAGCCCCCAGACGATCAGCGTGTACTGGAAGGGCACCACCACGGATGCCGGCGCGAGCCGGAGCGACTGGTTGACGCAGAGATTGCCGCCAAGCGACCCGATGCCGAGGAGGAGCATCAGCGCAAGGTCCACCGGTCCCGGTTGAACCCAGCCCTGGAAGAACACCAGGGCGCCGCCGAACAGGAGTGCGGCGACGAGCTGGGCGGTCATCAGCACCGTCCCGGGGGTGCCGGCGAGCTTGCGGGTGGTGACCAGGAACAGGGCGTAGCTGAAGCTGCCGGTCAGCGCGCAGATCGTCCCGATCGAGATGGTCTCGGGCGAGGGGTGCAGGGCCAGCACCACGCCCACGAAGCCGACCGCGACGGCCGTCCACCGGCGCCAGCCGACCCGCTCGCCGAGGAGGAAGGGCGAGAGGGCGGTCACGTAGATCGGACCCGCCATGTAATAGGCGATGACCTCCGCGAGCGGGAGCTCGGCGACCGCCCAGAAGAAGAGCGCAGTCTCCATCGTCGAGAAAAGAATGCGGAGCAGCTGCAGGCGCGGGCGGGGTACCCGGACGAAGCTGCTGCGCCCCGTCCGGGCGATGAACGGCGCCATGGCGCACAGGCCTGAGATGCTGCGCACCAGGAGCAGTTGCCCGACCGTGTAGGTCCCGACCAGCCACTTCCCGAGCGTGTCGTTCACGGCGAACAGCAATACGCCGAGGAGCATCATGGCGATGCCGGCAGCGGCTCCTGTCCGCCCGCTGCTCGCGCGCAGGATCGTGGTCACGGAGGTCCCAATCAGGTCTGGCGGATTCGGCCGAGGGCGAAAGGAGATGCCGGGACTACCGGGACGCCCGCCGTCTGGAAAGCGGAATGAGCGAGGTGCGGTATACTCGGCAGGCGGGAAGCCGCGCGGCCGGCCGCGCGACCGCCTAGCGTGACCAACGGCCTTCCGGGACCTACAATTCCGACGGGCAGCCGGGAGGCAGGTCTCGCGTGCTTGCCCCGACCGGGGAGATCGGCGTGCATCTGCTTCCTCGTGGCCGCCTCGGGCGGCTCAGTTCGCGCAGAGCCGAGACAGCCATTCGGGCAAGGACGCAGACGGCCTACCTCGGCAACGGCGTCAGCCTGGCTCGCATCCTCGGCAGGCCGAAGATCTTCCTTCCGACGGACGATGTCGGGCTGAGCAGCCACCTTCTGCTGGACGGATACTGGGAGATCTGGCTCACGCTCTTCATGTCTCGCTGGCTGCGTCCGGGCATGAGCTTCATCGATGCGGGCGCAAATGTCGGATACTTCAGTTTGCTGGCCGCTCAGGCCGTTGGGCCGACCGGCTCTGTCATCGCCGTGGAGCCCAACCCGGCCCTTGCGGCGCTGCTTCGGAGGAGCTTCGCGCTGAACGGCCATTCGTCTCGCGCGAAAGTCATCGAATCCGCGCTGAGCGACCGGCCGGAGGGCCACATGAACTTCCTGGTTCCTCAAGGGGACCCGAAGAACGGCCGGGTGGTCGGCGAGGAGCTTCGCGGCAACCGGGACGTCATCGAGGTGCCGATCACGACTGCAAACGCGATATGTGAAGGTCTGGATCGGGTCGATCTGATCAAGATCGACGTCGAAGGCGCCGAGGGCGAGGTCATTGCCGGGATGTCGGACGTCCTGGCGCGGTTCAAGCCAGCCGTCATTCTCGAATTCAACGCATTGCGGCTGCGGGACCCGGCCCGCGCGCTCGACCAGATGCTGGCCGTCTATGGCTCGGTGCGCGAGCTCCGCAAGGACAGTACGCTGGGCGAGATCACAAGAGCGTCCGTGCTGTCCCCTCCCGACGAGGAGGACCTCATCCTCTTCTTCGGCGAGGATCGAGGGGCCGGAATATTGCCGCGCGACACGGCCGATCAGATGGTCAGGCTGGTCAAGCCGCTCTATCGCTGGGCCAATTCACTCCGGTCGCCCCGTTCGGAAGCATTCCACTAGCGACGGAGGTGGAGAGCGACCGGAACGGGCGGGCGATTTGCCCGGCTGCTCTTCCACTCCTTCGAAGGACTAGCGAACCCCTAGGAGCGGCCCTGGGGATGGATGGTCTCGCCTCGCTTCAGCATCTCGACGAAGGCGGCGATCCGGCGGCGGCGGCCCGCTTCGGTCTTCAGCGCGTCCGTGCGCAGGATCAGGGCGAAGCGGTTCTGGGCGGAAAGCCGCCCGAACATCGCCTTCGCGGCGGGATCCGAATCGATCGCCGCCTGGAGGTCGGGCGGCACCTCGGCGCCCTTGATCCGATAGGCGCGCGCCCAGCGCCCGTCGGCCTTCGCGGCCTCCACGTGGCGGAGCCCGTGCTCGGTCATCCGGCCTTCGCCGATCAGCCGCTCGACGATCGCCACGTTGACCTGGGACCAGGAGCTGCGGGCACCCCGGGGCGTGTAGCGCTGGAGGAAGCTCGCCGCGTCGAGGCTCTTCCGGATCGCGTCGATCCAGCCCCAGCGGAGGCATGTCTCGACCGCCTCGGCGGGCGTGATCGTGGCGCGTCCCGAGCCCTTTTTGTGGATCTTGATCCAGAGCTCCGGCTCCGTCGCGTGATGCGCGGCGAGCCAGGCCTCGAACGCGGCTGCATCCGCGAATTCGCGGACCCGTGTCGGCTCCACATGGACGGGCGCCATCCGGTTGCTCAGCCGTGCCTCATCCAGCCCATGGGCAGGAGCCGCTCCTGCGGCAGGAACCGCGACTTGTATTCCATCTTGCGCGATCCCTGCACCCAGTAGCCGAGATACAGGTAGGGCAGGCCGAGCGCCCGCGCCCGGGCGATGTGGTCGAGGATCACGAAGGTTCCGACGCTGCGCTTCGACAGGGCGGGATCGAAGAAGGAATAGACCATCGAGAGGCCGTCGGGCAGGAAGTCCGTCAGGCAGACGGCGGCGAGAGGCTCGGCCCCGCCCGCCGGGCTCGCCATCCGGTACTCGATGATCCCGGTCTCGACGTGGCTGTCCTCCACCATCATGGCGTAGTCCAGCACCGTCATGTCCACCATGCCGCCCTCGCCGTGCCGCGCGTCGAGGTAGCGGCGGAAGAGGGCGTATTGCTCCGCCGTCGGCTGGTTCGGCGTCGGCGCGCCGACGAGATCCGCGTTGAGCTTGGCGACGCGGCGCATGTTCTCGGAGGGCGCGAACTCGTCCACGATCACCCGAACCGACACGCAGGCGCGGCAGCCCTCGCAGGCAGGCCGATAGGCGATCGTCTGCGAGCGCCTGAACCCGCCCTGGGTCAGGATGTCGTTGATCTCCCGCGCGCGCTTCCCGACGATGTGGGTGAAGACCTTCCGCTCGCGCTGCCCGGGCAGATACGGGCAGGCCGATGGCGCGGTGAGGTAGAATTGCGGCGCGTCGCGGGGATGGGACGTCACGTCTGATCAGGCACCGGGCTTCACGGACCTGATCATCATCCCGGAGCACCCTTCGCGGCAAGCCGGTCGGTGCCGCACCCCGTCCGTTTCCAGTCCCGAATCAGCGGGCGTTGTTGAACAGCGAGCGGTTCGGCTGGACGGGAGCGGCCGCCTGCTCGATCGCGGCCGCCGCATCGGCCTGGCGCTGTATCCGCTCGCTCCGGTTCCGCAGCGCGAGGCGGGCGTTCCGCCGCTTGGCCTCGTAATAGTAGCCGCGGGCGTAATGCTGGACGGCGCGGTCGAAGCTGCCGTCGGACAGCCGGTAGGCGCCGGCGAGGTACTTCACCGCGTAGGTGAGGTTGGTCTCGGCGTCGAGCAGGCCGGAGGCCGGGCCGTCATAGCCCATGCCGCGCGCCGTCGCGTGCTTGATCTGCATGAGGCCCATCGCGCCGCCGCGCCCGATCGCGCGGGGGTTGTACCGGCTCTCGCGCACGACCACCCGATGCACGAGGGCGGCCGGCACGTTGTTGATCCTGGCGTGGTGGGCGATCCGCTGGTCCAGGAAGTCGCGGCCGGTGCGGATCATCGGCTCCTCGGCCGGGGCCGCGGGCGCCGGCTGGGGGAAGCCTCCGAACAGCGCTCTGAAGAGCGAGCGGGGCTGCTCGGGCTGTGCCGGGGGCGCGGGCTGCGGGTCGTGGAGGGCAGCATTCTGGACGGCCGCGCCGTCCGTCGCCAGCGCGGCGGGGCGTTCGGGCGGCAGCACGGCCGTCACGGCCAGTGTGGGTGCGGGCGCTGGCGCCTCCGCCACCTCGGGACGGGCCGGCGGCACCGGCCCCGTCTGGGTTTCGCTCGCGGCGGCCGCTTCCTCGGACGGGGCAGGCTCGGCCGGGGCCGGCACATCGGTCGGGAAGGAGGGCCGGAGCGGCGGGAGGGTGGCGATCGACGCCACCTGCACGGGAGCGGGCGTCGGAGCGGGGGCGGCAGCCGCCACCGGGGCAGGGGGCTGGGCCGGTGCGGCCTGGAACTGGGCCGGAAGGGGAGCCGCCGTCCCGGCGAGGACGGGCGGGCCGGATACCTCCGGGGCCGCCTCGACGATGGCGGCGACGCCGTCGATCTCCTCCGCCGGGCGGGAGGGCGGCAGCACCGCAATCTTGCGGGGAGCGCGCCTTACCTTGGGGGCGGCCGGGACCGGACCGCTCTCCGCGACCGCGGAGGAGGCGTCGATGTCTTCGGCCTGGGCCGGGCTGGACAGCGCGAGGCCGGCAGCCGCGCAACCGATGAGGGCGTAACGAACCATTCACTCACCTTAAGGCGTGCGCTGCCACACGTCAGGGCAGAATCGGGCCGGAAAGGGGCGAGATGGCGGGCACAATCCGGATGCCCCTGGGGATAAGAGTGCATTTACTTTGCGGCGTGGCCGATTTGCCACGCGAGCTTCGTCACCTTGTGGACAGAATCAGGCGGCGAACAGGTCGGGCCGGCGTAGCCGCAGGGTCTGCACCAGGATCAGCGTCTTGGAATCGTCCAGCGTGCCGGCATCCGCCATCCGGGCGAGTTCGGCGAGCGGCAGCTCGGTGGCCTCGATCTGCTCGTGCTCCTCGGCCAGCCCGCCGCCCTCGCCCTCGATATCGGCCTGTCCGTATTCCGCGAGGAACAGGTGCATGCGCTCGGTCGAGAGGCCGGGCATCGACCAGACGGTCGAGACCTTCTCCAGCCCGCGCAGGCGCAGCCCGACCTCCTCGGCCACCTCGCGCCGCGCATCCTCCTCCGGGTCGGCACCGTCGAGGAGGCCGGCCGGGCATTCCAGCAGGTCCTGCTGCCCGGATGCGTGCAGGACGGGCGTGCGGAGCTGGCGGCCCAGCATCGCGACGCGCCGGACGGGATCGTAGGGCAGCACGGCCACCGCGTCCCCATGGGACTCGACCTCGCGGCGGATCTCGTCGCCCCGGGGCGTCTGCACACGCGCGACGTAGAGGCTCGACCAGCCCTGGTGACGCGGCTGGAGGGCGAGAATGGAATAGGGCATCCGGCTAGCCTTGCTGACGCCCGCTCCTGCTCCGTGCCAGGTCTTCCTGCAAGAGCTCGGTATTGGCCGCGAAGGCGGCCATCGCCCCTTCGGCGGCGGCCACGATGGCGAACTTGACCCGCCGCGAGGCGTCGCCCGGCACGAACAGGCCCGGAACGTTGGTCCTCTCGCAGCTGCGGGTATCGACGGCGCCCTTGTCGCTCATCTCGCAGCCGAGCTGCTCGACGAGCGGCGACTGCCGGCATTCCTGGAAGGCGTAGAACAGGGCGGTCCGCTCGATCGTCCGGCCGCTGGCGAAGTGGATCCGGGAGAGGCCCTCGCCCTCCGGATCGCCGTCGAGCGCCGCGATCGGTTCCTCGATGATCTCGATGCCGCGCTCGGCGAGATCGCGCCGGTCCTTCTCGGGCACCTGACCCTTCCCGTTGGTCAGGGCGACGACATTCTGCGTCCAGACCGTCAGCTCGAGCGCCATCCCGCGGATCTCCTCCCCAAGCCCGAAGGCCGCCACGGGCTGGTCCCGGTGCTCCCAGCCGTCGCAATACGGGCAGGGATAGACCCCTCGGCCGAAGAATTCCCGGAAACCGGGCACGTCGGGGACGTCGTTCATCAGCCCGGGTGCGAGGATGAACTTGCGGCCGCGGATGCGCTCGCCGCCTCGGAGCAGGATTTCGAAGCACCCCTCCGTGCGCCCCGCCTCGGTGACCTCGCCGTCCCGGAATTCGACGCTCGGATACGCGGCGATCTCCGCTCGCGCGAGCTCGCGGAGCTGGCCCGGCTCCACGCCGTCCCGGGTGAGGAACCCGCTGACCCAGCGCGAACGGGCGTTGCGCGGCGCGCCGGCATCCACGACCAGGACGGACCGGCGGCAGCGCCCGAGAAAGAGGGCGGCGTTCAGCCCTGCCGGGCCGCCACCCACGATCACCACATCATACAAAATGCATCACCCCGAACTGAGCCGTGCCGGCCTCCCGTCGGAAACAAGCGGCGGCAGCGGCGTCCGTTCCCGGGCGAGGGGCGTTCGCCGGCCCTGATCGGGCGCCGGGCCGTCACACCACCGTGAAATGCTTCAGGTCCGAACGCGGCTCGGGGAATTGCGGGTCCATGTCTTCGAGCGTGCGCCGCACGATGGCCGCGATGGCCGCGTTCCGGGCCCATTTCTTGTCTGCCGGGATCACGTACCAGGGCGCGATCTTCGTCGAGCAGCGCGCGAGCACCCGCTCGTAGGCCTGCATGTAGTCCTGCCAGAGGGTGCGATCCTCGAGGTCGCCCGGATCGAACTTCCAGTGCTTGTTCGGGTCCTCCAGCCGTGCCCGCAGCCGCTCCGCCTGTTCCTCCTTCGAGATGTGAAGCATGAACTTCAACACCTTGGTGGAGCTCGCGATCATGTCCTCGAAGGCGTTGATCTGGTCGTAGCGGTGCTCGATCACCGCGGCAGGCGCGAGCTTCCGGACGCGCCCGACCAGCACGTCCTCGTATTGCGAGCGGTTGAAGATCCCGATCGTGCCGCGCCGCGGGCAGGCCCTGTGGACGCGCCACAGGAAATCATGGGCGAGCTCTTCCTCCGTCGGCCGGTTGAAGGCCGTGACCGTGACACCGAGCGGGCTCGTCGCCTGGAACACGGCGCGGATCGTCCCGTCCTTGCCGCTCGTGTCCATGCCCTGGAGAATGACCAGGAGGGCGTGCTGCCGCTCGGCAAAGAGGCGGTCCTGAAGGTGATCGATCGCGACCGCATCCTCGGCGAGGCGCGCCTTCGCGTCCTCCTTGTTCCCGACATGCTTGGTCTCGCGCGGGTCGAAGTGGCTGAGATCGACCTTGCGGCCGGGCTCCACCACGAGAAGTTTCCTGAGGTCACCCATCGCGAGCCGAATTCTCCGTTGCCGTCACCGCCAAGCATGCCGGCAACGCGGATCGCGCCGCGTTGGCTGCGCGCATGGGGCGGCTTTCCCCATTGACGGAAGGCGGAGGCCGCCGGCGTTATCCATCCTGCCCGTCGTGCCCCGCTCTTGCGGCATGGCGCCCATGATCGGATCGGCTTGCCTCCAGGGCCGCGCCGCGCTTCTGCGGACGAAGCTGGGCCGAGTGTCGGGAATTCCGTGGCTGAGATCAAGAACCGGCGGGCATGGTCGCGCTGACGGCGCTCGCATCGGCCGGCTGCTACGCGCTCGCGCTGGTGCTGGCGCAGATCGGACTGCGCGGCCAGGCGGTGCTGGCCGGGGCCACGGTCAGCCTGCCCACCACGGCGATCGTGCTGGCGCTGATCGGCCTCGTCCAACTCGACATGGCGGGCTTCGACCCCCGCGCGGCCGCGATCTTCGCCGGAACGGGCCTCTTCTTCCCGGTCGCCGTGACGCTGCTCTCCTTCCAGGGCAACCGGCTGCTGGGGCCCAATCTCGCCGGCGCGCTCGGCAACGCGACGCCGCTCTTCGCGGTCGCGTTCGGGATCCTGATCCTCGGCGATCACCTCACGCTGCAGGGGGCGTTCGGGCTTGCCAGCATCCTTGCCGGAGTGGCGCTCCTCTCCGTGCCGGGCCGGCTCGAGACGAGGCGTTGGACCC
>JAFAEL010000103.1 GCA_023423995.1 Pseudomonadota bacterium | reverse complement strand
ACGCCCTTCACGGCAGGGCCGGGATAGAAGTAGCCCTTGTCGTAGGTGAGCGCCTGCTGCTCCGGCTTCAGCATGAAGGACATGAGCTGCAGCAGGACCGCGACCTTGTCGTTCGGCACGCCCTTCGGAATGCACATGAACTGGGTGTCGGGCACCCAGCGCGTGCCCTCGAGCGCGAAGACTTCGACCTCCTTCGGGACGATCCCGAGCGCCCGCGGATTGATGTCCCAGCCGCAAGTCGAGACGATGATGTCCCGCGTGCCCTCCCCCAGTTCCTTCATCGTGACCGCCGTCCCGGCCGGGTAGTAGTCGATCCCGTCGTCCAGCTCCTTCAGCCAGGACCAGGTCTTGTCCCACCCCTTCATCGGGTCCTTGGGGTCGCGATCGCCCAGGATGTAGGGCATCGCCATGAGGAAGGTCCAACCCGGCCCTGAATTCACCGGCCGCGCATAGGTGAAGCGGTTGGGGTTCTGCTTCACCCAGGCCAGAAGATCGGCCGCCGTCTTCGGCACGGTCTTCACCTTGTTGGCGTGATACTCGAACACCGGTCCCGAAGGGGAGTACACGACCGCGACGCCCTGGTCGCGGCCGAAATTGCGCTGCATCATCAGCGCCTGCTCATGGTAGGTGTCCTCGGCCTTGGGCAAGCCATCCGGATACTTGGACCAGACCTCGATCCACAGACCCTGCTGGATGCCGTCCGACATGGCGCCCGGTCCCGTCAGGACGAGGTCGATGTCCACCCGCCCGGCATCCTGCTGCGCCTTCAGCTTGCCCGGCAGTTCCGGCGAGGGAGCGCGCTGGAAGTTGATGCGCGAGACGAGCTTCGGGTTCTGCGCCCGAAAGCGGTCGATACCGGCCTGGGTCAGTTGCAGCTGACCCGCAACGTCGATGATGTTGAGCGTCACCGGCTGGCTCGGCGCCGGAAGCGTCTGGGCAAAGGCTCCGCTCGCCCCCGCCGCCGCGAGCCCGGATAATCCGCCGACCACGGCGCGGCGCGTGACTTGGTCTCGTCCCATCGTTTCCTCCAGGCCTTGTCCTCTGTCGGGACTTGCTTCGAGCGAGGCCGATCTGACCCGGCGCTACATGGCTGCTGCCATCCTGACGGTTTCGGCCGCACCTCTCTCGAACAGCGTGGCGAGCCAGTTCCGGACCGGCTCTCGGAAGCGGGGCTCGGCGGGAAGGTCCGTGCCGAACATCTGCCTCATGCCAAGCAGCGCGTCGACGATACGGTCCGGGTCACGGCCGGCCGCATCGGCACGGGCGCGGAGATCGGTCGCGAGCGGGTCGCGCACATCGATGGGGGCGCCCCTCTCGTCGGTCCCGGCCACGTAGCGCATCCAGGCCGCGAGACAGAGGGCGATGCGCTCGATCGGCAGCCCCTGCGTGATGCGCTCGCGAGCTGGCCCCAACAGACGGTTCGGAAGCTTCTGCGAGCCGTCCATGGCGATCTGCCACGTCCGATGCTTCAAGGCGGGGTTGCGGAAGCGCTGGAAGAGCTGGTCCTTGTAGGCAGCAAGATCGAATCCCGGCAGGCGCGGCAGCGTCGGCGTGACCTCGTCGTCCATCAGCCGGCGGACAAGGCGCTCCATTCCCTCCTGCCGCACCGCGTCGGCGATGGTCTCGCTCCCGGACAGATAGCCAAGATAAGCCATGGTCGAGTGGCTTCCGTTCAGGAGCCGCAGCTTCATCAATTCGAACGGCTCGACATCTTCCACGAAGGTCGCGCCAGGCCAGTCCGGTCGCCCGGCAGGAAAGTGGTCCTCGATCACCCATTGCGAGAAGGGCTCTGCCATCACGGGCCAGCTGTCCTCGAGGCCCAGCAAGGCTGCAACCCGGTCGCGGTCCCCGTCCGTCGTTGCCGGCACGATGCGGTCGACCATCGTGGACGGGCAGGCCACCTCGGCCTCGACGTAGCGCCCGAGATCACCGTCGCGCAGACCTGCTAGCCCCGCCAGCACGCGTTTGGTCACGACGCCGTTCGACGGGAGGTTATCGCAGGAGAGCACGGTAAATGGCGCAATCCCGGCCGCCCGCCGCCGCCCTAGTGCCTCGACGATCAGTCCCGGCGCGGAGCGCGGAGCAGCCGCATGCTCGAGGTCGTGGCGGACGTCAGGGTTGTTCGGGTCGAGTTCGCCAGTCGCAGGATTATGGCAGTAACCCTTCTCCGTGACCGTCAGCGACACGATCCGCACGTCGGGATCGGTCATCCTCTCAAGGAGCGTAGCGGGATTTTCCGGAACGACGACCACACCCGTCAGCGCGCCGATCACCCGCACCTCGTCGTGGTCGCCGGCGCGAACGTTCACGGCGTAGAGGCCATTCTGAGGGAGCAAGGCGTCCCGCGTGTCGGGCGAGCGTAGCGAGGCGCCGAGAGTACCCCAGCCTAGATCGCCGCTGGCTAGCACGTCGTCGGTGTAGACCGCCTGGTGCGCCCGATGAAACGCCCCGATCCCGAGGTGGACAATGCCAGTTTTCAGTTGCGCACGGTCATAGGCGGGCCTTCGGACAGAGGAGGCGAGAGAAGGGATAGTACGGTCCGAGAGCCTGGTCATGGTTGTGCCTGCTGCTGCTTTGCGCGCGCGACGATCTGGGTCGGGTTCACAAAGCGCAACGCTATTACCAGCCAGATGAGCGTGACGACCATGTAGACGACCGCCATGGCATCGATCGACTGCCCAGCCCGCACGCCGGCGGCGAAGACGGCGTAATAGAGCGCGACCACGAGCGTCTGGCTCGTCGGGCCCGCCGTCAGGAAGGTCAGCTCGAACATTGCTATCGTACGCACCAGAACCAGCAGCATCGCGGCGAGCATCCCCGGCAGCAACAGCGGCAGAAGGATGCGCGCAAAGAGCTGCAATGTGGATGCCCCGAAGACTCGCGCCGCTGCCTCGATCCGCGGGTCGATCTGCTCGATGAAAGGTATCATGACGAGCACGACGAAGGGGATCGTGGGAACAAGGTTCGCGAGCACCACGCCCCAGAACGTGCCGGCGAGGTTCAGCTGGTAGAGCACCGTCGCGAGTGGGATGCCGTAGGTGATCGGTGGGACAAGGAGCGGCAGGAGGAAGATCAGCATGGCCAGCCGCTTGCCCGGGAAGTCGCGTCGCGCCATGGCATAGGCTGCCAGTACCCCAAGCAGCCCCGATACGATGACGACCGCGAAGACGACCTGGAAGGTCACGATCAGCACGTCGTGGAGCTGGAACTCCTCCCACGCCGAGAAGTACCAGCGGGTCGTGTAGGCGACCGGCAGCCAGGTCCCGAGCCACCGCGTCGCGAAGGAATTCACCAGAACCGACGCGATCATCGCCAGGAGGTTCAGGACGAACAGGATGGTCAGCGCCCACACGGCGATGCGCCAGATGCGGGAGCTGAGACCTGTATCGCGGATCATCGCGTCAGCCCTTCGTGCCGGCCACTGGCCCGCGATAGAGCAGGCCGCGCAAGCCGAGCACCGCCGCCACGAGAGCAAGCTGGACCGCGCCCATGATCATCGCGATCGCCGAGGCCAACGAGTAGTCGTATTCCTCGAAGGCCGCCTGGTACGCGGCGATGGAGATTACGCGTGTCGCGCCGGCGGGCGCCCCAAGGAGCACGGCCGAGGGAAACACCGCGAAGGCCTGTACGAAGGACAGGCAGAAGGTGATCGCAAGGCCAGGCAGGATAAGCGGCATGATGATCTTGGTGAAGCGCTGGCGCGCGCTCGCCCCGTGGACGGCGCCCGCTTGCTCCAGCGCCGGATCGATCCCGGTCACGTAGGAGAGGGTCAGCAGGAACGTGAAGGGAAAGCCCGTGATGAGGAGCGATGCGAAGACGCCCCAGTAGTTGTTCGTGAGCTTCACGGGGCCGGACAGGAGACCCGCCCAGATGAGCGTGCGGTTGAACCAGCCTTGCGGGCCCAGATAGTTCAGGAGGCCTTCGGCGACGAGCACGGTTCCAAGCGTGACCGGCAGCACGAGGATGGTCGTCAGGAGCCGCTGGCGCCGCATGAGGCGGACCCGCATGGCGATCGGAACAGCCAGTGCGAGGTTCAGGATGGTGACCGGAAGCGCGATCCGGAGCGTAGTCCAGATCGTGTCGTAGAGGAACGGATCGGAGAAGAAGTGGGTGTAGTTGCCAAGGAAGCCGCCCTGTTTCGGGCGGAACGACAGGGCGAGCCCATACAGGAAGGGATAGACGAAAAGCGCCACTATCGCGACCAGCGCCGGGAGGACGAAGAGGGTCGTCCCGTCGAGCCCGCGCACGGCAAGCCGCGTTCGAAGGTTAGCCCGCGCCTCGATCCCGGCCGCGGTCACGATCTGATCCAGCGGAACCGAACTCACGCGACGGCCTCCGCAAAGACCAGCGTTCGCGATGGCTCCGCCCGAAGCTGGATCTCCGCGCCCTTGTCGAGTGCTCGGTCGGCTCGAAAGAACAGCGGGGTCCCGTCAGCGGCGACTGCATTCCCGAAGAAGGCGCGGCCGCGATACTCGATTGCCACCACGCGTGCCGGGAGGCCCTGCTCCGTGCCACCCGGCACCAGGTCTTCCGGCCGGATCGAGACGAGAGCACCGCTTCCCGCCCTGACGTCCTCCCGGACGATCCCGGACAGGCGCGCGCCCGCCACCTCGACCTCGGCGCGGCCGTTCGCTACACCGACGACCCTGCCAGCCAGCCGATTGCGGAAGCCCATGAAGTCCGCAACGTCCTGGTGCGCGGGCTTCTCGTATAGCTCCTCCGGCGTACCCACCTGGCGGATCGCCCCGTCACGCATGACGACGACGCGATCGGCCATCGAGAGCGCCTCGTCCTGGTCGTGCGTGACGTAGACCGTGGTGGAGCCGATCATCTCGTGGATGCGCCGGATCTCGGCCCGCATCTCGAGGCGCAGCTTTGCATCCAGGTTCGAGAGCGGCTCATCCATGAGCACGACCGCCGGCTCGATGACGATGGCGCGGGCGATGGCGACGCGTTGCTGCTGTCCGCCCGACATCTGGCCTGGAAGCTTGTCCGCCTGCTCGCGGAGCCGCACGAGACCGAGAGCTTCGTCGACGCGCCGGTTGATCTCGCTCCGCTTCACGCCCCGCATGGCCAGGCCAAACCCGACATTCTTCCGGACCGTCAGATGCGGAAAGAGCGCATAGCTCTGGAAGACCATGCCGAAGCCGCGCTGCTCGGGTTTCAGCTGGTCGATCCGGCGGTCACCGAGATGGATGGAGCCGCCGGACAGCGGCAGCAGGCCCGCGATGCAGTTCAGGGCCGTCGACTTTCCGCAGCCCGAGGGGCCCAGGAGCGCGATGAACTCGCCGGCCTTGATCGATAGGTCGATCCCGGCGAGCGCGGCATGGCTGCCGAAGGTTCGCCTGACCTTGCGCAGTTCGAGGGCGACCCCGCCGGGGACGGATGGTGCGTGAAGGGTCATGATGTCCGCGTCGGTGTCGTCCCCGGCCTGATCCCGCGGACCTCGATGCCGCGAGGCGAGCGCCTCGGATCCGCCTGGCGCCGACCGGCCACTAGCCCCTCCGTTTGCTGCCCGAGCCGATCTCCTGGTCCCAGCGCTTGAAGGCGGAGACCATCTTCTCGGGCTCGAGCGGCGTCTCGATCGGATTGTCGGCAATCCAGCGCTCATATTGCGGGCGCCCGAACTCCTTGATGGCGGCCTGGCTCTCCGGCGGAGCCATGTCGAGCGTCACGTTCTTCGCGGCAGGACCGGGGTAGAAGTAGCCTTCGTCGTAGGTATAGGCCTGCTGCTCCGGCCTCATGACGAAGCTGATGAGTTCGAGCAGGACTGCAACCTTCCCCTCTGCGACGCCTTTTGGGATCGCCATGTATTGGGCGTCCGAAACCCAGTGAAAACCCTTCAGGGTGGCTACTTCGGCCTCCTTCGGCACAATGCCGAGGGCGCGCGGATTGATGTCCCAGCCGGTCGTCGACACGATCATGTCGCGCGTGCCCTCGCCGAGTTCCTTCATGGTGACCCCGGTGCCGGTCGGATAATATTCGATGTTCTCGCCGAGCGCCTTTAGGTAGCCCCAGGTCTTGTCCCAACCCTTCATCGGGTCCTTCGGGTCTGTGTCACCGAGGAGGTAGGGCAGGCCCATCAGCCATGTGCGGCCCGGGCCGGAATTCGCAGGCCTCGCATAGATGAAGCGGTTCGGGTTCTGCCTGGTCCAGTCCAACAATTCCTGCGCTGTAGCGGGCGGCGTCTTCACTTTGGCCGGCATGTATTCGAGAAGCGGGCCCGACGGGTAGTAGACCATGCACATGGCCTGTCCTTTGGCCAGATTGTGCATGTCGAGCGCCGCCTTCTGCAGGATCTCGTCCGGGTTCGGCAGGATTCCGGCGAAGCGGGGGAACAGCGGCTGCCACAGGTTCTGGTCGATGCCGCCGGAAACCGCGTCTAGCCCGCCGAGCATCAGGTCGATGTCCACCCGGCCGGCATCCTGCTGGGCCTTCAGCTTGGCGGGTAATTCGGGCGCGGGCGCCTTGGTGAAGGTGATGCGCGAGACCAGTTCGGGTTGCGCCTTGCGGAAGTTCTCGATGGGTTTCTGCACGAGAGCGAGCGCGCCACCGACATCGATGATGTTGAGCGCAACCGGCGACTTCGGCAGGGTGGGTCTCTCGCCCTGCGCCCTCGCCCCGCTCAGCCCCATTGCAGCGAGCGTCGTGAGGCCGCCGACTACCCTGCGGCGTGACGGAGCGGAGATCGTCGGGCTCTTCATCATGCGCCTGCTCCTGTTGTCGTTCTACGCTTGTCCGCCGCGGCCGGCTCAGAACATCCCGAGCCCGCCATTGATCTGGATGACCTCGCCAGCGAGGAAGCTCGATCTCCCGGACGCGAGGTAGACGACCGCCTCCGCGACGTCCTCTGGCGTCCCCTCCCGGCGAAGCGGAGTGCGTTCTGCCGTGGCCTTACGGCCCTCAGGCGTGTTGAAACGGTCGTGAAAGCGCGTCCCGATCAGCCCCGGCGCGACCCCGTTCACCCGGATGCCGAGCGGCCCAACCTCCTTGGCCAGCCCGCGCGTATAGGTCGTGATCGCGCCCTTGGAGGCAGCGTAGTGCGTCGCTCCCGGACCACCGCCATCGAATGCCGCGAGCGAGCTCATGGTGACGATCACGCCCCGTCGCCTCGGCTCCATCCGGGAGAGTGCCGCCTTGCACGCGAGGAACGTACTCTTCACGTTGACGGCGAAGACCTCGTCCCAGAAGTCCGGGCTCGTATCGACGCAGCGCTCCCGCTTCAGCAGGCCGCCCGCATTCGCGAACAGGATCTCGACGGGTCCGAGAGCTTCCTCGGCTCTGGCGAAGGCCTGCTCGACCTCCTCCCACTCCGTCATGTCCGCCTGCAGCGCGAGCGCTCGCCCGCCGGCGACCAATATGCGGCTTTCGAGCTCCCGCGCCTCGTCTTCGCTCGTGATGTACGTGAACGCTACGGCGGCGCCCTCCCGGGCGAAAGCGAGCGTCGCCGCGCGCCCGATGCCGGAGGCGCCGCCCGTCACGAGTGCGACCCGGCCCGAGAATTCGCGCATCTCGCCTCCCGACACTGTCATGGCCGGTAGGTCCGTTTCGCGAACCGGCGCCGATCCGCATGGCGGCGTGGGGAGATGATCGGCCGAGCGGCGACCTGGGCATCGAGATGCCCGGCGGAGCTGCGCGCGTCCGCCTCAACCGGCAACAGCCTGTCCGGATGCAACGCCACGCTGGACGCCTCCCCCTCCCGCAAGATGCGGCTGCTCGTTGTCGCGCAATCAATACTAATATATCAATGCGGTCAATCGGTCGAAAGACAAGCGCCAGAAGACATGGATCCGCACCCGACGCTTCCCCCGACCGAGACCGAGCCGCGACGGATGCACCGGCGTCCTTTCACGGCGGCATCGGCTATCTGTGCCGAGCTCAGGGACGAGATCGTCTCGCTCGGGCTCGAGCCAGGCGCGGCCTTGTCCGAGAAGGACCTCACCGAGCGTTTCGGCGTCAGCCGCACGCCTATCCGGGAGGCCCTCATCCGCCTCTCGGAGGAGGGCCTCGTCGACATCCGGCCGCAGGCCGGGACCTTCGTTGCCCGGATCCCCCTTTCCGCCATTCCCGAGGCAGTCGTGGTCCGGCAGGCCCTCGAGGGCGCGCTCGTCGAGATGGCGGCCAAGCGGGCTGGTCCGGCGGGCGCAGACGCGCTGAGCAAGGTCATCGAGCGGCAGGAGGCCTTTGCCAGGCTGGGCGATCAGGCGGCGTTCCACGAGGCGGATGAGGGATTCCACGAGGCGATCGCAACCCTCTCCGGCCATGCGGGGATCTGGAAGACCGTCCGGCAGGCCAAGCTGCAGATCGACCGATGCCGAAGGCTGACGCTCCCGGCGCTAGGCCGAATGGGCCAGGTCATCGGCGAGCACCGGGTGATCGCCGACGCCATCCGCGCCGGGAACGCTCCCGCCGCCCGGACTGCGATGCAGGCCCACCTCCAGGCCGTCCTCCCGGATGCCCGGATCCTCGCGAGGCTCCATCCGGCCTACTTCACCTGAGCTCCACCACAACCGGGGAGAGGGAAACATGCGGCAGGGCTGGCGCTGGTACGGGCCGGGACGCGATGCCGTCTCGCTCGACGACATCCGCCAGGCGGGCGCGACGGACGTCGTGACCTCCCTGCACGACATCCCGATCGGTCAAGCCTGGACGGCATCCGAAGTAGCGGACCGCAAGCGCCTGATCGAGGACGCCCCGGGCGACCGTTCCGAACTTGCCTGGACGGTCGTCGAGTCGATCCCGGTGCCCGATTCCGTCAAGCGTCTCGGCCAGCAGGCGAAAACCGAGATCGAGGCCTGGATCGCGAGCCTCGAGGCGCTCGCTGCCAACGACGTCAAGGTCGTCTGCTACAATTTCATGCCCGTGGTCGACTGGACCCGCACCGATCTAGACTGGGTGCTGCCGACGGGCGCGACGGCGCTTCGCTTCGAGCAGGATCGCTTCGCTGCCTTCGACCTGCACATCCTGGTGCGGGACGGTGCCGAGGCGGATTATACGCCGGAGGAACGCGAGCGGGCGCACGGGATCTACGAGGCGATGACCCAGGAGGACCGGGACGCCCTCGTCGTCACGATCGCGAGCGCCCTCCCCGGTTCGACCACGGACCCGCTGTCGATCCCGGCCTTCCGCGAGCGACTCAGAAGCTACGCCGGCATCGATGCCCCGCGGCTGCGGCAACACCTGATCGAGTTCCTACAGGCTGTCACGCCCGCCGCCGAGGCGTTCGGGATGCGGCTGACACTCCATCCCGACGACCCGCCGCGCCCTTTGTTCGGCCTGCCTCGCGTCGCCTCGACCGAGGAGGACTACGCGGCCCTCTTCGAGGCCGTGCCATCTCCCGCAAACGGCATGTGCTTCTGCACGGGCTCGCTCGGGGTGCGGGCGGACAACGATCTGCCGGCGATCGTCCGCCGGTTCGGCAACCGCATCCACTTCGCGCACCTGCGCGCGACGAAGCGCGATGCCGACGATCCGCGCTCCTTCCACGAGGCCGCGCATCTCGAAGGCGATGTCGACATGGTCGCCGTGCTCCGCGAACTCGTGGCAGAGGACAGGAAGCGCGGCCCGGCGCAGAAGCTGATCTTCCGACCCGACCACGGCCACCGGATGATGGACGACCTCCGCAAGATTGTGAACCCGGGCTACGCCGCCATCGGCCGGCTGAAGGGCCTAGCGGAACTTCGCGGCATCCTCTACGCGCTCGGCGCCCCGCCAGAAGCTATACGCGTGCGCCAGGTCTGATTGGAGATGCCGGGAGCAGCCCCTTTCGCGCGTTTGCCGATACGTGTTCGCTTCGAGGGGTGCCGTTACCCGAGCGGCCAACGGGTCAAGGGACGCCCTCCTGAAGGCTCGCTCCGCTCCCTCGACACCCGACAGCTTCCTGTAGCAGCCTCAACTACCAGGAAGAATCTTCGCTCAAAGCGGGCGCGCCTTAACCCGGCGTGGCTGCTGGGGCCTTCGCGTAGCCGAGCCATGCCGCACCGTGGACGATGAGATCGATCCCAAGCAGCAGCCCGAAGATCCAGAAGCCCGTCTTCGGGAACTCCGCCAAGACGATGACGCCCGCCGCAACTCCGAACGTGCCTGCGCCTAGCATCCCCCAGCCGCCTTGCAGCCGATGGCTCAGGGCGAAGAGGATCCTGACGGCACCGGAAAGCACGAGCGATAGCCCGAGAACGTAGGCAAGGAGGAGTTCACCCTGTCGCGCCGAGCGCACGAGGAATTGCGTGAGGGCTATCGCGCTCGAGCCGCCAGTGCCCACCAGCAGGAGACCGACGAGGACGTACAGCAATCCCAGCAGCATCTGCCAGGGCATGCCGCCCAGTCGCCGGCTCCAGACCGCGTGGATGATCTCGCTGGCGCCGACGAGGATCGCGATCGCGCCGATGAAGGTCGGGCTGACGAACGAGGCGAGCGCCAGGTCGCCGAGAACGACGGCGCCCGCGAGAACCATCACATACCCCAACAGGAGCCGTGTTCGACCGAGAGCCCTCTCCGGCATCTCTGCCCCGCTCGGAGAGGCACCATTGCCGCTTCTCATCAGCCCCCTCCCTCGCCGTCAGGGCCGCTCCGGATTGAGCGGGCAACCTGTCCACCCGCGGTCGACGGTGTGGCGCGGCCACGGGGGCAGTGGTCGATCTCGACCTGGAGGACGAAGCTAAGGAAGCTGCGCCTAGGGACGATCGGGTTGATGACAGAAAGGCTCCCGATCGCGCGACATTTGCGTCCGAGCCAATCCGGCGATGCCTTCCTAGCCTCGCGGACCGTCCTCCTACCAACGACCGCGGCGGCTCACCCACCGGCCAGGAACCCAAACCCAACGCCAGCGCCGATCGGACCAGACCCAGCGACCAGGCACCCAGACGAGGTTCCGGCGAGGCGGCGGCCGACGCTCCGTCCGGGGACGCGGTGCAGGAGGACGGTGTCGCCTCGGGCGGCTGGGCCGGTCCGGCCGGTTCGGTCGCTCTCGTTGCGCCTCGGCCTCCGTTGACACAGTCAAGCCGAGCGGTACCACCAACGGCGCGCCGAGGAGCGCAGAAAGAAGGAAACGGCGCGACAGCACTTTGGCCTCCCCGGTGTTCGAGCCAGACGTCAGGCGCGCTGCGAGGCCATCTCGGCGGCGGCCTCCATCCCGTCGCTCGGGCTGGGTGGGTGGGCCCGCGAGAGGGCGGCCTGAAGCTTCGCTTCCTGCTCCGGGGACAGCGAGGAGCGGATCACGTGCCCCTTGTACTCGGACAGCTCAGCGAGGACCTTCTCGGGTTGGGACTTCCGGATCAGCAGGAACAGCGCCGAGGTGTCGGGCTTGAGCGTCTGCCCGATCGACTTGATGAGGTCGTCGTTGATCCCATAATCGATCATGTTCCCGGACAGGGCCCCCGAGCCCGCCCCTACGGCGCCGCCAATCGCGAGGCCGGCGAGCGGGTTCAGGAAAAGCAGGCCGATGAGGCTGCCCCACAAGGCTCCACGCAGGCCGCCCGTGGTCGCGCCGAGACTCACCAAGTTCACGCTCTGCTTGATCCGAACGGATCCGTCCGAGCTGCGGATGGCGACGACGGCATCCTCGAGATCGATCAGATACTCCTTCTGCAGGCGCGACAGCTCCGTCAGAACACGGTCGGCATCGGTCGGGTTGTCGAACCCAACGATCACCAGTTCAGCCATACGACGCCCTCCTCCAGCAGCGACGATCGTGGATCGTCGCAAGGGGGAGCGTAACCCGACCCGGCCATGTGACCATCAGGTCAAACCCCGAGCGCGGGAAGAAACTCTGCGGAGTGCTACCCGACGGCAGGCCGAATTCGGAGGATCTTCCAATTCAAGACAGGCACCCCGCCTCCTCTTGGTCGCGATCCCCTCCTCCTGGCGAGCGCGTTGCCAACATGGCGGGTCCGCGCCAGTCTCCGAGCCCGGACCCGCGTTCCGGCATTCCGCCCCTCAGCCGTGGAGTTCTATCACACCCAGGGCAATCTCCGCCGGAACTCGGGGTTATGCCTGATTGCCCGCCAGCCGGAGGTCGGTACGTTCTGCAACAGCTATTGACGTCTGACTTCCGAGCTCGGGACCGGGACGCCGCCAGATATTGCCGCGGGATTCTTCGTGCGTTCACCCGGCCAGGCACCAGGCGGATCGACATGCCAGGAAGAATGGCGATGGCTCAGGCTTAGCCTCTTGATACGGCGGCACCGGCGGCGGTGGGCAGGGGACGGGCTCGACGGATGAGCGACCTTCTCCGTCGCCGCCATCGCCCGGATCTCGGCAGCCACCGACGGGGCTGCCTCCAGCACCGTCTCGACGGAGCTTCACACGACCGGGAGCACGATCATGAGCGCCACACTGACCACATCGGAAGCTCCGGCGAGGTCGCAATCTGTTTTCGGCGTCCACTCTGAGGTCGGCACCCTTCGCAAGGTGATGGTTTGCGCCCCGGGGCGTGCGCACCAGCGCCTGACGCCATCGAACTGCGACGCGCTGCTGTTCGACGATGTCCTATGGGTGGACGTGGCCAAGCGCGACCACTTCGACTTCGTCCAGAAGATGCGGGACCGCGGCATCGATGTCGTGGAGATGCACAACCTCCTCACCCAGACCGTCGCCATCCCGGAGGCGCGGGCGTGGATCCTCGACAACCAAGTCGTGCCGGACCAGGTCGGGCTCGGGCTCGTCGACGAGATCCGGAGCTACCTGGACGGCCTGTCGGACCGCGAATTGGCCGAGACGCTGATCGGCGGATTGTCGACTGAGGAGTTTCCCGAGGATGTCGGCGGCGAGCAGCTCGCCCTGATCAGGGATGCAGCCGGAGTCACCGAGTATCTGCTCCCGCCGCTCCCGAACACGCTCTACACGCGTGACACCACCTGCTGGATCTATGGCGGCTGCACGCTGAACCCGCTCTTCTGGCCGGCGCGCCACGAAGAGACCATCCTCACGACCGCGATCTACCGCTTTCACCCGGACTTCGCCGGCAAGGTCAACGTCTGGTGGGGCGATCCCCTGCGAGATCACGGGCTGGCGACCCTCGAGGGCGGAGACGTGATGCCGATCGGCAAGGGCAACGTGCTGATCGGCATGAGCGAGCGCACGTCCCGACAGGCGATCAGCCAGCTCGCCGCTGCCCTCTTCGCGAAGGGCGCGGCCGAACGCGTGATCGTGGCCGCCATGCCGAAGCTGCGGGCCGCAATGCATCTCGACACGGTCTTCACCTTCGCCGACCGCGACTGCGTGCTGATCTATCCCGACATTGTCGACACGATCCATGCCTACTCATACCGGCCCGCGGACAACGCGAGCGGGGTTGAGCTGCACAGGGACGAAGGCTCGTTCGTCGAGGTTGTGGCAGCCGCCCTCGGCATCAGGCAGATGCGCGTCATCGAGACGGGCGGCACCGCCTACATGCGCGAGCGGACGCAATGGGACAGCGGGGCGAACCTCGTCTGCGCCTCGCCCGGAGTTGTCTTCGCCTATGACCGCAACGCCTATGCGAACACTCTGCTTCGCAAGGCCGGCATCGAGGTCATCACCATCTCGGGCGCCGAGCTCGGCCGCGGGCGCGGCGGGGGCCATTGCATGACCTGCCCCATCACCCGCGACCCGGTGGACTTCTAGGAGCCACCGAGCTCGGGGCGGGGAACATGGGGGATGCACCGAGGCCGCGCCCCATCCGCGACCCCTCCTACCTCGACGCCCTCACGCCGCTGGTCGTGCTTGTCGCCCTGATAGGCGGCGCAATCCTGCTGTTCGGCCTCGACGCGACGGATGGTCCTGTCCAGGTGGCCCTGCTCCTCGCGGCCGAAACGGCAGCGCTGGTCGCCCTGAAGAACGGGCATGCCTGGGAAGCGATCGCCGATGCGGGCCGGCGGGGCATCTCGTCAGTCGTGAGCGCGATCTTCATCCTGCTCGCGGTGGGTGCCCTGATCGGCACCTGGAACATGGCGGGGACGATCCCGACGCTCGTGTTCTACGGAATCCAGCTCATCAGCCCGGACTGGTTCTACCTGGCCTCGCTGGCGATCTGCGGCGGCATCTCCCTCGGCATAGGCAGTTCCTGGACGACCGCGGGCACGGTCGGGGTCGGGCTCGTCGGCCTGGCGGCGCTCGCCGGGGTCTCGCCCGCGATCACGGCGGGAGCCGTGATCTCCGGAGCCTATCTGGGCGACAAGCTCTCGCCGCTCTCCGAGACCACGGTTCTCGCCGCCCAGCTTACAGGGAACGACATCCGCACCCACCTGCGGGCGCAGCTCTGGACATCCGTTCCAGCCTTCGCGCTCGCCGCCTTGGCCATGACGATCCTGGGCTGGGCCGATGGCAGCAGCGGGGCCGGCGAAGCGGCGGTCGCGTCCGAACTGACGGCCCTGGACACGCTGTTCCGCATCACGCCGCTAAACCTCCTGCCGCTGGTCCTGCTCGTGGCCTTATCGGTCCTGAGGGTCCCGTCGTCGCTGGCCATCATGGCGGCCGCCCTGTTCGCCGGCGCGATCGCGCCGATCCTCCAGCCCGAGGCTGTCCTCCGCTTCGTCAACGCACCCGAGCTCGGCACGGCCTCCGCCTCCATCAAAGCAGTCTGGCAGGCGACGGCAAACGGGTTTCAGGCCAAGTCCGGCATCCCCGTCGTCGACGACCTTCTGTCTCGCGGCGGAATGGCCAGCATGCTCAAGACCGTGTGGCTGATCCTCGCCGCGATCGCGCTCGGCAGCGTCCTTGCGGAGTTCGGCATGCTTGCCAAGCTGGTGACGCCGGTGATCCGCCGCGTGCGCACCACCGGCCAGCTCGTCGGCGCAGTCGTGGGGACGGCCTTCGGCCTGAACGTCGTGGCAGGCGACCAGTACATCGCGCTGGTGCTGCCCGTTCGGCTGTTCCAGGACGAGTTCGAGAAGCGGGCCATCGCGACCACGACACTGTCGCGTGCCGTGGCCGATGCCGGAACGGTCACGTCCCCGCTCGTGCCTTGGAACTCGTGCGGCGCCTACATGTCGGCTGTCCTGGGGGTGCCGACCCTTCTGTATCTGCCCTTCTGCGTGTTCAACATCGCGAGCCCGTTCCTGACGCTGGCGCTCGCCGCCGGGGGAGGTCACAGGCCACGCCGGCCAGAGGATCCGTTGCTCCGCGACACGAGAACGAGCCCGGCCGTCGTGCCCGAGGGAACATGACCAGGCAGCTCGCCTCGAGCGGCTGGACCGGATTGATCGGTGCCGTGATCATCCTCGCAGCCTTGAAGGCTGCGGACGCCGTGGTTGCGCCAGTCGCGTTCGCCTTGTTCCTGATCGCTCTCCTCTGGCCGCTGCAGCGCCGGCTGGAGGCGCTGATGCCGCGCCTCCTCGCCCTCGCGATCACCATCTCCGTTCTCGTCGTCACGTTCGCCGCTTTCGCCTCCCTGATCGCCTGGGGTTTCGGCCGGGTCGGGCGCTGGGGGCTCGCCAACATGGGACGCTTCCAGTCCCTGTACGACAGAGGCACCGCCTGGCTCGAGGGCCACGGGATCCCGATCGCGAGCCTCTGGGCCGACCACTTCAACGTCGGATGGGTGCTGGGGGTGGTGCAGAAGTTCGGTGCGCACGTGAACACGACCCTCAGCTTCTGGGTCGTCGTGCTCGTCTACGTGAGCCTCGGGCTGCTCGAGATCGAAGGCACCGCGCGGAAGATCAAGAAGCTGCCGGACGAAGCCACCGTCAGGTTCCTCAGCGAGGGGTGCGCTCGTACGGCAGCCAAGATCAGACGATACATGGGAGTCAGGACGCTCATGAGCCTGCTGACCGGCCTGCTCTTCTGGGCGTTGACATCCCTCTTTGGATTGCCGCTCGCCCGTGAGTGGGGCGTTATCGCCTTCACGCTCAACTACATCCCGTTCATAGGTCCCCTGGTCGCGACGCTGTTTCCGACCTGCCTTGCCGTTTTGGAATTCGAGGAATGGCAGGCAGTCTTTGTCGTCTTCGCAAGCCTGAACCTGATCCAGGCGGTCGTAGGGAGCTACGTCGAGCCGCGCGTGTCAGGCACCGCGCTCGCGATGTCCCCCTTCCTGGTCCTGTTCTCGATCTTCCTTTGGACGTTCCTGTGGGGCCTGCCGGGAACCTTCATAGGGGTGCCGATCACGGTGGCCGTGCTTGCGTTCTGCGCACAGCACCCGAAGACTCGCTGGCTCGCTATGCTGCTTGGGCCGCCCGACGAAGTGGAGGATGCGGTGAAACTCGGTGCGGGGCGAGAGCCTGGCCTGCCGGGCTGACCATCACCTTTGCCCATGGGCGCGCCAAGAGAGAATGCCTTTCTCGATACTCTTCCCGATTCCATTCGGGGTTTCCCCCGATGGCGAGAGCTAGGGGGTGAGGCGAACCTTCGGGACGGCCCGCGACAGGACGAGCCCGACCTGCAGGGGCGTGGCCGGACAATGCAAGTCCTTGAGGCACCCGCCATGTCCGCACGATCAACGGCCGAAGCCGCGAGGCACGCGATACTGGGCTGCCTCGTGCTCGGGGCAGCCCTCAGTATCGGGCATTCCTCGGCAGCTGTGGCTCAGCCCGGGCCGCCTTCCCCGTCGGCAAGGCCCGCAATCCTTTTCGAGAATGTCAGGATCTTCGACGGACGGAAACCGACGCTGTCAGCCCCTTCTCACGTCCTGGTGAAGGGAAACGTTATCGAGCGCATCTCCGCGACTCCGATTGAGCGCGCGGCAGAAACAGACGTCGTCGTGCTTCCAGGATCAGGACGGGTGCTGATGCCCGGCCTCATCGACGCGCATTGGCACGCCATGATGGTGCGACCGACGCCCGCAATGCTCCTGTCCAGCGACATCGGCTACTCGACCCTCCTCGCCGGAGTGGAGGCCACGGCCACGCTGATGCGGGGCTTCACCACGGTCCGAGACCTGGGCGGTCCCTCCTTCAGCCTCAAGCGGGCCATCGACGAAGGTCTGCTGCCCGGACCCCGCATCTACCCGTCCGGGGCCGTGATCACGATCACCAGCGGGCACGGCGACTTTCGCCAGCTCTCGGACTTGCCGCGAACAATCGGGGGGATGCTTGCCCGCGTCGAGCAGCTCGGCGGAAGCATGATCGCCGACAGCCCCGATGAGGTGCGCATGCGGGTGCGGGAGCAGCTCATGCAGGGTGCCTCGCAGATCAAGCTCACGGCAGGTGGCGGCGTCGCTTCCCCGTTCAGTCCGCTCGACGTCTCCACCTTCACGGCCGAGGAACTTCGTGCCGCCGTGGAGGCCGCGGAGAACTGGGCCACCTATGTCTGCACACACGCCTATACGCCGGCCGCGATCCAGCGTTCCATCGGGGCAGGCGTGAAGTGCATCGAGCACGGCCACTTGATGGACGACGCCACGGCGCAGCTGATGGCGGAGAAAGGTATCTGGCTGAGCACGCAGCCGTTTCTCGACATGAGTCCTGCCAAGGGCCTCGGGCCGGCCGAACAGGCCAAGCTGCGGCAGGTCGTCGAAGGCACGCACAACGTCTATGCCCTGGCAAAGAAGCACCGCATCAAGACGGCCTTCGGCACCGACGTCCTGTTCTCGAAGGAGCTGGCGCAACGGCAGGGCTCGATGCTTGCAGCGCTCGCCAATTGGTACACGCCGGCCGAAGCGCTGATCATGGCGACGTCGACGAATGCAGAGCTCCTGAACCTGTCGGGGCCGCGCAATCCCTATCCCGGCAAGCTCGGGGTCATCGAGGCGGGAGCCCTCGCGGACCTGCTGCTGGTCGAGGGCAATCCTCTCGAAAAGCTCGATCTCGTTGCGGATCCGGACAGGAATTTCCTCGTCATCATGAAGGACGGCGGGATTTACAAGAACGCGCTGCCGCCGTGAGCCGCCCGGCACACTGACAGCGCGGAGCAAGTGCACCCAGCCGCGCCGAACGCCCACCCCTGTTCGAACCTCATCCCACTCCCGGCATCCCGGGCGGGAGAAGTCTCGACTGCGCGGCGAGGCGGACGGGTGCGTTGACGGCGCCGAACCCTCGGTACCCGCCCCGCCGCTCGACGATCTCGAAGAAGAACCCGCCCTCGAGAACCGGCTGCGTATAGGCGTGAAAGAACTCGGCCGCGCCCTCCCGATCGTACAGGATGTTGCCCGCCCGCATCCTGTCGATGGTCTCGGCCGGGAGATCGGCCCTGACTTCGAGGTCGTCGTAGTAGTTCTCCGGGATGGGCAGCAGTGCGACGCCGTTCTGCCGAAGCTGCTCGACGGTGGCAAAGATGTCGGCGCTGCCGAAGGCGACGTGCTGCACGCCGCCGCCGAACCCGTCCGAGATGAAGCGCGAGGCCAGCGTCTGGTGGCTCTGGGAGGCATTGAGCACGATCCGGAGCGAGCCGTCTTGCGTCTCCACGACCTGGCTCTGGACGATGCCGCCCGGGTCGACCACGTCCTGGACCGGGCTCTTCGCCGCCTCGAAGAGCGAGCTGTAGAAAAGCAGCCAGCTCAGCATCTCCTCGTAGAGCATCGCCTGGGAGAGGTGATCCACGGCGACGAGCCCCGCCGGTGCGGGGGGATCCGCATTCTGCGTGGGCTCGAAATCGACATCCCACAGCCGGTCGAGCCCGCTCTTCTGGTCCACGAAGTAGAGCAGGCTCCCGGCAACGCCGCGCACCGCCGGGATGTCGAGCTCGCCGGGCCCGACCGGCTGGCGAAAGGGCTGGTCGAGGAGCGCCGTCGCGCGATCAGCGCAGGCGGTGGCATCGTCGACCTTAAGGGCGATCGCACAGACCGACGGCCCATGCGTCACCAGGAAGGAATGCGCGAAGCCCTCCTTCTCCCTGTTCAGCACCAGGTTGATGCCGCCCTGACTCCAGCGTTCGACGGCCTTGGTCCGGTGCTTCGCGGCGCGGGCGAAGCCGAGTCCCCGAAGAAGAGCTTCCAGCTTCGCGGCTGCGACCTCGTCGACCGCGAACTCGACGAACTCGACTCCCTGGCAGGTAGCGCGCTCCGGGAGGAGAGCGACACCGGGCACCGGAGAGCCGAGCCGGCGACCGAGTTCGTCCAGCATGAACAGGAGCGAGCGCCGGCCATCGACGGCAACGCCGCGGGCCGAACCGGCGCGGAAGCGGTCGCTGAAGATCTCGAGCGAGAGCAGGCCGTCGAAGCCGGTCGCCGCGAGCGCATCCATGAACGACTCGATCGGCAGGTCGCCCTGGCCCGGAAAGGAGCGGTAGTGCCGGCTCCAGGACAGGTAATCCATCTCCAGCTTCGGGGCGTCCGCCATCTGGACCAGGAAGATCTTGTCCTTCGGGATCGCCCTGATGGGGCGCAGGTCGGTCCCGCGCACAAGGGCGTGGAAACTATCCAGGACGAAGCCGACGGCCGGATGGTCGGCCCGGCGGGCGATCTCCCAGGCATCGCGGTAGTCGTTGACGTGCCGCCCCCAGGCCAGCGCCTCGTAGGCGACCCGCATTCCCCGTCGCGCTGCACGCTCGCCGAGCTCGTGAAAATCCGCGGCGGCCCGGTCGATGCCCCCGAGGCTGTCGGGCGAGACATTCGAGCAGACCATCAGGAAATCGCAGCCGAGCTCCGCCATGGTGTCGAACTTCCGCTCGGCCCGCGCGAACACCTTGGCCCGCTGCGGCTCCGGCATGCCCTCGAAGTCGCGAAAGGGCTGGTATACGGCGATCGCGAGGCCGAGATCCTCCGCCAGGCGCCGCACGTCCGCCGGTGTTCCGTTGAAGTAGAGCAGGTCGTTCTCGAAGATCTCGACGGCCGAGAAGCCTGCCACCGCGATGGCTTCCAGCTTCTCCCTGAGCGTCCCGCTCAGGCACACCGTCGCGATCGCGGTCTTCATGCCGTTCCTCCCGTTTCCGGCCCCTGATCCCTCGTCAGGTCAGCTGATCGTTCCCGTCGCGAGCGCGTGCTCGACGCCGCCAGCCACGTGGCGGGTCAGGACCTCGCAGGCGCGCACCGCATCGCGCCGAAGCGCGCAATCGAGGAGTTCGGCATGCTCGCCGGACGCGATGCCGCCGCGATAGCTCAGCGCGATCATCTGGTAGCGCAGGTACTTGTCGAAGACGGCGGCGTGGTTGGCGATCAGCATGCGGGAGCCGGAGGCGGAGATCAGCGCCTGGTGGAACTGCCAATCATACTGCTTCCAGAGCTCGGTCTCGGAGCGGTCGCCCTCCGCCATGCGCTGCTCCATCCGGGCGAGACGATGGTGGGCCGCAACGACGTCGCCCTCCCACTCGACGTCCCCTGCCCTGAAGGACTGCTCAAGCGCCCGGCATTCGAGGAGTTGCCGAAGCGCCGCGATCTCCTTGAGATTGACGGCCGAGACCGGCGCGACCGCAAAGCCCTTCTGACCTTCCGCCAGGACGAGGCGCTCGGATTGCAGCCGGCTCAGGATCTCGCGCAGGGTGCTGACGCCTACCCCGTAATCCTCCTTCAGCCGCTCCAGCCGGAGGCGCTGGCCGGGCGCGAGCCGGCCGAAGATGATGTCGGCGCGAACGCGCCGGTAGGCGCCCTCGCCGACGGTCGCGTGAGGCGGGCGGTCGAGAACCTCGCTCATGGGAGCACTCCCGACGCGAGAGTGTGGGCGACGCAGCCATCCACATGGGCGCGAAGGATCTCGCAGGCCGTGTCCGCATCGCGCGCGAGGGCGCAGCGCAGAAGCTCGCCATGCTCGCGCGCCGCGATCTCGCCGCGAAACACGACGGCCGCCATCTGGTAGCGCAAGTACTGGTCGAACACGCCCGCATAGAGGTCGAGGAGCGTCTGCGACCCGGAAGCCTCGATCAGCGCGTGGTGGAACTCGCGGTCGTAGCGCTTCCACAGGTCGGTGCCGTCCTGGTCGCCGGCCGCGACGCGCCGCTCTAGAGCCGCCAGCTTGTGGTGGGCCGCCACGACGCGCCCTTCCCATTCGAGGTCGCCGGCCGAGAACGACAGCGGGATGGCGTGCGTCTCCAGGAGGAGCCGCATCGCGGCGACGTCCTCGAACCCCGCCGCGGAGATGGGCATTACCTGGAAGCCGCGCTGCTCCTCCGCGAAGACGAGCCCCTCCGACGAAAGCCGGTTCAGGATCTCGCGCAGGGTGCTGACGCTCGCGCCGTAGAGCTCGGCTAGCCGCTCCAGCCGCAGCTTCGCGCCCGGCCTGAGGCGCGCCAGCACGATGTCGGCGCGGATCCGATCATAGGCCTGGTCGGCGATCGAGTTCGCGACAAGCTCGATGCTCACCGGGATCTCGCGTTCTGAGGCGAGGACATGGCCCAGCATCTCACGCCCGTCGATCGGAGGAAATGCAAAATCTCATATGAAAGGGCGATTACCCATTGATCTGGCGGGCGTCAGACGGAATGATGCTCGCGAGCAGACGTCGGAACGGCGCAGCAGCAATGGGAGGAACGAATGCCGGTCAGGTTCAATCGCCGCGCCGCGATGGCAGCGGGGCTTGTCGCTCTCGGCTGGCTGGGGGCAGGCCCGGCCCTCGCACAGGCCCCGACGAATCTCCGCTTTTCGGCCGTCTTCTCGGAGCAGGACATCCGCGCCGAGATGATGAAGCGCTTCGGCGAGGACGCGAAGGCGATCGGCTTCGACCTGCGGCCTTATTACGGCGGCACGCTCTTCAAGCAGGGCACCGAACTCGTCGCGATGCAGCGCGGCAATCTCGACATGGGCAACATCGCGCCCCAGGACATCTCGAACCAGATCCCGGCCTGGTCTATCGTGACCTCGGCCTACCTGTTCCGCGACGCCGACCACCTGAAGAAGGTGATGGCGAGCGATGTCGGCGCGCAGCTCAAGAAGATGGCGTCGGACCAGCTCGGGATCCACATCCTCGGGCCGACCTATTTCGGCGCGCGCCATGTCGGCCTGAAGCCGAAGAAGAAGATCAGCACGCCGGCCGATCTCGCGGGCATCAAGCTGCGCATGCCCGGCGGCGACGCCTGGCAGTTCCTCGGCCAGTCGCTCGGCGCGAACCCGACCCCGATGGCCTATCCGGAGGTCTATACGGGCCTGCAGAGCGGCGCGATCGATGGACAGGACAATCCGCTGCCGAACGTCCAGAACATGAAGTTCTACGAGGTCAGCTCGCAGATCGTGCTGACCTCGCACCTCGTCGGTTTCGATCTCCTCGCGGTCTCCAACAAGGTCTGGAGCGCCATGCCGGCCGACAAGAAGGCCGCCTTCCAGGCGGCGGCCGACAAGGCGATCGAGTGGAGCACGGCCGAGCACCTCAAGAAGGAAGGGGAGCTCGCCGAGTTCTTCAAGAAGCAGGGCCTGGAGGTCTACACGCCTGACCTGAACGCCTTCCGGGACTTCGCCCAAAAGAAGTACCTGGCCTCCGACCTCGCCAAGAACTGGCCGGCGGGCCTGCTCGACAAGATCAACGGCATGTAAGGACGGCGCCGGACGACCCGTCCCTACGGTTTCGCGGACAGCCAGAGGTCTCCCCCATGCTGACGACGGCAAGATGGCTCGGGCCCTGGCTGGCCCGGCGCGCCGAGAACGTGCTTGCGGCGATGCTCGCGGCGATGTTCGCCGTCTTCATCCTGCAGATCGTCTTCCGCTATGTCGCCAACCTGCCGATCGGCTGGACGCACGAGATCAGCGTCGCGCTCTGGCTGTGGATGGTGCTGTTCGGCGCCGCCTTCGTGGTGAGTGAGCGCGAGGAGATCCGGTTCGACATCATCTACGGCGCCGTGGGTCCCGGGGCGCGCCGGATCATGTGCCTCCTCACGGCGGTCGCGCTCGTGACGCTGTACTCGATCTCCCTGCCGGCCGTTGTGGACTACGTCCGGTTCATGCGGGTCGAGCGCACGGCCTACCTGAAGATCCCGTTCGACTGGCTCTTCTCGATCTATGTCGTCTTCGCGGTCGCGGCGATCGTCCGCTACCTCTGGCTCGGTTGGCGGGCCCTCCGGGGCGAGGCGCCCGAAGCCTTCGATCCGACCAAGGCGAGCTCCGGCGTATGAACCTCGCCAGCCCCTTCTCGCTGGCGATCGTGGCGATCACGGCCCTGGCCTTCCTGGGCCTGCCGATCGGCCACGCCATGATCGCGGGCTCGATCCTGTACCTGTTCCTCGCAGGCCAGGACATGGGAACCGCCGCCGAGCAGCTGCTCAACGGCATGTACACGAACTACGTCATCCTCTCGGTGCCGCTGTTCATCCTGGCCGCCGAGTTCATGAACATCGGCAGCATGACCGATCGGCTGATGAACTTCTGCAACGCACTCGTCGGCCGCTTCCGGGGCGGCCTGGCGCATGTGAACATCCTACAGAGCATCATCTTCGCCGGCATGTCGGGCTCCGCCATCGCCGATGCGGCCGGCACCGGCCGCATGATGCAGGTCATGATGACCCGGGGCGGCCGCTACACGGCCAGCTACGCGGCGGCCGTGACGGCCGTGTCCTCCGTCATCGGGCCGATCATCCCGCCCTCCATCCCGATGGTCCTCTACGCGCTGGTCTCGGATGCCTCGATCGGCTTCCTGTTCCTCGGCGGCGTGGTGCCGGGCCTCCTGATGGCGCTCAGCCAGATGATCATCGTGGCGATCACGGCCCGCCGGAAGAACTTCCCCGTCGAGGCGCCCGTCCCGATCCGCAAGCTGCCCCGCATCACCTGGGACGCGCTCCCCTCCCTCATGATGCCGGTCGTGCTGCTCGGCGGCATCTATGGCGGCGTGATGACGCCGACGGAGGCCGCCGCGGTCGCGGCCGGCTATGCATTGCTGATCTCGGCCGGGCTCTATCGCAGCGTGTCCTGGGCCGATTTCTACCGCTCGCTTGCGATGAGCGCGCGCACGACGGCCTCGATCGGCATGCTGATCGCCGGGGCTCTCGTGTTCAACTACGTGGTCACGGTCGAGAACATCCCCGAGACGGTCAAGAATCTGCTGGCGGGTTGGCAGCTCACGCCGTTCACCTTCCTGATCTTGGTGAACCTCGTCCTGCTCCTTCTCGGCTGCGTCCTGGAGGGAACGGCGATCCTCCTGATCATCGTGCCGGTCTTCATCCCCACGGCACAGGCGCTCGGCATCGACCTCGTCCATTTCGGGGTCGTGGTGGTCGTCAACATCATGATCGGCCTGATCACGCCGCCCTACGGCCTCCTGCTCTTCATCATGGCCAGCATCTCGGGCGAGCCCCTGCGCGACATCGTGCGCGACTGCATGCCGTTCCTCGCCGCGATGCTGGTCGCGCTCGCGATCATCACCTTCGTGCCCGAAACCGTGCTCTGGCTGCCCCGCCTGTTCGGCTACAAGGGCTAGCCGGCAGGTCATCCGGAGAAACCCGCATGACGCGTCCGATCTGGGTCCTGAACGGCCCGAACCTCAACCGCCTCGGCAAGCGCGAGCCTCAGATCTACGGCGCGACGACGCTCGCCGAAGTGGAGGCCATGTGCCGCGAGGCCGCCGAGGGCGCGCCGCTCGAGTTCCGGCAGTCGAACCGCGAATACGAGATCATCGACTGGGTGCACGAGGCGATCGAGACGGAGGCCGCCGGCATCGTCATCAACCCCGCCGCCTTCACGTTCACGTCCATGGCCATCATGGACGCGCTCAAGATGTTCCCGGGGCCGATCATCGAGCTCCACATCAGCAACATCCACAAGCGCGAGCCGATCTATCATCGCTCCTACATGTCTCCCGTGGTCACGGCCGTGATCGCCGGCCTCGGCGCACGGGGCTACGCGGTCGCGATCCGGGCCATGCGCGACCTCGCGGCCGAGGCTGCCGGTGCCTGACCCGGCTGCGCCCGAAGGCTCCCTGCCATCGGACTGGCCCGCAATCCTCGTCGGCCTGGTCGGTTCGGGCATCCAGGGCTCGCGCACGCCGCCGATGCACGAGCGCGAGGGCGCCGAACACCGCCTGCGCACCATCTACAGGCTGATCGACCTCGACGTGCTCGGCCTGGACATCAGCGCGCTGCCGGACCTGCTCGCCGGGGCCGAGCGGCTCGGCTTCGTGGGGCTGAACATCACCCATCCCTGCAAGCAGGCCGTCATCCCGCATCTCGACGAACTCTCGCCGGACGCGAGCGCGCTCGGTGCCGTGAACACGGTCGTGTTCCGGGATGGAAGGCGCATCGGGCACAACACCGATTGGTGGGGATTTGCGGAAAGCTTCAGGCGCGAGCTCGGCGATGCGCGCCGTGAGCGCGTGGCGCTGTTCGGGGCCGGCGGAGCCGGCGCGGCGGTCGCGCATGCTCTGCTCACGCTCGGAACGGGCGAACTCGTCGTGGTCGATCCCGGGGAGGGTCGCGCGAGTTCGCTCGCCACCTCGCTCTGCCGCCGCTTCGGCGAGGGCCGGGCAAGAGGTCTGACGAACGCCTCTAACCCTCCACCGATCGACGGACTCGTCAACGCCACGCCGCTCGGCATGACGGCCCACCCGGGCATGGCGGTCCCGCCCGCGCTGCTCCTGCCGCAGCGCTGGGTCGCCGATATCGTCTATCTCCCGCTCGAGACCGAGCTCCTGCGCGAGGCGCGCCAGCGCGGCTGCCGCACGATGTCCGGTGCCGGCATGGCGGTATTCCAAGCGGCCGAGGCGTTCGGCTTGTTCACGGGTCGCCGAGCGGATTCCGACCGAATGTTCCGCCACTTCCGACAGCTGGACTGAGGCGGGCGCCAGCCGCTTCCAGACGCCATCGGTTTCCTAGGCAGCGCGCTGATCCCGAACGACGGCTGTTGGGTGGGTTGCCCCCGCTCTTCCAGCGGGGCCTACTTCCAGCCGCCTTTACAAGTGGGCTTCCTTTGATAATCATTATGAACACTAATTTCATCAGATGAAATAGAACGTGACGATATCTCTGCCTCCTCAGGGTCTGCTACCAACCGGGTTCGAGGTACGCCGCGCCCCCTACGCGCCCGAGGAGATGAGGCGGCTCATCGCTCCGGAGAGCGTGGCCGTCGTGGGCGTGTCCGAACGGTCAAACGGGTTCGGCAGTCGCACCGTCGCGAACATGAAGGCCTTTGAGGGGCGCCTCTACCAGGTCAACGGGAAGTATACGGAACTCGGCGGGCAGCCCTGCTACCCGAGCATCGCCGCCCTTCCCGAGGTGCCGGACTGCGTGGTGATCGCGACCCCGCGCGAGGTGGTTGAGCCCATCGCGCGAGACTGCGCCGCCGCAGGAGTCGGGGGGATCCTGGTTCTCGCCGCCGGCTTCGCCGAAACCGGCAAGCCGGAGCATGTGGCGCTTCAGGAGCGCCTGGTCGCGATCTCGCGGGGAGCGAACATGCGCTTGGTCGGGCCGAACACGATCGGCCTCGTCAATTATGCGATCGGCGCCGGCCTGACATTCTCCGCGATGCCCGACCGGCGCCCGCTCAGGCCGCACGCGATCGGCATCGTCAGCCAGTCTGGCTCGCTGGGCTTCTCGCTGTCCCAGGGGGTCGAACGCGGGGTTTCGGTCAGCCACGTCCTGACCGCCGGCAATTCCTGCGACGTCGATGTCGCGGACCACGTCGCCTATCTCGCGCGGGATCCGGATTGCCACGCGATCGCCTGCCTGTTCGAGGGCATGGCGGATCCGAACCGGATGCTGCAGGCCGCCGCCCTCTGCTGGGAGGCGGACAAGCCGCTCGTGATGTACAAGATCGCGACCGGACAGGAGGGCGCGCGGGCCGCGATGTCCCATACCGGCTCGCTCGCGGGCTCCGAACAGGCCTACGCGGCCGGATTCGCGCGGGCCGGCGTGGTGCAGGTCGACAAGCTTGAGGCTCTGGTCGAGACGGCGAGCTTCCTGGCCAAGGCCGGCCGGCCGAAGGCGACCGGCGCCGTCGTCATCGCGACCTCCGGCGGAGCCACCATCATCGCGGCCGACAAGGCGGAGTTGCACGGCGTCGAGCTGCCGCAGCCCGGACCTGAAGCGGCGGCCGTGCTGGCCCGCGAGGTGCCTGAATACGGCTCGACGCGGAACCCCTGCGACGTCACCGCCCAGGTCATCTCCTCCGCCGACACCCTCGCGGCCTGCGCCGGCGCACTCCTCTCGGACCCGGCCTATGGCGTGATGGTGACCTCCCACGCCTATGCCTACGA
>JAFAEL010000021.1 GCA_023423995.1 Pseudomonadota bacterium | reverse complement strand
TCTACAACACCAACCTGCACGTGAAGGACGGCGGGGGCTGCTTCCGGGCTCGCTTCGGCGTCGAGCGGAACGGGGCGACCCTGCTGGCCGAGGATTCCTACCCGCTCGGCTCCGAGCTGACGGACGGCTATCCGGAGTTCACCTTCGGCATCCTGAAGAAGCTCGGCTGGGACAAGGACCTGACCGCGGAAGAACTGGCGACCATCCAGCGGATCGGCGGCAACAACGTCGATGCCGTGAGCTGGGCGATCGACCTCTCGGGCGGCATCCAGCGCGTGTGCCTCGAGCATGGCGTGATGCATTACGGGAACGCTAAGGCCCGGGCGAATGCCTGGAACCTGCCTGATCCGGTTCCAGTGCATCGCGAGCCGATCTACTCGCCGAAGCCGGAACTCGTCGCGAAATACCCGACGCGGCCGGACGAGCGGCAGTTCCGCATCCCGAACAACGGCTTCTCCGTGCAGAAGGCGGCGGTCGAGAAGAACATCGCCCGCTCCTTCCCGATCATCCTCTCGTCCGGCCGCCTGGTCGAATACGAGGGCGGCGGAGAGGAGACCCGATCCAACCCGTGGCTCGCCGAACTGCAGCAGGACATGTTCGTCGAGATCAACCCGGCGGACGCGGCCGAGCGCGGCATCAAGGACGGCGGCTGGGTGTGGGTGCTCGGCCCCGAGGACAATGCCAAGGCCAAGGTGAAGGCGCTCGTCACCGAGCGTGTCGGCAAGGGCGTCGCCTGGATGCCGTTCCATTTCGCCGGCTGGTACCAGGGCGAGGACCATCGCTCGAAATACCCGGCCGGGGCTGATCCGGTGGTTCTCGGCGAGAGCGTGAACACCGTCACGACCTATGGCTTCGATCCGGTGACAGGCATGCAGGAGACGAAAGTCACCCTCTGCCAGATCCAGGCGGCCTGACGGAGACCTGACCAATGGCCCGTATGAAGTTCCTCTGCGACGCGGACCGCTGCATCGAGTGCAACGCCTGCGTCACGGCCTGCAAGAACGAGCACGAGGTGCCGTGGGGCATCAACCGCCGGCGCGTCGTGACGCTGAACGACGGCAAGCCGTCTGAGCGCTCGATCTCGATGGCCTGCATGCATTGCACGGACGCGCCCTGCGCGGCCGTGTGCCCGGTGAACTGCTTCTACACCACGGCCGACGCGGTCGTTCTTCACTCGAAGGACCTCTGCATCGGCTGCGGCTACTGCTTCTACGCCTGCCCCTTCGGCGCGCCCCAGTACCCGCGCGTCGGCAATTTCGGCACGCGCGGCAAGATGGACAAGTGCACCTACTGCTCGGGCGGGCCGGAGGTGGACCTCTCCCTGGCCGAGTACGAGAAGTACGGATCGAACCGCCTGGCCGAGGGCAAGCTGCCCCTCTGCGCCGAGATGTGCTCGACCAAGGCGCTGCTGGCCGGGGACGGCGAGATCATCGCGCAGATCTACAAGGAGCGCGTGGTGAAGCGCGGCTACGGCTCGGGCGCCTGGGGCTGGAAGACGGCCTACCGCGAGACGGTCGCGATCTGATCGCCGCCGTCCCGTATCGAAGAACACGTCGAGGATAGCGCCGTGATGCACCTTATCCGGATCGCCCTAGCGGCCCTCATGCTGAGCGGCGGCGCGGTCGCTTACGCACAGACGGGCGGGGCTACCGCGGTCTCCCCGGGCAACCCGAGCGGCCAGAACCCGACCGCGGCTTCCGTCCGCGAGGACCAGCTTCTGCGCGAGCTCTACAAGCTGCATGGCCGGGTGAGCATCCCGGACGGCAAGGCCGCTACGCTGGAGCAGCCGCAGGGTCGCGAGTGGCGCGAGTTCCGCGAGGGCTGGCTGCCCTGGATCGGCGGGATCGCGGTGCTCGGCATGCTGCTCGCGCTGGCCGGGTTCTATTTCACGCGCGGCCGGATCCGGCTGGAGCACAGCGAGGAATCCGGGATCAAGATCCAGCGCTTCAACGTCTTCGAGCGCTTCACGCACTGGCTGACCGCGAGTTGCTTCATCGTCCTCGCGCTCACGGGCCTCAACTACATCTTCGGCAAGCGGCTGCTGATGCCGCTGATCGGGCCGGACGCCTTCGCGGTGCTGTCGCAGTGGGGCAAGTACGCCCACAACTTCCTGGCCTGGCCATTCATGCTCGGCATCCTCTTCATGATCGCCGTCTGGGTGAAGGACAACATCCCGAACCGGGTGGACGTCGCGTGGATCAAGGCCGGCGGCGGGTTCCTGGGCGATGCGCATCCGCATGCCTACCGGTTCAACGCCGGCCAGAAGATGATCTTCTGGATCGTGGCCATCGGCGGCGTGCTGATGTCGGTGACGGGCGTCCTGATGCTGTTCCCGTTCTCGGCCACCGACATCACCGGCATGCAGCTGACCCAGGTGGTGCACGCGGTGATCGGCGTTCTCTTCATCGCGGCGATCCTGGCGCACATCTATATCGGCTCCCTCGGGATGGAGGGCGCCTACGACGCCATGGGATCGGGCAAGGTCGACCTCGCCTGGGCCCGCGTTCACCACGACCTCTGGGTCGAGCAGGAACAGGCGAAGACCGCCAGCGGGCGCCAGCCGGTGGTCGCCGGCCGTGCGGTTCCCGCCGAATAGGCTGAGCCGGCAGGAGCAGGCACATGAAGACGATCATCCTGGCGGTGGTTGCCGCAATCGCCCTGGCGGCGGTGTCGGCGTACTTCCTCGCCGAGAACCAGAAGCTGGCCTACCAGGCCTATTCGACAAGCGGCGCGCGCGTGACGCCGACCGACAATCTCGTCGGCCCGACGTGGAACGGCGATCCGAACACCAGCGGTACGGCCAAGAACGGCTGAGCCCGACCAGCCGACGCCCCGAGAGGACAGGACATGACGAGAGCGCCGATCGCGACGAGCCTACTGGCGCTGGGGATCGCCTGGAGCGGTCTCGCCATGGCGCAGGCACCCGCGCCGAGCGAGCCCGCTCAGCCGGCACCCGCGGCGCCGGCTGCCCAGGCTCCTGCCGCCGAGGCACCGGCCGCGCCCGCGCCGCGCGTCGTGCAGCAGCAGCCCGGCAAGCCTGCGAATATCTGCCAGGAACTGGTGAACTTCATCCGCCAACCGGCGGCCGCGTCGGCTGCCGCCGCTCCGCCCCCGCAGGCCGCGACGGCCGTGCAGGCGCCGTCTCCCGGCCAGCCGGTTCCGCAGCCGCATCCGGCGGGAGGCCAGGCGCAGCAGAGTTCCGGCATCAGCGGCCCCGTGCCGCAGACCGGCCCCGGAGCCCCGGGTCCGCAGGGACAGGCGCAGAACAATCCGAACGCGCCTCAGGCGGGGCAGGGCGCCCCGGCCGCCCCGGCGCCCGCCGCGTCGGCCCAAGCCGCCGCTCGTCCGGCTCCGACGCCTCCCCCGGCCGCGGCCCCGGCACCATCCCCGGAGCAGAGGGATCGGATCGAGACGGCGTTCCAGGCCGACGACATCAAGGGCTGCAAGGACGTCGCGCAGCAGATGCGCCGGGCCGGCGTGAAGCTGCCGGACCCGCTGATGGCGCTCGCGGCGCTCGACCTGAAGTTCCTCGAGGCGGCCAAGCAGCCCTGACGAGGACGCGGTCGGGCAGCCCGATCTCGATCACGCCGCCGACGTAGCGGCCAGATCCGCCTCTGGCGCGACCTTCAAGAGGCTTGGCGACACATCGGTGCGGATGCAGCGCGCCGTATGGCCGGGGCCGACCGCGATCGAGGGCGGCCGGTCGGCGCGGCATGGCTCGATGGCGAGCGGGCAGCGCGGCGCGAACGGGCATCCGGGCGGCAGATGCGCGAGATCGGGCGGCGAGCCCGGGATTGCGTCGAGCCGCGACCCCTTCGCGAGCGCGCCCTCCGCTCGGCTCTTGAGGAGCCCGATCGTATAAGGGTGGCGCGGCTCGTGGATCAGGTCACGCGCGGTGCCCTCCTCGACGATGCGGCCGGCATACATGACGGCGATCCGATCGGCGACCTCCACGGCCGCGCCGAGATCGTGCGTCACAAAGATGATCGAAAGGCCGAGTTCGCGCTGCAGGTCGCGCAGCAGCAGCAGGATCTGGATCTGGACGGTCGCATCGAGCGCGGTCGTCGGCTCGTCGGCCAGCAGCACCTTCGGCCGACAGGCGAGGGCAAGGGCGATCATCGCCCGCTGGCGCATGCCGCCGGACATCTCGTGCGGATAGGCGTCCAGCCGACGCTCTGGGCTCGGGATGCGGACCTTCTGGAACAGCTCAAGCGCGCGGGCGCGTGCCTCCGCCTTGCCCGCCTTCTCGTGCCGGCGGATTACCTCCACGATCTGCTCGCCGACCGTGTAGACCGGGTCGAGCGCAAGGAGCGGCTCCTGGAAGATCATCGAGACGGTCGCGCCGCGGTAATCGGCGAGCGCCCGCTCGCTCATGGCGATAACGTCCTTGCCGGCGACCGTGATCGAGCCCTCGACCTTGCTGCGCCGGGGCGGGTGGAGGCGCATGAGCGAGCGAAGCGTGACGCTCTTGCCCGAGCCGGACTCGCCGATGAGCGCGACCACTTCCCCCTGAGCTAGCGTCAGGTCGACGCCATCGACGGCGCGGATCACACCGCCGAAAGTGACCCGGAGGTTGCGGATCTGGATGGCGGGGGCGTTCACGCGGCGAGCTCCATCGGGCCGGTTGGAGCCTTCGAGTGGCCGGAGCCCGGCTGCACCATCAGGCAGGCGGTTCGGTGGTCGCCGAGCGTTTGTGCGAGCGGCGGCTCCTTGGCCGAGCAGACCGGCTCCCCGAAGGCCCAGCGGGTGTGGAAGCGGCAGCCCGATGGCGGGTTGATGGGGTTCGGCGGATCGCCAGCGAGCGGGGCGACCTCGGTTCTGTTGTCCGGATCGAGCGACGGCATCGAGGAGAGGAGCGCGGCCGTGTAGGGGTGCTGCGCCCGCTCGAACACCTCTTCCGAGCCGCCGATCTCGGCCACCTTGCCGAGATACATCACCATGACCCGGTCGGAGATGAAGCGGACCACGTTCAGGTCGTGGCTGATGAAGATGTAGGTGAGCCCGAACTCCTCCTTCAGATCGAGAAGGAGGTTCAGGACCTGCGCCTCCACGGACTTGTCGAGCGCGGATACGGCCTCGTCGAGAATGACGAGGCGAGGTTGCAGGGCGAGTGCGCGGGCGATGTTGACGCGCTGGCGCTGGCCGCCCGAAAGCTCATGCGGATAGCGCTCGGCAAAGCGCCGCGGCTCGAGCCCGACTCGGGCGAGAAGGTCGCGCGCCCGGGCGACCGCCTCGCGCTTAGGCACGCCGTGCACCTGGGGCGCGAAGGCGATCGAGGCCTCGATCGTCAGGCGCGGGTTCAGCGACGAGTAACTGTCCTGGAACACCATCTGGCACTGGCGCCGGAACTCCTTCAGGCTCAGCGCCCGCGAGCCGACCCGCTCGCCGTCGAAGACGATTTCGCCCGCGGTCGGGTCGATGAGGCTCAGGAGCAGCCGGGCCGTCGTCGATTTCCCGCAGCCCGACTCGCCGACGACGCCGAGCGTCTCGCCCTTGAAGACCTCGAAATCGATGCCGTCGACGGCCCTGACCTTCGCGCTCACGCCGCCGAACAGGCCCTTCTTCACCGGAAAATGCTTGAGCAGGCCTTTGACGGTCAGCAGCGGCTGCGCCGGCCCGCCACGATCCTGGGGGAGGGGAAGGGTCATCTGTCTCCAGTCCGCGGCACGGAGGCGGGATCCTCACCCGTCGCTTGCGACGGGGGAGGGGGACCATGCGGCCTGGCGAAGCCGGCAGCATGGTGGAGGGGGCGCGGCAGGCGGAAGGCGTCTCCCCCCTCCACCGCCCTTCGGGCGGTTCCCCTCCCCCGCTGTGCGGGGGAGGATCCCAGTCGCTCCTGGCCCCTCACTGCTTCACGTCCATGGCCGAGCGCAGACCGTCGGCGAGAAGGTTGAAGGCGATGGAGGTGATGAAGATCATCACGCCGGGCAGCGCCGCGAGCCAGGGCTGCACGTAGATGGCCGTGCGCAGGGTGTTCAGCATCAGGCCCCATTCCGGCTCCGGTGGGCGGGTGCCGAGGCCGAGGAAGGATAGGCCCGAGGCCAGGATCATCGAGACCGAGATGAGGCTCGTCGCGTAGACGAAGATCGGCCCGAGCACGTTGCCGAGGACATGCACGCGCACGATGGTGAAGCCGCCGGCACCCGAGGCGCGCGCCGCCTCCACATAGTCCCGCGAGCGGACCTGGGTGGTGACGGCCTCCGCCACGCGCGCGATCTGCGGCACGAAGACGACGGTGAGCGAAACGAGCGCGTTGCCGAACCCCGCCCCGAGCGCCCCGGACAGCGCGACCGCGAGGAGCACGGACGGGAAGGCGTAGAAGACGTCGATCGTCCGCATGACGGCGGTGTTCACCCAGCCGCCGACATAGCCGGCGAAGATGCCGATCGCCGAGCCGATGCCGAAGGCGAGGATCACGGGCGTGATCCCCATGAACAGCGACAGGCGGGCGCCGAAGATCAGGCGCGAGAGCATGTCGCGCCCGAGCTCGTCCGAGCCGAGCGGATAGCCGGCGGTCCCGATCGGGCGCAGGCGACGAAGACTCGAGGCGCGGTAGGGGTCCGCTGGCGCGAGGTAGGGGGCGAAGATCGCCATCAGGATCAGCGCCAGGATCACGAGCCCGGCGAAGATCGCAACGGGATCGCGCAGCAGCCGCCGTCCGACGCCGGTCCAGTACTCCGCCGTTTTGGGGAGGGGCGCCTCGACGATGCTCTGTTCTGCCAGCGCGGCCATGGTCAGCTCCGCTGGATGCGCGGGTCGAGCGCGGTCTGCACCACGTCGACCAGGAGGTTGAGGATCACGAAGAACAGCGCGAGGACGAGGATCGTGCCCTGCAGGAGCGGCAGGTCGCGCTGGAAGATCGCGGCGTTCAGGAGAAAGCCCGTGCCGGGCCAGGAGAAGACCGTCTCGATCAGGATCGAGCCGCCGAGGAGGTAGCCGAGCTGCAGGCCCATCACGGCAAGCGCGGTGGGGGCGGCGTTCTTCACGACGTGCTTGAACACGCCCCAATCCGTCAGCCCCTTGGCGCGGAGACCGATCACGAATTCCTGGGCGAGGATATCGGCGACCAGCGCCCTCACCGTCCGGGCGACGATGCCCATCGGGATGACCGACATCGTGACGGCCGGCAGGATCATGAACCGCAGCGAGCCGAAGAAGCCCTCGTTGCCGGATCCGGCGCCGGTCGGCGGCAGCCAGCCGAGGATCGCCGCGAAGATGATCACCAGCACCATGCCGAGCCAGTAATGCGGCACGGAGACGCCAAGGACGGAGAGGGCCGAGGCGGCCTTGTCGATGAAGCTGTCGCGGTAATAGCCGGCGACGAAGCCGAAGAGGGAGCCGAAGAAGAAGCCGATCAGCGTCGCGAGGATCGACAGGCGCAAGGTGTAGCCGACCGCCTTGAACACCTCGTCCGTCACCGGCCGTCCGGTCGCGATGGACGTGCCGAGGTCGCCATGCGCGGCGCGCCAGAGCCATCGCCCGAACTGCTCGGGATAGGACCGGTCGAAGCCGTATAGCGTCCGCAGCATCGCCTGGAGCTCGGCGGACGCGTCCGGCGGCAGCACGGAGACGAGCGGGTCGCCGGGCGCGATATGGACGAGTGCGAAACAGACCAGCGCGACCCCGAACAGGATCGGAATCGTATAGGCGACGCGGCGGGCGAGATAGGCGAGCACTTAGATCCCGGCGTTGATCCTCCCCTTTCAGGGAGAGATGTCAGGCGCGCAGCGCCTGACGGAGGGGAAGTCCGGCGAGCGGGGTAAGCCTCACCCCGCTCGCGCGTTGCGCGAGTCAGCCCTCCCCTGGAGGGGGAGGAACCAGCCGTCGCGCGCGTTCCGGCGCGATTCTGCGCTCGTCACTCCATCGACATCGTAGCGATGTCGATGAACCAGCTCTGGGGCTGCACGACGCCCTTGACCTTGGTCGACATGGCGCGCGGGCCAACGTCGTGCGCCACCCACACGAACGGCGCCTCCTCGACGATGCGCTTGTGCAGCTTGGCCAGGGCCTCGTCGCGCGGCTTGTCCTCGAAGGTCGTCCGCGCGTCGGAGATCAGCTTGTCGAACTCCTCGTTGCCGAAGAAGCCCCAGTTGTTTGACACTGGCGGGAAGGTCTTCGTCGAGGTGAAGCGCACCATGCCGAAGAACGGGTCCATCGCCGCATAAGTCACGTTGATGGCGTGCGACCCACGCGAGGAGGCGTCCTTGGCGCCCTGGCGCCAGTTCGTGAACAGCGTGTTCCACTCGATGACGTCGAGCTCGACATCGAAGTAGCACTCCTTCAGGGCCTGCTGCAGGTACTCGTTCATCGGGATCGGCATCATCTGGCCCGAGCCCGACGCGGAGGTCTGCACTTTCACCTTCAGGGGCTTCGAGGCCGAATGGCCGGCCTCGGTCATCAGCTTCTTCGCCGCAGCCGGGTCATACTTGATCTCGAAGGAGGGATTCCCGTTCCAGGGATGGCCCTTCTCGTAGGTCGCATAGGCCTCGGCCATGAGGCCGTTCAGGGCCTCCTTCAACTCCGTGCGGTTGATGCAGAGATTGGCCGCGTGCCGGACGCGCTTGTCGAGCCAGGGCGAGCCTTCCACGAAGGAGAGCTGCCAGGGCCAGACATGCGGCTGGGCGTTCTGGTAGATCTTGAAGCCGCGGCTCTTGATCTGGTCGACCGCGTCCGGGGCAGGCGCCTCGATCCAGTCGACTTGGCCCGAGAGCAGGGCCGCCGTGCGGGCATTCGCCTCGGGCAGCGGGAGAAGCACGACCTTCGGGATTTTCGGCCGGCGCTTCTCGTCCCAGTAGGTGGTGTTGGCGGCCAGCTCGAGCCGCTCCCGCGGTACGAAGCGGGTGACCTTGAACGGGCCGGAGCCCGACGGATCGGCCGCGAAGGCCGTCCAGGCCTGCTTGGACCGCTCGGCCGCGTCGGTGACGGAGGCCGGAACCGCCTTCAGCTTCGCATCCCAATGGGCGGGCGAGGCCATGAAGAGGTTCGACAGATTGATCGGCAGGAACGAGTCGGGCTCGGACGTCGTGAGCTCGACAGTCATGTCGTCGACGGCGCGCGCCGAGCGCAGGGTCGGCATGCGCGAGACGGTGACGCCCACCTGGCTCGCGTCGAAATGGGGGGCCGACTTGTCGAGCACCTTCTGGACGTTCCACACCACCGCGGCGGCGTTGAAGTCGGAACCGTCGTGGAATTTCACGCCCGGGCGGAGCTTGAACTGCCACTTCGTCTTGTCGTCCGTAACCTTCCACTCGGTGGCGAGGCCCGGGATGAGGGTGGAGGGTTCCTTCTCCTTGGACAGGTCCCAGTGGGTGAGGGCGTCGTAGATCGGGATCCCGGTGAAGCGGTTGCCCTCGAAGCCCTGGTCGGGCTGGCCGAGCGTGCGCGGGATGTCCGCGGCCGTCATGGCGACCCGAAGCACCTTTTCCTGTGCCGATGCCTGCGATGCGGTGAAACCTGCCGCCATCCCGACGGCCAAGAGACTGCAGCCGAACCGCAGCGCCCAACGCGAAACCATTCTGTTCCCCTCCCGGTGTGTTCACCGCCCGGCTTCGACGAAGCCGCCTATTCGAGGCAGCAATGGTCGTGCCAGACTGGTGGGGCTCAGCTTACCCGAACGAGACCCGGCGGGAAGCTGGAAACGTCGTCTCTCCTATTAGCCATCCGCCGCATGCGCCTCCTGCTCATCAATCCAAATACGACCGACAGCATCACCGCCCTGATGGCGGAGCGGGCGCGTCGGCTCGTCGGGCCCGGCGTGGAGGTCAGGGCGGCAACCGGGCGGTTCGGCGCACGCTACATCGCGAGCCGGACGGCGGCCGCGATCGCCGCGCATGCCGCGCTGGACGCCTTCGCGGAGCACGCCGAAGGCTGCGACGGCGTGCTGGTCGCCTGCTTCGGCGATCCCGGCCTTCTGGCCCTGAAGGAGATCTCCGCCGTGCCGGTGGTCGGGATGGCGGAGGCCTCCTGCCATCTCGCCTGCCTATTTGGTAGGCAGTTCTCTATCGTCACGGGCGGAGAGCGGTGGGGGCCGATGCTGCACGAATTCGTGGCGTCGCTCGGGCTCTCATCGAGGCTGGCGGGCATCCGCACGGTCGCGCCGACCGGGGCCGAGATCGCGGCAGATCCCGAACGGGCGCTGGCGATGCTGGCGGAGAACTGCCGCGCTTGTGCGCTGGAGGACGGCGCGGAGGCAGTGATCCTTGGGGGCGCGGGCCTGGCCGGCCTTGCCGAGCGCATCGCGCCGCAAGTTCCGGTTCCCGTGATCTGCTCGCTGGAGGCTGGTCTCCGGGCCGCGCTGGCGGCAGCCGGCCTCCACGCCGCCAAGCCGACGGCCGGCTCTCTCGCCGCCACGCCGACAGTCGCGAGCGTGGGGCTCTCGCCCGCGCTCGCCCGGATGCTGGAGGCGGGCGGCTAGACCGCGACCCGCCCCTCGAGCACGCCCGCCTCGAAATCCCGCAGCTGCCGCTGGACGGGACCGGATGCCGCGACCGTTCCCTGGTTCGCGTAGGCCTCGTGATGGGCCTCGATGGTGCCGAGGTCGTAGAGGTAGTTGACCATCAGGCCGGCGCTCTCGCGCAGACCCTTCGGCGAGGTGTCGCCCAGCCAATTGAGCCGCTCCAGGCGGGCGCCGTTGCCGAGATGGAAACGCGCGACGGGATCGATTGGCTGTCCTTTGCCGCCCTTGATCCGCAGGAAATAGGCCGAGGCGAGGCCGATGATCACCGGACGGAGCGCCGCCACATGCGCCGCGTCGAGGTGCCAATCGGGCTCCTCGAGGAGAGTAAGCGGGGAGGCGTCGAAGCCCGGGAGCCCCGCCGCCTCGGGGTCGGCTGCGACGCGGCCGAGCCACCGGCCGAAGCCCGGCACCGGCGAGAGGGTGACGAAGGTCTTCAGGGACGGGATGTCGCGGCAGAGGTCCTCGACGACCTGCTTGATCAGGAAATTGCCGAAGGAGATCCCGCGTAGGCCCGGCTGGCAGTTGCTGATGGAATAGAAGACCGCGGTCGTCGCCCTCTCCGGCGGCAATGTCTCGCGCCCATCCGCCAGCACCTCCTGGATCGATCCCGGGATCTCGCGCGTGAGCGCCACCTCCACGAAGATGAGCGGCTCGTCGATGAGCGAGGGGTGGAAGAAGGCGTAGCAGCGGCGGTCCGGCGGCTGCACCCGGCGGCGGAGATCGTCCCAGCCCTGGATCGTGTGGACGGCCTCGTAGCGGATGATGCGCTCGAGGATGTCGGCCGGGGTCGACCAGGTGATGCGCTGCATCATCAGGAAGCCGCGATTAAACCAGGAATAGAACAGATGCTCGAGGTCGTCGGCGACGCTGGCGAATTCCTCGTGCCGGCCGACCTCTTCCAGGAGGGCCTGGCGCATAGCAACGAGCGCGCGTGTCCCGCCGGGCGCGAGGTTCAGCCGCCGGAACAGTTCCTGGCGCGGCGGCTCGACCGCTCGCAGCAGCGCGTGAAGCGTCGCCGAGCTCTGGGCGGAATCGTAATCCGCCCAGGCCGCCCGCACCTTCTCCGGATCCGGCGCGAACTCGCGTGCGAGCAGGCTGAAGAAGCCGGTCCGTTCCTCTGCCGAGAGGCCGGCATAGAGGTCGAGAACCTGCTTGGCGATGGCGACGCCCGAGGCCTCGCCCCGGCCCGACAGGAGGGCGTGGGAAAGCTCGGCGATGCTGGCCGAACGCTGCGGATTTCGCCACCCGACCCGCGAGATCGCCGGAACGACGGAGGATCTCTCGAGGAGGCTGCGGCCTCGCTCGGCGATCTCGCCGAGCATGTCCTGGAAGAAGCTCGTGCTCATACCTGGTCCGTGAAGCGCCGCAGCTCGGCGCGGGAACTAGCTGGTCTCAATGACGGCTGCCTGACAGACGTTCCGAGACAAGAAGGGCTCCCGCGCTTCCGGCCAGGATGCGTGATCGTAAGTTCCTTCGCAATCGGGGGCGGCGCTCTCCGAAGAGGGAGGCCGCCGAAAGGCGTCAGCCGCCGCTCACGAGGGACAGGGAGGGACGCGGTGCCGCGCCGACCGGCTTGGCGTCGCCCGCCATGAACTGGGCCCGCGCCAGCTCGGCGAAGCGGCCTCCCTTCGTAACCAGCTCGTCGAAGCTTCCCGATTCGACGATCCGGCCAGCATCGAAGACGAGGATGCGGTCGGCGTTGCGGATCGTCGCGAGGCGGTGCGCGATCACGAAGGTGGTGCGCCCCTTCATGACCTCTTCGAGGGCGATCTGCAGCTTCCGCTCGGTCGCGGCATCCAGCGCGCTCGTCGCCTCGTCGAGGATCAGGATCGGCGGGTTCTTGAGCAGGGCACGGGCGATCGACAGCCGCTGCCGCTCGCCACCGGACAGTGACCGGCCCCGCTCGCCGATAACCGAGTCCAGCCCCTCGGGCTGACGCTGGATGAACTCGAGCGCCTGCGCCCGATCGAGCGCCACACGCATTTCGTCCTCCGTCGCGTCGGGCCGGCCGACGAGCAGGTTCTCCCGGATGGAGCGCGCGAAGAGCATCGGCTCCTGGAAGACGACGCCGATATTCCGCCTGAGTGAGGCAAGGGAGAGGTCGCGGATGTCCTCGCCATCGATGCGGATGGCGCCGGATTGGGGGTCGAAGGCGCGGTGGAGGAGGCCGAGCGTCGTGGACTTGCCCGAGCCCGTCGAGCCGACGAGCGCAACCGTCTCGCCCGGCTCGACGGAGAAGGTGACATCGGCGATCGCGGTCCGCTTTCCGTCGTACGAGAAGGACACCTTGTCAAATTCGACCCGGCCCCGCAGCCGGTCGATGTTCTTCGCCTGCGGCCGGTCGTGAACGGCCGGTGCAGTGTCGAGGATCTCGAAGAACTCCGCCATCTTGGGCGCCTGGAGGAATAGCTGGTTCACGAAGGAGACGACCTGCTCCAGGCGGCCGATCAGCATGGTGGCGATGGACATGAACATGACGACATCGCCGATGGAGGCGAGGCCGCGCAGGTGCAGCCACGTCCCCAGCATGAAGATGGCCGTCACCGTGAGCGTTGCCGAGGCGCGGGTCGCGATGGAGGCGAGCGCCCACCAGGAGAGCACCGGCGTCTGAGCCGCCAGCAGTTCCCCGATGATGTTCCGGAGCGCGCCAGTCTCCGCTTTCGTGCGCGTGAAGGACTGGATCACGGGCACGTTTCCGAGCGCATCGGAGGCGCGCTCGGCGAGGCTCGAGTGGTACTGCTCGACGCGGCCCTGCAGCGTCTCCGTCTTGCGCAGGACGATGGCCGTCAGAACGGTGAAGACGCCGACGAGCACGACGAGCAGCAGACCCAGCCGCCAGTTCAGAAAGACGGTGAGCGGCAGGAGGATCGTGAGAGCCACGATGGCCGCGAGATGGTCGCGGAAGAAGCCGAGCCACAGCCAGGCCATGCCGTTCGAGCCTTCCAGCATCACCTTGAGCACGCGGCCCGAATGGGTGGAGGTATGGAAGGCGAGGGGCAACTCGAGCACGTGCTCGAAGTACTTCGCCATGGTGGCGAGCCGCCGCCGGTGAGACAGCCGATCGGCATGCAGCGCGACGAGCACGCCCGCCCCGATCGTGAACAACCCGAACGCAATCCATGCACCCAGGAGGGGCAGCAGGGACGAGAACGTCACGGGTGCGCCGCCCGATACGCCTTGCGTCAGCCGGTCGATGATGCGGCCGAAGAGGATGGGCTCGGCAAAGGCCGCGATGGCGAGGCCGATATTCGCCAGGGCCAGGATCGCCCCGAGCCGGAGGTCGGAACCGAGTTGGCCGAGGACGCGGACGTAAAGGCGGATCAGCCACATCGGCACATCACTCCAGCTCGGGCGTTCGCCCGGCCTCGCTCCAGCACCGCCTGCTCCGTCAACCTACGGCCTGTCCAGCGGTACGGTCCGGAGACTGACACGCGGCGCCTGCATGGGGGCTGAATGACAAGCTCCGTCCGGGGGGCTAAGAGCACCTCCCGCGAGCAGGAGGTCTGGAGTACGTATGGCAAACCCTTCGCAGAAGGCCTTTCCGGTGTCCTGGGACCAGTTCCATCGCGATGCCCGCGCTCTCGCCTGGCGTCTGGCCGGGGCTGGGCCGTTCAAGGCCATCGTCTGCATCACGCGAGGCGGCCTGGTTCCGGCTGCCGTGGTGGCCCGGGAACTGGACGTCCGGCTGATCGAGACCGTCTGCGTGGCGAGCTATCACGACTACAAGAGCCAGGGCGAACTGGTCGTTCTCAAGGGCATTGCGGAAAGCGTGACGGGGCTCTCGCCCGACGGCGAGGGGATCCTCGTGATCGACGACCTGACGGATACGGGAAAGACCGCCCAGATCGTGCGCAACATGCTGCCGAAGGCGCATTTTGCGGCGATCTATGCCAAGCCCGCCGGGCGTCCGGTGATCGACACCTTCGTAACCGAGGTGAGTCAGGACACCTGGATCTACTTCCCCTGGGACATGGGCCTCGCCTACCAGGAGCCGATCACGGCCGGCACCAAGGGCTGAGCTGGCGAGGCCGGGGAGGGCGCCCCAACTACGGAACATGGGTGCCGCGACCTTCTTCGGACCGAGCTCTTTCCCCTACACGCCCGTGAAACTGGCGGACCGCCTCGCTGCACGCCTGATGCAGCCGGAGGGCGGTCCTCGCTTTGATTTCTCGGCCCCTCGCGGGGAGCCGGCTCTCGTCGGCCCGGATTCCGTCTCCTGGCGAGTCTTCAAGAACAGCGTCACGGTCTTCATCGGCGGCGTGGCGGCCGTGATCCTCGAACTCGCCGAGCCTTCGGTCCGATCCGGCGTCTGGGAGCACTCCTCCTTTCGGCGCGATCCGCTCCTGCGACTGCAGCGGACGGGGCTCGCCGCGATGATCACGGTCTATGGCGCGCGAAGCCGGGCCGAGGCGATGATCACCGGCGTCGTGCGGGCTCATGACCGCGTGACCGGCACCACGCCGGCTGGCGACGTCTACCGGGCGAACGATCCTCGGCTGCTGGCCTGGGTTCAGGCCACCGCGGCTTTCGGCTTTGCCGAGGCATATCACCGCTTCGCCCGTCCGCTCGCGCCCGGCGAGTGTGACGCGTTCTACCGCGAAGGCGCTCCGGCAGCGCGGCTGTACGGGGCGCTCGAAGCCCCGCGCTCCCCGACGGAGTGGGAGTCGCTTCTCGCCTCCATGGAGGGAAGCCTCGAAGCCTCGCCCATCGTCTTCGAATTCCTCGACATCATGCGCAGCACCCCGATCCTCCCCGGACCGCTGCGCCTCGTTCAGGCCCCTCTCGTGCACGCCGCAATCGACCTGACGCCCATCCGGGTACGGGACCGCCTCGGGCTTGGCCCGCAGCATGGCCTGCGCTCCGGTGAGCGTGCGTTGCTCCAGGCCGCGGCAAGAGTGGCTGACCGGACCCTTCTCCCGTCGTCGCCGGCCGCGCAGGCCTGCATGCGGCTGGGTCTGCCGGCCGACCATCTGCTGCGGTGGCCCGTCCGGTGCTGAAGGACGGGTAGGTCCGGCCGGCGGAATCCGGTACAGCGGGTTCATGGAACGCGCGCGCATATCCCTTCTGACGGTTTGTGGCCTCGACGAACTCGATGGGCATGCGCAAAGCCGGGTCACGCATGTCCTCTCGATCCTGGACCCCGCCTGGCCCGACCCGGAGGGCTTCGGAGCCTGGGAGCGCCACCATCGGCTGACGCTTCGCTTCCACGACATCATCGAGCCGATCCCCGGGCAGATCCTACCGGAGCGGGAGCATGTCGAGCGCATCCTGGCCTTCGCGGAGGACCTCGCAGCCGATGCTCACCAGCGGGACGAGGGGCACCTGCTCGTCCATTGCCACATGGGCATCTCGCGCTCGACCGCGGCCATGACGATGCTGCTCGCCCAGGCCTATCCGAACGAGGATGAGGCCGCGATCCTGGCCCGGCTCGTGGCGATCCGGCCGCAGGCCTGGCCCAATCTGCGGATGGCCGAGTTTGCGGACGAGATTCTGGGTCGGGGAGGGCGTCTCGCCGCGGAAGTCAGCCGGCTCCACGCGCGGCAGATCGCCGAGAAGCCGCATCTTGCGGAGACCTTCCGGCGGCTCCGCCGCTCTCGCGAGGTCGAGACCGCGCTGAAGGTGATGGCGGCCTGACCCATGCTGATCGGCGTCGACTGGGGCGGCACGAAGATCGAGGCCATCGCGCTTTCCCGCGAGGGCGAGGTGCTCGGACGCCGCCGGGTCCCGACGCCGAAAGGTGACTACCACGGCTGCATCGCGGCGACGTCCGATCTCGTCGCCGGGATCGAGGCGACCCTCGGCCGACGCGGCACGGTCGGGGTCGGAGTGCCGGGTGCGATCTCACCCCGAACCGGCCTCATCATGAATGCGAATTCCACCTGGAATATCGGCCGACCTCTCGACAAGGATTTGGAGCGGGCGCTCGGGCGCGAGGTTCGCGTCGAGAACGACGCAAACTGCTTCGCGGTATCGGAGGCCGTCGACGGGGCAGGCGCGGGCGCATCGGTTGTCTGGGGCGTGATCCTGGGAACCGGAGCGGGATCGGGCATTGCCATCGACGGTCGCGCGATGGGCGGGCGCAACCGCATCGCCGGAGAATGGGGCCACAACCCGCTTCCCCGGCCTGCCGACGACGAGCGCCCGGGGCCGCTCTGCTATTGCGGTCGCCACGGCTGCAACGAGACCTTCGTGTCGGGCACGGGTTTCGAGCGCGACTTCCGGGAGCGGACCGGCCGGCAACTCCCTGGGCCGGAGATCGCGGAGCTGATGCGCGCCGGGGATCCGGCCGCGCGAGCCACCTACGAGGCCTATCTCGACCGGCTGGGACGTGGCATTGCCGCGGTCGTGAACCTGCTCGATCCGGACGTCATCGTCCTCGGTGGCGGAATGTCGAACCTCGATGAGCTCTATGAAGATCTGCCGAGGCGCATCGAGCCACATGTTTTCTCGGACACCTTCACGACTCCGGTCCTGAAGCACCGCCACGGCGATTCGTCCGGCGTTCGCGGTGCGGCATGGCTGTGGAAGTAGCCCGCTCAGGCCCGCGCGAGATCGAGTCCGGCACGGCTGCGCTCGTCCCGGTTCTCGGGCTCCTTTGGGGGCTGAACTGGGTCGCCGTCCGGATCTGCCTCGACGAGATCTCGCCCTGGACCCTTCGCTTCCTCGGCTTCGCGGCCGGAACTGCGGCCCTGCTCGGCTTCATGTTGCTGAAGGGGCGGTCGCTCCACATCCCCCGGAAGCATTGGTGGCGCGTGGTGGCCGTCGGCTTCCTGTCGATCACCTGCTACAACCTGTTCAGCGCCTTCGCGCAGCTCTCCGCCAGCACCACCCGGAGCGCCGTCCTCTCCTATACCATGCCGATCTGGGCCGTGATCCTCGCCAGGATCGTGCTCGGCGAGCGGCTCGATCTTCGTCGCGGCATCGGGCTGGCGCTCGGGATCGCAGGCCTCCTTGCCCTCGGCTGGCCGATCGTGGTGGCCGGCCAGTTCTCGATGGGGCTCGTCTACGCGGTGATGTCCGGAATCGTCTGGGCAGGCGGCAGCGTCTTGCTGAAGCGGTTTCCGATCGATGCCGGCGCGATCACGATCGCCTGGTGGCAGCTGCTTCTCGCCCTCCCCGTTACGCTCATCGGGATGCTGATCTTCGAGGGAATGCCGGAACTGCGCGCGCTTCAGCCAAGGACGCTTTGGGCGTTCGCCTATCACGCCATTCTGGCCCAGGCGGCCGCGACCGCCATCTGGTTCATGATCCTCGAGAGCCTGCCGACCGGCGTCGCCGCGATCGGCTCGCTCCTCGTTCCCGCAATCGGCGTGCTCGGTGCCACGCTGCTCCTCGGGGAACACCCGACAATGGGCGACCTGCTGGGCCTGGCCTTCATCGTGACGGCCTCCGCCGTCGTGCTTCTCCGCTTCCCTCAGCCCAGCCGAGCCTAACCGTCCGGATACCTCGATGGCCGATCATCCCGGCATGATTCGGCCGAGCATCAGTCCGTGAGCGCATTTCGCGAGGAGCGGAACCGGAAGTCGCTCGAACGCCTCCGGCGCGCCATGCCGGCGATCTTCCCAGGCGCGGTGCTGGCGCATGCCTTGTCCCGACCCTTCATTCCGCCCACGCCTCGCCGCGCGATCGAAGGCTATTGGCGAGCCCATCCTCTTCGGGCGGATCGCCTCGCTCGCGCGCTCGCCGTGCGGAGCGGCTCGCCGGAAGGCTGGACCTGGCGCCTCGACGGGGCCGGCGGCACCGCCCGTTCGCTAAGCTTCCGGACCCCGCCTGCTCCATTTCGGGAGCAGCTTTTCAGCCGCGGTCCAGGCCATTGCTGCATCTGCGGACAGCCGGTGTTCCGGCTCGGCTGGCATCGTGATCTCTGGGGGGAGGGCAAGGTCAACCGGAACGCGACCTGGCATGCGGCCTGCGTCGCGGCCTGGCGGTTCTGGTGCGATCCCAGCGATCACGTGCAGGTCCTGAAGCGACGCCAGGGACGACGCTGCCTGGAGGGAGGCAAGCGCCTGCTGAAATCCGCCGAAGTGGACCACCGGGTCCCGCTTTTCAGCGTCTGGCGCGATCGTCGGGACGAGCCTTGGCCGTCCCTCCTGGCCTTCTGGGGCGCGCCGAACTTGCAGGTCGTGAACCGGGAGGCGCATGTGGCTAAGTGTGCGCGGGAAGCCGGAGCGCGATCCGGCCGGCGGGAGATCGTCTCGCCGAGCCCGCCTGCAGAGGTTTGATGGCCATGATGGTGGCTGATGCGATCGTAATCGGGCTGGGCGCGATGGGTAGCGCGGCCGCTCTCCAGCTTGCCCGCCGAGGCGCGAAGGTCATCGGCATCGACAGGTTCTCGCCGCCGCACGAGCACGGTTCGAGCCATGGCGAGACGCGCATCACCCGCGAGGCGATCGGCGAGGGCGAGTGCTACGTCCCGCTCGTGAAGCGGGCGCACGAGATCTGGCGCGAGATCGAGGCCGAGACCGGCGAGGAACTGCTTGTCCAGTGCGGCGGCCTCGTCCTGTCCGGAGCCCGCTCCAGCCACCCCAAGAAGGCCGGGTTCCTCGACCAGACGGTTGCCGCAGCCCAGCGCTACAACATCCCGCACGAGGTCCTGTCGGCCGAGGAGGTCGGGGCGCGCTTCCCGCAATTCGTCCTGGAGGGCGACGAACACGCCTATTTCGAGCCGGGCGCAGGCTTCGTGTACCCCGAGCGCTGCATCGCGGCGCAACTCCGCCTCGCCGCGCAGGCGGGAGCTTCCATCCGCACGGGCGAGATCGTCACGGCGATCTCCTCGTCAGGTTCAGGTGTGCGGGTCGAGACAGACCATGGCGTCTACGAGGCGGGGAGGGCGATCCTTTCGGCCGGCGCCTGGAACCCCGGCCTCGCCGTGAGTCCGCTCGGCCATATGTCGATCCATCGCCAGGTGCTGAACTGGTTCGAGGCCGAGGACCCGGCGCAATACACGCCCGGGCGGTTCCCCGTCTTCATCTGGATGCACGGCAGCGAGGGCGACCAGTCCTACGGCTTCCCCATCCCGCCCGGAACCGAGGGGCTGAAGGTCGCCACCGAAACCTATGAGCGAACGCTCGGCTCGCCCGACGAGATCGACCGCACCGTCGCCTCCGTCGAGACGGCTTTCACCTACGACAAGCACGTCAGGGGTCGCTTGCGCGGCGTTACGGAGCGCTGCCTCAAGTCCAAGACGTGCCTCTACACGCTCGCCCCGGACAGCCGCTTCGTCATCGACGCGCATCCGGAGAACGACCGGCTCACGATCGTGTCGGCCTGCTCCGGCCATGGCTTCAAGCATTCGGCCGCGATCGGAGAGGCCGTCGCCGAGCATACGCTCGAGGGGCGGTCGCGGCTGGACCTGTCGCCATTTCGGGTGCCCGAGCTTGGCGGCGCGGCATGAGCGCCGCGCCGGGGGGCGTGCCGGAATTCCGCAGTTGCTGCCGTTTCTCGACGATGTGCTTAAGCCATCCTTCACGCGGCAGGGACAAACTGCTTCCTCGCGTGCGGAAGCATTTGAGTGAATCCCATGTCCTTCGGAATGCGTATCGAGCAGCGCGTGGCTGACAGGCGGGTCCGTTCTACGGGAAGTTCAAGCCGTCCGTTGACGGCTATCGCGATCGCCTTCGCGATCTTCTGCATCTTCGACTACTCGCCCTACGGCCAAGGCTACGTCGCCGCGTTCCTCGGGGACGCGCAGCGCTGGTTTCAGGCCTATATGCGGAGCTTCCACCTGAAGATGTAGGCGGCCGAGCCGGGTTGACAGAACCCGGCCCGGCGGCTCCTTCCAGCTTTCAAACGGGAGGAGCCGCATGGCATCGTTCAAAGCCGTCGTGATCGACAAGACGGAGGCTGGCGCCGCCGCCCCCGTCCTCCGCGAGTTCACCGAAGCCGACCTGATGGACGGCGACGTGACCGTCCGGGTCAGCCACTCGACCGTCAACTACAAGGACGGGCTCGCGCTCACCGGGAAAGCTCCGGTCGTGCGCCGCTTCCCGATGATACCCGGCATCGATTTCGCCGGCACCGTCGAGGTCTCCACCCACCCGGAGTTCAAGCCCGGCGATGCCGTTCTCCTCAACGGCTGGGGGACCGGCGAGACGCATCTGGGCGCCTATGCCGAGCGCTCGCGGGTCAAGGGTGACTGGCTGGTCAAGCTGCCCGACGGGATGTCGCCTGCTGAAGCCATGGCGATCGGAACCGCCGGCTATACGGCGATGCTCTCGCTCATGGCGCTCGAGCGGCATGGATTGTCGCCGGATCGGGGACCGGCCGTCGTGTCGGGAGCGGCCGGCGGCGTCGGCTCCGTCGCGATCGCGCTGCTGGCCACGGCCGGATGGCACGTCATCGCATCCACCGGCCGGACGAGCGAGGAAGCATATCTGAAGAGCCTCGGCGCGGCCGAGATCATTCCACGGGACGAACTCGCCGGAAAGGGGCGGCCGCTCGGCAAGGAGCGCTGGGCGGCAGGGATCGACACGGTCGGCTCGACGACCCTGGCCAACATGCTCTCCATGACGAAATATGGCGGGGCGGTCGCGGCCTGCGGCCTTGCGGGCGGGATGGACCTTCCGGCCTCAGTGGCCCCGTTCATCCTCCGCGGCGTCGCGCTCCTCGGGATCGATTCGGTGATGGCGCCGAAGGCCCTTCGCCAGGAGGCCTGGAACCGCCTCGCCCGCGAACTCGATCGCGAAAAGCTCTCGAGCATGACCCGGACGATCAAGCTCGACGACGTGATCGAGGCCGGCCGCGACATCATCGATGGCAAGGTCCGCGGCCGGATCGTGGTGGAGGTCGGCTAGGGCCGCTCTGCCGCCGCCCGCCGCAACCGATCGTTGATCGCTTCGCCAAGCCCGGAATCCGGGATGGGCGCTGCCGCGATCGTGGCCGGTCCGGCGCCGTCCAGCCGCCGGAGGTAGCCGAAGAGGTTCGCGGCGGCTTCGGCGAGGTCGCCTGCTGGGCTGAGGTTCAGGCGCGCGGCCGCGTCTCCAGGAATATCTGGGCCGAAGGACAGCGCAGCCTCGCCCGGGCGCAGCTGCGTCGCGTTCAGGCGAACCTGGGCCCGTGGGGCGTAGTGCGAGGCGAGCGCTCCAGGCGCTATGGGTTTTCCGCCCGCTTCGCCTGCCTCGTCGAGACGACGGCCGAGAACCTCCTCGATTGCCTCGCGTGAGACGCCACCCGGGCGAAGCAGGCGAGGCCGGCGATCAAGGCAGGCGACAATCGTGGATTCGACCCCGACACGCGTTGGGCCGCCATCCACGACCGCATCGATTCGCCCGGAGAGGTCCTCCAGCACGTGCGCCGCCTCGGTTGGGCTGACGCGGCCGCTTCGGTTGGCCGATGGCGCAACGACCGGGAAGCCGCACGCCTTGAGCAGGGCGCTCGCGACCGGATGGGCCGGGACCCTCAATGCCACGCTATCGAGCCCGGCGCGGGCAAGGTCCGAGACTGTGCAGGCCGGCGAGACGGGAACGACGAGCGTGAGCGGCCCCGGCCAGAACGCTTCCGCGAGCCGCCGCGCATCGTCGTCGAAGAGGCCCTCGCACTTTGCAGCCTCCGCGCTCGGCAGGTGAGCGATGAGCGGATTGAACCGCGGTCGCTCCTTGGCGGCATAGAGGCTGGCCACCGCGCGGGCGCTGCGCCCGTCCGCCCCGAGCCCGTAGACGGTCTCCGTCGGGAAGGCGACCAGGCCCCCGGCCGCGAGGATCGCGGCAGCGCGTTCGATATCGGCCTGTCCCGGTCCGAGCCGCTCCGTCGCACGCGAAGAAGCCTCGCCCGTCATTGACGCGGTCGCGCTCACGTCACATCAATCCGCCCGTCATTGGCGGGCGCTAGGCGAGTGCGTCCGCAACGTCAACTGAGCGGGGGAGATGGGCATGAGCTATCGTGCGCCTGTGGCCGAGATGGCCTTTGTGATGCGGCACGTGGCTGGGCTCGATGCCGCCGTGGCGGAGGGCTTCTACGGGGACCTGACCACAGACCTCGTCGAGAGCGTGCTGGAAGAGGCAGGTCGGTTCGCGGCCGAGGTCGTGGCGCCCCTGAACCGCGTCGGTGATCAGCATGGCACGCCGCTCAAGGACGGCGTGGTCACCATGCCGCCGGGCTGGAAGGAGGCCTACACGGCCTGGACGGCCGGCGGCTGGAACGCACTGCCCGGCCCGGAGGAATATGGCGGCCAGGGCCTTCCGACCCTGGTGGCCGCCGCCTGCTCCGAGATGTGGAACTCGGCCGCGATGGCCTTCGGGCTCGGCCCGCTGCTGACCATGGGCGCCGTCGAGGCGGTGGAGAAGCACGGCTCGCCCGAGCTCAAGGAGCGCTACCTCGGCAAGCTCGTATCGGGCGAATGGACCGGGACCATGAACCTGACGGAGCCGCAGGCCGGATCCGACCTCGCCGTGCTCCGCACGCGAGCGGAGCGGGTCGGCGACGGGACCTACCGCATCACCGGCACCAAGATCTTCATCACCTATGGCGAGCACGACCTGACGGACAACATCGTCCACCTCGTGCTCGCGCGGCTGCCCGACGCTCCGCCCGGGACCCGCGGCATATCGCTGTTCCTGGTCCCCAAGATCCTCCCGGACGGAACGCACAACGATCTTCGCTGCTCGGGAGTCGAGCACAAGCTCGGCATCCACGGTTCCCCGACCTGCACGATGACGTATGGCGACCATGGCGGCGCCATCGGCTGGCTGATTGGCGAGGAGAATCGCGGCCTCGCCTGCATGTTCACGATGATGAACAACGCCCGCCTGAATGTCGGCCTGCAGGGCGTCGCGATCGCGGAGCGGGCCTACCAGGCGGCTCTCGCCTATGCGTCCGAGCGCAGGCAGGGCAAGGCCGCGGGTTGGAACGGAGAGGGCATGAGCCCGATCATCGAGCATTCCGACGTGCAGCGGATGCTTCTCACGATGAAGGGCTACACCGCCGCCTCGCGGGCGATCTGCTATCTCACGGCGGCCGCGCTCGATCGTGCCCGGCTCTGCCCCGACCCGGAGGGGCGGAGGCGCGCGGCGGAGCGCGCCTCGCTCCTGACGCCGATCGCGAAGGCGTTCTCCACCGACATCGGCATCGAGGTCGCGTCGATCGGCGTCCAGGTTCACGGCGGAATGGGCTTCATCGAGGAGACGGGCGCTGCACAGCATCTTCGCGATGCGCGTATCCTGGCGATCTACGAGGGCACGAACGGGATCCAGGCGATCGACCTGGTCGCTCGCAAGCTGCCGCTCTCCGCGGGTGAGGCGGTTCGGGCCGAGATTGCCGGCATGTGGTCCGTGCTGCGACGCGTGACCCAGAAGGGCGGACCGGGCTTCGGCCTCACGGCGCCGCGCCTGCGGGCCGCGGTCGAGAGCCTCGATCGTGCCTCGAGCTACATCCTCGCGGCGCTCGGCTCGGGCGAGCAGGACAGGGCCCTCGCGGCGGCGACGCCCTATCTGCGGCTCTTCGGCCTCGCTCGCGGCGGCGTGGCCCTGGCGGAGGAAGCGCTTGCCGCGCAGGCGGCCATCCAGGCGGGCGACAACGATCCCGCCCAGCCCGGGCGGATCGCACTCTGCCGGTTCTTCGCTGAGAATCTTGCTGTCGCGTCGGGGGGGCTGGAGGAGGCCGTCATGACAGGCGGCGATTTCGGGGCTGACGCCCGGCTCGCACTTGCCAGCTGACCGCCTCGACAGCCGGCACACGCCTCGATGATCTTCGTCCATCTGCCGCCCGGGCCGGATGCCTGGCCTGGAACCCTGGTCGAGCGCCGCATCCTGGACCCGGCCGAGCCGATCCCTTCGGGGTCCCTCTGGATCGATCTCGTGTCGCCGACCCGGGAGGAGGACAACAAGGTCGAACGTTTCCTCGGGATCGAGGTGCCGACCCGCGAGGACCAGGCCGACATCGAGCCGTCCGAGATCCTTTATGCCGAGCATGGCGCCCGCTACCTGACGGCGCGCCTCCTCTGCCGCGCCGACGAGGACGACCCGATCCTCACGGCCGTCAGCTTCATCGTTAAGGATTCGACGCTCATCACGGTGCGCTACGAGCAGCCCCGCGCCTTCCAGATGTTCGCGCACAAGGTCGCGCGGGTGTCCGGCCTCGGGAAGTCGGGCGAGGAGGTCCTGGCGGGCCTCCTGGAGACGATCCTCGATCGGTCGGCCGACATCCTTCAATTGGCCGGCGAGCGGGTCGACAGCCTCTCGAATGCGATCTTCGCCACGAATACGGATCCCGGCCGACGCAACGCCGAGTACCAGTCGCAGCTCCGCGCGCTGGGCAAGACGGGCGACCTCATTTCCAAGCAGCGCGAGAGCCTCGTCTCGATCGAGCGCATGCTCCTCTTCGTCACGGCCGATTACCGCGCCGCCAAGGTCGAGAAGGAGCTTCGCGACAAGATGCGAACCGTCCTGCGCGACCTCCAGTCGCTTGAGGAACACGCCACCTTCCAGGCCAACAAGATCCAGTTCCTGCTCGACGCGACGCTCGGCCTCGTGAACCTCGAGCAGAACAACATCATCAAGCTGTTCTCGGTCATGGCGGTGGTCTTCATGCCGCCGACCCTCATCGCCTCGATCTATGGGATGAACTTCAGGCACATTCCCGAACTCAATTGGGCGGTGGGATACCCGCTGGCGCTGCTCCTGATGGTGTTCGCGGCCGTGATGCCGTACTTCTTCTTCCGCTGGAAACGGTGGCTCTGACGGGAGCGGAACATGGGCGCATCGCTCCTGCAGTCATTGCGCGCGATGGCCTACAACAATGCGTGGGCCAACCACCGGCTGCACCAGGCCTGTTCGGCCCTGACGCAGGCCGAGTTGGAGGCGCCGCGCTCCGGCTTCTTTCCCTCGATCAAGCTCACGCTGAACCACATCCTGGTGATCGACTGGTTCTACGTCGATGCCCTCGAAGGGGGGACACTCGGGCCGGCGGCCTTCGCCGACCAAGCGCCTTGCTCGACCATGCGCGAGCTTGCCCCTGCCCAGGCCGCGGTGGATCGGCGACTGATCGCCTGGTGCGAGGCCATGGACGAGGCAACGCCCGACACGATCGTCCAGGTGCACAGGGGCGAGCGGATCCAGCGGGAGCGAGCCGACCGGCTGCTGCTGCACCTGTTTCAGCACCAGGTGCATCACCGCGGGCAGGCGCACGCGATGCTGAGCGCGACGAGCGCCGCCCCGCCCCAGCTGGACGAGTTCTTCTCGCTGGGCGAGGCGCCTCTCAGGGCAGCCGAATTCGCTGCGCTCGGCTGGTCCGAAGAACAGGTCTGGCGGGAATGAGCCTGCGTCGGCCGCGCCGCATGGACGCTCGTCCGCCGGCCGGGTAGAATCCTGCCCGAATTCTCTTCCACGACAGGCCAGCCATTGCCCGAGCGCCAGAACCAAGGCCGTCGCGTCATGTTGCTTACCGGCGCAAGCCGGGGGATCGGTCATGCGACCGTGAAGCGGTTTCAGGCCGCAGGCTGGCGCGTCATCACCTGCTCGCGGCACGCCTTTCCCGAGGATTGCCCGTGGGAGGCGGGTCCGGAGGACCACCTCAATGTCGACCTCGCCGATCCGGACGATACCCGCCGTGCGATTGCCGACATCAAGGAGCGGCTGGTGCCGGAAGGCGGCATGCTGCACGCACTCGTCAACAACGCGGGGGTCTCCCCCAAGGGGCCGGGCGGGAAGCGGCTCTCCGGCCTCGACACGCCGCATGCCGATTGGCTGCACGTGTTCCAGGTCAACTTCTTCGCGCCGATCATGCTGGCTCGGGGCCTTTGCGACGAGCTCGCGCGGGCTCGCGGATCGATCGTCAACGTGACCTCGATCGCGGGCTCCCGCGTTCATCCCTTCGCAGGTGCGGCCTATGCCACGTCGAAGGCCGCGCTGGCCGCGCTCACGCGGGAGATGGCGTCCGACTTCGGGCCGCTGGGCGTGCGCGTGAACGCGATCTCGCCGGGTGAGATCGACACGTCGATCCTGTCGCCCGGGACGGAGAAGATCGTGGAGACGATCCCTCTTCGTCGCCTCGGCACCACCGACGAGGTGGCGAAGTCGATCTACTTCCTGTGCACCGAGGCTTCGTCCTACGTGAACGGCGCTGAGCTCCACATCAACGGCGGGCAGCACGTTTGATGGCCGGCTCGGTCCTGGCCCGGCTGCTCTGCGCGACGGGGCTCACGTTCGGCTCGATGCTTTCGGCCTCTGCCGAGCCGAAAGTCTCGATCCTGCAGCTTCCGTTCGAGGTGCGGGAGTTTCGCGGGCCCGGGACGCGCGTTGCGGCTGTCGCGCCCTCGCTCGCGCCACTGAGGTCGGACGCGTCCCTGAAGGACAAGCCGCTCACCGTCGTCTGGGGTGACCGGGGTGGGGCGGTGCTGACGCTTGCGGGCGGCGAAGTGCGGGCCATCCAGCTCGGCGCCGGGGCGGCGGATCTCACGACTGCAGAGACGGAGCGAGGTGCCATTCCGGCTTCCCGGGTCGAGGCTGCCGGTCCGATCACGGCGAGCCTGACCGACCCGACCCGCGAATACCCGCACGAAGCGCTCGGTGCTTCCGTTCACGCCAAGAGCGTCTCCATCTCGGAGCGACGCCCGGTTCAGATCGCTGCCGGGGCACAGCGCGTGCCGGTCGAGGTCTCGCGCGTCGAGGCAGGCCCGGATGCCGTATTCGAGGACCGCGAGCCCCGCCTCGCGCAGCTCGGGCGAGAAGGGCCGCCCGAAATCGTGACGGTGAAAACCTATACGGGGCAGGGCTCGGCGCTGGCGGTGATCGGGCGGCGGGGTGGGACGTGGCAGGTCGTAGCCGAGACGCCGCCTGCCGGAGAACCGAACACCTGGTTGAATCCCGCCGCCGTCGCAGACTTCCTCGGGACGGGGCGCCCGCAGATCGCAATCGTGCGCAAGCCTCACGCCGATGGCGTCGTCCAGCTCTGGGCGTTCGAGGGCGACGCGCTTACGCTGAAGGCCGAGAAAGCTGGCTACGCCAACCATGTCTTCGGGCGCAGCGCCCAGGATCTCGCCGCCACGTCCGATCTCGATCGGGACGGTCGCCCCGAACTCATCGTCCCGACGCAGGATCGGCGCAGCCTGGCAGTCCTGTCCATGAGGGACGGTATCCGCGAGGTCGCGCGCATCCCGCTGCCGGCCCGGGCGGAAACGGGAGTCGCCACACTGGGCTCGGGATCAGACCTGCACATCCTCGTCGGCCTGGAGGACGGACGAATCGCCGACATCCGGCCGTGACGGCGTCGCGCCTCTATCCGGATCGGCCCTTCCTGGCCGCCTCGGTCTGCGTCGTTCGGGAGGGCAGGGTGCTGCTGGCCGCGCGCGGACGCCCGCCCCTCAAGGGCGTCTTCACGCTCCCGGGCGGGCTCGTCGAAACCGGCGAGACGCTCGCGGATGCTGCGCTCCGCGAACTGGAGGAGGAGGTCGGCGTCCGGGCCGAGATCGTCGGCTTCGTTGGTCCCGTCGAGGTCATCGAGCGGGATGAAGAGCAGCGCACGAAGCATCACTTCGTCATCCTTGCCCATGCCGCGCGGTGGGTCTCGGGCGAAGGCCAGACCGGCGACGAAGCGCTGGAGGTTCGCTGGCTCCGGCCTGAGGAGATTGCTTCAGTCCGGACGACGGCAGGGCTGCCGGCGATCGTCGCCCGAGCCGTTGCCCTCGTGTCACAGGGGGCAAGTTCCGGAGGATGTCCCGCCTGACGTTAACCTCTTCGTAAATGCGGGACTGGCGGCCGGGCCGCCGCCTGATACAACCGGTGCAGCAAGAGCCGGCACCTGATGATCGACAACGACATGACCTCGCCCGACGAGGTCGGATTGGCCAAGCGCGTGGCGCTCGCCTATGTGACCGAGGCTTTTGCCGAGGCGGAACTCGACGGCATCGATGGCGACTGTGTCGTCCAGGCGGCGCTGTTCGCGGCGTTCAAGCACCTCGTCGAGGTCTATGGCGAGGAGCAGACCGCGGCCTATGCCGAGGGCCTGCCGGCCCGCATCCGTGCGGGCGGTTTCTCGATCTGCCCGAGGCATTGACGGCCTGCCCTTGAGGGGCAGCGGCGGGGGTCGTACACCCGCGGCACGAGTCTCCTTATGGAGCTGGCCGTGCCCGTTGCCCACCTGTCCGATCGTGCGATCCTGAAGGTCTCCGGTCCGGAGGCCCGATCCTTCCTCGACCGTCTCGTCACCTGCGACCTGGATCGGGTCCCGGCGGCCGGCGCGCGCTACGGTGCGCTGCTCACGCCGCAGGGCAAGATCATCTGCGACTTCATCCTGTTCGACGGATCCGCTCTTGAGGCAGGGTCTGTTTATCTCGACGTACCAGAGGCTTACGCCGCCGATCTCGCCAAACGTCTCAGCATATACAAGCTGCGCGCCCAGGTCACGATCGAGAATCTCGGCGCGTCCTACGCTGCGCTGGCCGGCTGGGGCGAGACCTCCGCGCCGACCGGCGAGCGGCATCTCGTGGCTTGCGACCCGCGCCTGGAAGCGCTCGGCTGGCGCGCCATCGTCGAGCGGGGTGGCCTGATGGATGCCGGCTCTCCGGCCGACGGCGAGGGGGCCTACCGTGCCCACCGCGTCGGGTGCGGCGTTCCCGAAAGCGGCCGCGACTTCACGCTCGGTGATGCCTTTCCGCACGAGGCCATGATGGACCAGCTCGACGGGGTCGATTTCGACAAGGGCTGCTATGTCGGCCAGGAGGTCGTCTCCCGGATGCAGCATCGCGGCACGGCCCGGACCCGCATCGTGCCCGTGGTGTTCGACGGCGCCCCACCCGCGTCGGGCCAGGCGGTCACGGTCGGCGAACGCCCGATCGGCAAGGTAGGCAGCATTGCAGGCGAACGCGGCCTCGCCTTGCTCAGGCTGGACCGCGTGGCGGATGCGCTCGCCGCCGGCCAACCCATCATGGCGGGCGACGTCCCGATCCGCCTGGAGAAGCCGGCCTGGGCGCACTTCCCGTTCCCGGGCGAGAGCGGGTTTCCTGCAGCATGAGCGAAGGACTGGTCTCCCATGAAGACGGCTGCAGCCGCTGCTGGTGGTGCGGCACGGACCCGCTCTATGTCGCCTATCACGACACCGAATGGGGCGTTCCCGAGCGCGATGGCCGGGCCCTCTACGAGAAGCTGATCCTCGACGGCTTCCAGGCCGGGCTGTCCTGGATCACCATCCTGCGGAAGCGCGACAACTTCCGTCGCGCCTTTGCGGATTTCGACCCCGAGCAGATCGCGCTCTTCACGCCTGAGCATGTCGAGGCCTTGATGCTCGATCCCGGGATCGTGCGGAACCGCGCCAAGATCGAGGGCACGATCCTGTCCGCGCGGGCATACCTGGAGATGGGCGGCCCGGACGCCTTCTCGCGCTTCCTCTGGAACTATGTCGGCGACGCGCCGCTCCAGCCTCGGCGCGGGATGCGGGGCGACATCCCGGCTGCCGACGAACTCTCGAAGGAGGTTTCGGCCGCCTTGAAGAAGGCCGGCTTCAAGTTCTGCGGCCCGACCATCGTCTACGCCTTCATGCAGGCATGCGGCTTGATCAACGACCACCTCGTCGGCTGCCACCGCCAGATCGCCTGCGAGGCGCTCGCGCGGCCGTGAGAGGGAGCCGCCAGCCGGAGAGGGCGCCGCGGGCCTGGCAGCGCATGCTGTCCGGCCGGCGGCTCGACCTGCTCGACCCATCCCCCTTCGACATCGAGGTCGAGGATATCGCGCACGGCTTGGCACGCGTGGCGCGCTGGAACGGCCAGACCGTCGGAGACCATGTGTTCTCCGTCGCGCAGCACTCGCTCCTGGTCGAGGCGATCGCGGACGAGATCGCGCCCGGCCTGCCGGATGCGGCACGGCTCACGATCCTGCTTCACGACGCGGCGGAATACGTCATCGGCGACGTCATCACGCCGCTGAAATCCGTGATCGGCGACGGCTATGCCGCCGTGGAGGCGCGTCTGCGCGCTGCCGTGCATCTTCGGGTCGGCCTTCCCGCCGAACCGCCCTTGGAACTCACCCGCCTGATCAAGCGCGCGGACAGGGTCGCGGCGTATCTGGAAGCAACGGAACTCGCAGGCTTCTCACGAGGCGAGGCGGATGAGATCTTCGGCCGCCCCGAGATGAGGCCGCGAAGCCTCCAAGATCACCTGACGGCATGGCCGACGCACGCGGCGCAGCGGCGATTCCTGCAGCGGTTCGGCGAACTCTCCGGCGTGCAATCGCCCTGATCGTGGCGGCTGCTCGCTCTCATCATTCCCTTTGGAAGGATCGGCCTTGATCGAGGCGCTTCTGATCGCGGCCGTCCTGGTCGCCTTCTTTCGCCAGCGCGCACGCCTGCAGGGGCTGGAGCGGCGCCTGAACGAGCTCGAGACGGCCTTTCGGGCCGCCGGCAGCCAAGCGGCAGCCCCGGCCGCCACGTCGGAAATACCTCCCGTCGCGGTCGAACAGGTCGCGCCCGAGCAGGTTCTGCAGCGGGCAGAAGATCTCGCGCAAGGATCACAGGATACTGTTACGCCCATGGTTGGGTTGCCGGCGCGCCGGCCGGGAATCGAAGAGCGACTCGGCGCGCGCTGGGCGGTGTGGGTTGGAGGATTGGCGCTGGCATTCGGCGGCCTGCTCCTCGTCCGCTACTCGATCGAGCAGGATCTGATCGGGCCGCGCCTGCGCGTCGCGCTTGGGGCTGTTCTCGCGGCTGGGCTCGCGGGCGCTGGCGAGTGGCTGCGACGGCGCGAGCAGCCGATCCCCTTGCCGGCCTTCGCAAACGCGAACATCCCCGCCGTCCTGACGGCCGCCGGCACCTCGACCGCCTTCGCGGTCGCCTATGCGGCCTATTCCCTCTACGAGCTGATCGGACCCACGACGGCGTTCCTTCTGCTCGGGCTCGTCTCGGTCGCCACCATGGCGGCCGCGGCCCTGCACGGTCCGGCGCTCGCCGGACTTGGTCTCGTGGCGGCGCTGGTGTCGCCGCTGCTTGTCGAGACCGACGATCCGAACGTGCCGGGGCTCGTCGTCTATCTCGGCTTCGTGGCCGCAGCCTCCTACGCGGTCGCGCGGCTGCGGCTCTGGCGCTGGCTTGCCATCGCGGGTGCGGCCGGAGCGCTCCTTTGGGGCCTCGCTATCACGATCGGCGGCTCCGGCGGGGCGGCGGTGGCGCACACTCTCCTGCAGGCTGCCCTGGCGATCGGCTTCCTGGTCGCCGATCCGCATCGGGACAGACCGGCGACCGAAGCCGTCACGGACCGGTTTGGCTCGGCGATTCTCGCGGGCTTCGCGCTGCTCGGGATCGTCGTCGCAGCGGGACTCGGCTTCGGGCTCGGGCGGCCGCTCTTCGCCGGTGCGCTCGGGCTCATGCTGCTCGCCGCCGCCTGGCGTTTCCCGGCGGTTGCGCCGGCGGCAGCGTCGGCCGCCCTTCTGGCAGTTGGAACCTTGCTCGCCTGGCCCGTCGAGGGCGAGGCGGGAGCCGAGCCGATCACGGTGCTGGAAAGCATGGTGGCCGGAACCCCACTCCCAGCCGCCGTCGGGACCTATCTCGTCTCCGCGCTGCTGTTCGGGGCAGGGATCGCCGCAATGTCGCTTGGCCGGATCGTGCGCGGGCCGGATCTCCGGCTCGTCCCGGCTGCCTGGTATCTCGGGGCGGCGACGCTCGGACCGATCCTTGGGCTGATCGTCGTCTACGGCCGCGTGACGGCGTTCGAGCGGAGCATTCCCTTCGCGCTCGTCGCGGCCGCGCTGGCCGCCGCATATGCCGGGGCTGCGCGCTTCTTCCGCCTGGAGGAAGGTCACCGCGTGGCAGCCGGACGGTCCCGGGACGTCGCCCTCCTTGCGGTCGGCGCGACCGCTTCGGCCGCCATTGCCGCGCTGGCGCTCGGGTTCACGATGGCCCTGGACCGGGGCGTTCTCACCGTATCGCTCACGCTCGCCGCCCTCGGGACAGCCTATGTCTCGCAGCGAGCCGGCGTTCCGGCCCTGCGCTACGTCGTTGGCGGCCTTGGGCTGGTCATCGCCGCTCGCCTGGCCTGGGATCCAAGGATCATGGGAGGAGATCTTGGGCGGACCCCGATCCTGAACTGGCTTCTCTTCGGCTACGGGGTGCCGGCCGTTTCGTTCTGGCTCGCGGCCCGCATCCTCGCGGCAACCGCCCGGGACCGCATCGTGCTTCTGTGTGAGACGCTGGCCCTTCTGTTCTCGGCCCTGCTCGTCTCCCTGCAGATCCGCCACGCACTGCATGACGGCGATATCTATGCCGCACGCTTCGACCATCTCGAGGCCGGCCTCCTGGTGACGCAGGGTCTCTGCTTCTCGCTCCTCACGGCGCGGCTGGCCTCCAGTCGGCCCCATCCTCTCTATCGCGTCTTCTCGCTCGGCTTCGCGACGTTGTCGCTGCTCGGCGCTGCTGGCACGCTCCTCCTCTTCGAGAACCCGTTCATCACAGGTGACCGGGTTGCAGGCGGGGCGGTCCTCAACACGCTGTTGCCGGCCTATCTCATCCCGGCCGCAGCCGCGGCCGCGCTGGCTGCCGGGAGCCGGGGCGTGCATCCCCGGGCCTTCGTGCTCGCGGCAGCCGGCTTGGCGCTCGTGCTCGAGATCGCCTATGCCTGCCTCCAGGTGCGGTTCCTGTTCCAGGGCCCCAACGTCCTGTTCCTGCGCTGGACGAGTGACGCAGAGTTGTGGGCCTACTCGCTGGTCCTGATTGCGAATGGCATCGCGCTGCTCGCCGCCGGTTTTCTGTGGGATTCCCGCGAAGCGCGGCTGGCCTCGGCCGCCTGCATCGTGGCCGCCGTGCTCAAGGTCTTCGTAATCGACCTCGCCGGGCTCGAGGGACTTCTCCGGGCGCTCTCGTTCGTGGGGCTCGGCCTCGTGCTGGTCGGCATCGGTTTCGTGTACCAGAGGCTGCTCGCCGGCCGCGCCGGGTCACCGGCTGCGGACAACCCTGCCTGATCCTTGTCAGGCGAGGGACGGGCGCCCATAAGTCCCGCCATGAGCGAGAGTGATCTGCACGCCGCCGAGCCGCATGCCGACGTGGCCGGCCTGCCCTTCGAGAAGGCCTTGGCCGAGCTCGAGGACATCGTGCGCCAGCTGGAGGGCGGTCGCGTGCCGCTCGAGGAATCCATTGCGATCTACGAGCGGGGCGAGGTGCTGAAGCGGCACTGCGAGGGCCTTCTCAAGCGTGCCGAGGCGCGAATCGAGCGGATCACCCTCGGTCCCGACGGGCGGCCGACCGGCACGGCTCCGCTCGATCCCTCCTGACCTTGGGCAGGAGCAGCGCCACGCCCACCCTGGGTCTGCCGGAGCGGCGGCGGGCCGATACCTACCTGGTCGAACTCGGGCTGTTCGAGAGCCGGGCCAAGGCTAAGGCTGCCATTGAGGCGGGGCTCGTCGAGGCCGACGGCCAGCCAGTTCGGAAGCCCTCGGACACGATCCCGGTCACGGCGCGAATCGCCGCTGAAGCACCTCATCCCTGGGTGTCGCGCGGCGGGGTGAAGCTCGCGGCGGCACTGGAGGCGTTCGGAATCGACCCGGCCGGCCGGATCTGTCTCGATGTCGGCGCGTCCACGGGCGGCTTCACGGACGTGCTGCTGTCTCGCGGCGCCCACCGGATCTATGCGGTCGATGTCGGCACCTCGCAGCTTCACGCGAAGCTCCTGGCGGACCCCCGCGTGGTCACGCTGGAGCAGACCGACATACGTCGCCTCGCAGCCTCACGCGTCCCGGACGAGATTTCGCTCTGCGTCGTGGACGTGAGCTTCATCTCGCTCAAACTCGTCATTCCTGAGCTCATCCGCTTCATGAACACCGGCAGCTATCTCGTTGGTTTGATTAAGCCTCAATTCGAAGTCGGACGCGCAGCGCTCGGGCGCGGCGGGATCGTGCGGGATGAGGCCGCGGCCGAGGGGGCAGTGGACGGCATCCTCTCCTGCGCCGCCGCGCACGGCTTCTCGCCGCTCGGCACGATGCCGTCTCCGATCCAGGGCGGCGACGGGAACCGCGAGTTCCTCATGGCGGCCCGCCGTGATTGAAACTGTCACGATCGCCCGCCTCGGTGCGAATGGGGATGGGGTCGCGGATCGTCCCGGCGACCCGCTTTATATCGCCGGGGCGCTGCCAGGTGAGGTGGTTCGGGCCGAGGTCGAGCGCGACCGTGGCCGGATCGTGGAGCTGGAGACCACCAGCCCCGACCGGGTCGAGCCCTTCTGCCCCTATTTCGGGACCTGCGGCGGCTGCGTTGCCCAGCATGTCGGGCCGTCGCTCTACGCGGATTGGAAGCGCGGCAAGCTCGCGTCAGCCCTGGCGAGGGCCGGCGTGCCGGGCGAAGTAGAAGCCCTCGTCGACGGCCATGGCGACGGGCGGAGGCGCGTGACCTTCCACGCCCGCGAGATCGAGGGCGAGATGCAGGTTGGCTTCATGGAAGCACGCACGCATCGCCTCGTTCGCATCGAGCGTTGCCCGATCACCGTGCAGGCGCTTGCCGACGCTCCCAAGGTCGCCACCGTGCTCGCAAGCCGAATGAAGGGCCTCCGCAAGCCGCTTGATATTGCTGTGACTTCCGTGCGCGAAGGTCTCGACGTGGACCTGCGCGGTTCAGGCCCGATCGATGAGCGCCGCCGCCAGGTGCTGGTCGCCGAGGCAAAGGCGCTGGGGCTTGCGCGGCTGTCGCTGCATGGCGAGGCGCTGGTGGCCTATCAGCGCCCAACGATCGTCATGGGCCGGGCGGAAGTCGCCCCACCCGCTGGCGGCTTCCTCCAGGCCACGGCAAAAGGCGAGGCCGAACTCGCCGCGGTGGTTCTCGATGGCTGCCGCGGGGCCAAGAAGGTGGCGGACCTGTTCGCCGGGAGCGGGCCATTCTCCCTCCGCCTCGCCGAAAAGGCGGAGGTTCATGCGGTCGAGAGCGACCGGCACGCGCTGGCCGCACTCGACGCGGCCGCCCGCGCCACCCCTGGCCTGAGGCGGGTCACGACGGAAGTGCGCGATCTCTTTCGCAGACCGCTGCTCTCGACCGAGCTCGAGCGCTTCGATGCCGTCGTGCTCGATCCGCCGCGCGCTGGCGCAGAGGCGCAATGTCGTCAGCTGATCCTGTCGTCCCTTGGGGCCGTGATCATGGTGTCCTGTGATCCCGGGACATTCGCGCGCGACGCCGCGATCCTGGTCGAAGGTGGGTTCGCCGCCGAGCGGATCGTTCCCGTCGATCAGTTCGCCTGGAGCGCGCACGTGGAAGTCGCGGCCGTCTTCCGGCGGAAGGTCGCCCGGAAGCGCCGGCGCTGAGCTCAGGGATAGAGGCGGGTCCGGACCCATCCGTCGGCCGTGCGCGTGAAACGCACCCGGTCATGGAGACGGAACGGCCGGTCGTGCCAGAACTCGATCTGGACGGGAGCGATCCGATATCCGGTCCAGTAGGGCGGACGCGGGACGCCTCCGATCGCGTACTTGGCCGTATATGAGGCGATCGCCTTCTCGAAGGCGAACCTGCTCTCGAGGGGGCGGGACTGCTGGCTGGCCCAGGCTCCGATCCGGCTGTCGCGTGGCCGGCTGGCGAAATACTCGTCGGCTTCGGCGTCCGTGACGCGGGTCACCGGCCCACGCGCCCGCACCTGCCGGCGAAGGCTCTTCCAGTGGAAGACAAGCGCCGCCTTCGGATTCTGCGTCAGCTCGACGCCCTTGGCGGATTCCACGTTCGTGTAGAAGACGAAGCCGGCCTCGGTCGCCTCCTTCAGGAGTACCATGCGAACATCGGGCAACCCGTCCGCATCGACGGTAGCAAGGGCCATGGCGTTCGGATCGTTGGGTTCCGATTGCCTCGCCTCCTCCATCCAGGCGGTGAACAGCCGGAAAGGCTCCTCGGCTTCGGTAAAATCACCGCTTTTTAACTGGTCGGAGCTTGTATCCATCGCCACGTGTCGAAGCCGTTGAGTACGATTGTTCGGATGTCAGGCAATTATAGGTTGGTCTGGCTGTTTCGCGAAATGCGGGGTCTCGCGGCGGGCGCAGTGGGGGTTCTGGCGATGGCGCCGGTGCTCGCAGGCTGCAGTTTCGCCATTCCGTCCCTTACCGCAAAGGCGCCGGAAGATGTGACGGGCTCCATCACGCCTGCACCGGCCGCGCTGAAGCTTTTCCCGGAGCTTGGGCCGGAGGAGGTGCGGCGCCTGCGTGCGGCGCTCACGGTCGCGCTCGATCCGCAGGGCAACGGCAGACCGGTCAAGTGGGATAATCCGGAGAGCGGCATGGGCGGCGATATCACGCCGAGTGGTGCTCCTTTCGTGGAGGCGAACGAGATCTGCCGCGCCTTCACGGCCTCCCTCGAGAGCGCGTCCGTTTCCAAGACCGCCCAAGGCAAGGCTTGCAAGGTTTCCGCTGACGAATGGGTCTTGCGAAAGCTGGAGACAAAGCCACAATCGTGACGGGGTGCCGCATGGGGTCGTTGCGTTTGAGCAACACCTGCCCCACATGACACGCGACGCCACTGCAGGGCAGTGATGCCCGATCAGGCAGAGGTTCGGAGGCCCATGCGAAACCCCTACGACGTTCTCGGCGTGTCAAAGAGTGCTGGCGAGGCGGAGATCAAGAAGGCGTTCCGCAAGCTCGCCAAGAAATACCATCCCGACAGCAACAAGGACGATCCCAAGGCGAAGGACAAGTTCGCCGAGGCGAACAGCGCCTACGAGATCCTGGGCGACGCGGAGAAGCGTGCCCAGTTCGACCGTGGCGAGATCGATGCCGAAGGGAAACCCCGGTTCCAGAGTTTCGAGGGATTCGGCGCCGGCGGTGGCCGCGAGGGCTTCTCGTTCGGCTTCGGCGCCGGCTCGCCCTTCGGCCGCGGCCCCGGGCGTACCGCGGGCGCCGGGGAAGACATCTTCTCTCAGCTTTTCGGTGAAGCCATGAGAGGCGCCAGCCGACCCCGCGCGACCCGCGGCGACGACATCGAGGCGACCTTGGAGGTCGAGCTTGAGGACATTGCGCGCGAGGAGAAGCAGCGCATCACGCTTCCGGGCGGGCGCGAGGTCGAGGTGACGCTGCCTCCCGGGATCGCTGACGGCCAGACCGTGCGGCTGCGCGGCCTCGGCCGGCCCGGAGCCGGCGGTGCCGAGCCGGGAGATCTCCTCCTGACGCTCAAGATCGCCGCGCAGGATCGCTACACCATCGAGGGGAGCGATCTTCGCATGCGGCTCCCGGTCGACCTGGAGGACGCAGTCCTTGGCGGCAAGGTCAGGGTCCCGACCCCGACCGGCGTGGTGGAGATGAACGTGCCGGCCATGACGAGTTCGGGTCGGACCTTCCGGCTGCGCGGCAAGGGGTTGCCGGCCAAAGGCGGAAAGGGAGACCTCTTCGTCACGACCGAGATCCGGCTGCCCTCCGAGGATGACGAGGCGCTCGTGGAATACGCGAGGAAGCGCCGCGCCGAAAAGGTCGGCTGACGCCGAACGAGTGTCGGCCTTCGCCGGCCACGAGCCAGCCATATTGCCGGCTCACGCCTCTGCCGGATGGAGGCGCCGGCCATGGGCCAGAGCGAGATCGCGGCCGTCCGTGCTCTGCTGAGCTCGAAGCCTCGTCCGGTGGGCTGGGCGGAGCGCCGCCAGCGCCTGGACGAGGTGGGCACCGTCTGGCCCGTTGCCAGCGACATCCGTCTTTCTACGGTAGAGTTCGGCGGCATCCCCGCCGAGTGGTCGCTCGCACCCGGAAGCGACCCGTCGCGTGTTCTCCTCTACTTCCACGGCGGCGGCTACTGCTCGGGTTCCATCGCGAGCCATCGCCGCCTGGTGACCGAGGCGGGGAGGGCGGCCGGGCTCCGGACGCTCGCCGTAGGGTATCGCCTCGCCCCGGAACACCCGTTTCCCGCAGCGCTGGAAGACGCCTGGGCAGCATGGCGCTTGCTCCGGCAGGCCGACATCCCCGCGGGCAACATCGTCATCGGCGGGGATAGCGCCGGCGGCGGGCTGACGCTTGCCTTGGCCTGCGGGTTGCGGGACGCGTCCGAGGAGCTTCCCGCCTGTCTCTGGCTGCTGTCGCCCTGGACGGATCTGACGATGTCGGGAGCCACCCTCGGCACCAAGGATGAGGTCGATCCGCTCATCCATGCCCCGTATCTCGCCGAACTCGCGGAGGCGTATCTGCCGAAGGGTTTCGACAGAACGGATCCGCGTGTGTCGCCCCTCTACGCGGATCTAAGAGGCCTGCCGCCGACGCTGGTCCAGGTCGGCTCGGCCGAAACTTTGCTGGCGGACGCTACCCGGTTCGCCGCATCCGCCGGCGCCGCCGATGTCGCCGTGACGCTCGAGGTCTGGCCGCAGATGATCCATGCTTGGCCGTTGTGGAACGCGCACCTCGCTGCCGGGCGCGAGGCGCTCGCCTCGGCGGGCAGCTTCATGCGGCAAAGGCTCTGAAGTCGATTGCGGCGGTCCAAACAGGCGCTCGCAACCTTTGCAGTCGCCGGGGCTTGTTAACGGTGCCGGCTGGTGCGCTGGCCCGGCTTCGCTCCTTGAGCGTTGTCGTGAGCTTCAGGGAAGAGGAATGCATGGACGAGACGACCCGCAGCGTAGCCTGGGCCATCGCGGAAGCCTGGTGGCGCAAACGCAATCGGGTCGCCGCCGGGTCGGTGCCGGAAGCGAACTCCTCGACCGAGTACGCTGACAACTTCTGGCAGAGTTGGGTCCCTGAGGCGAAATGCGCCATCGAGGCGATGGAGCGGATGGCTGCCGCCAAGCAGGTAGCGGCCGTGCAGTCGACCACGATCGTGCCGCCGGTGATCGCTCGGATCTGAGGAGGGAGCACGCGTCGCTCTTTCGCCCTCGAGGCCGGTCGGCTAGAACCGCCTCATTCGAACGAGGCGGATAGGGATCAATGCCTGACAACGCGGCCGCGGGCCTGCTATCGGGAAAGCGCGGCCTCATCATGGGCGTGGCGAACAATCGCTCCATCGCCTGGGGGTTGGCCAAGTCGGCCCGGGCGCATGGTGCGGAGCTCGCCTTCACCTACCAGGGCGACGCGCTGAAGAAGCGCGTCGAGCCGCTGGCCGCGGAACTTGGCGGGCATATCGTCGGCCATTGCGACGTGACCGACCCGGCGAGCCTCGACGCGGTGTTCGATGAGACCAAGCGCCTCTGGGGCGGGTTGGACTTCGTCGTCCATGCGATCGCCTTCTCCGACAAGGACGAGCTGACGGGTCGCTATGTCGATACGAGCGAGGCCAATTTCACCAAGTCGCTCCTGATCTCCTGCTACTCCTTTACGGCTGTCGCCCAGCGTGCCGAAAAGCTCATGGGGAATGGCGGCTCGCTGCTCACGCTGACCTATTACGGCGCCGAGAAGTGGATGCCGCACTACAACGTCATGGGTGTTGCGAAGGCAGCGCTCGAGGCCTCGGTGCGCTATCTCGCGGCCGACCTCGGCCCGAAGGGGATTCGCGTCAACGCGATCTCGGCGGGGCCGATCAAGACCTTGGCCGCGTCCGGCATCGGCGATTTCCGCTACATCCTGAAGTGGAATGAATACAACTCGCCGTTGCGCAGGACCGTCACGATCGACGAGGTCGGCGAGACGGGTTCCTATCTGGTCTCGGACATGTCGCGCGGCATGACGGGCGAGATACTGCACGTCGATGCCGGCTACCACGTCGTCGGCATGAAGAACCCCGAGGCCCCCGACCTGACCCTTGAGCGCGAGTAGCTGGGTCCTGCCCGCGCCGCTCTACTTCGTCCGCCACGGCGAGACGGACTGGAACGCCGTCGCCCGTCTGCAGGGACAGCAGGACGTTCCGCTGAACGCCGTCGGGCGCCTCCAGGCTGAGGAGGCGGGGCGCAAGGTCGCCGAACTCGCGGCCGAGCCCTGGGGACTCGACTACGTGGCGAGCCCCCTCGGCAGGACGCGTGAGACGATGGAGATCCTGCGTCGGACGCTGGGCCTCGATCCCGCCGGCTATCGGACCGACGAACGCTTCGTCGAGCTGACCTTCGGCGAGTGGGAGGGCCTCACCTGGCGCGAGGTGCGCGGGCGAGCGGCCTCGCTCGCCGCGGAGCGCGAACGGGACAAGTGGGGCTTCGTGCCGCCGGGCGGGGAAAGCTACGCCATGCTGCTGGAGCGTCTGCGTTCGCCGGCCCGGGAACTCATCCGACCGACGGTCCTCGTCTCCCATGGCGGTGTCGCGCGTGCGCTGCTCGTCGCGCTTGCCGGCGTGCCGCAACACGAGGCGCCGCGGATCGATATTTGGCAGGGGCGGGTTCTGGTTTTCGAGAACGGCGCCTATTACTGGCGGTAATGTTCCGAACCGAGCCTGGGCTCGTCGAGTTCACCTCCCGTTAAGCCTGTCCTGCCGCAGAGGTTAGGGGCGGGCGGTTGCGGCGCGTGTCCGGGAGAGTTCCCGGTTGGGACCGCTAAGGAGCCGGCGCGAACCTCGGCAGGGGCCTGGGCGCGCCATACCGGGAGGCGGGTGGGACGGTCGTCATGAAGGTTCTGGAAGAAAGTGGCCCGCTGTTCCCGAAGTCGAGCGCGGGCGCATTCCTCCGGGGGCCGCTGCGCGACGACCTGATCCGCAACGAGGTTCTCTCGGAGATCTTTGCTGCGACGGTCGCCGCGCGGCCCGATCATGCCGCCCTCGTGTTCGACGGGCGCCGTTATAGCTATGCGGAGGTCAACCGCACCTCGGACGAGCTCGCCCGCGGTCTGGTGCGGCTCGGGATCGGTCCTGGACACGTAGTCGGCCTGTGGATGGAGCGCGGCGCGGATCTCCTGATCGCGCAGATCGCGATCACGAAGACGGGCGCTGCATGGCTGCCCTTCGATGCCGACGCCCCGGCCGACCGGATCGCCGTCTGCCTGGAGGATTGCGGCGCCAAGGGTCTTCTGACGAGCGATACGCTCTCCGCTCGGGCCCCGCGGGCCCGGCCGGTGCTCACGCCATCGCAGCTGCGCGATCCTGCCGATTCCCGCCCGCTCGATCCGCGCGGGGCCGGGCTCACGCCCGAGCACCCGGCCTACATGATCTACACCTCGGGTTCGACCGGCGTGCCGAAGGGCATCGTCATCACCCAGAGGAACATCTGTCACTTCCTGCGCTCGGCCAACGAGGTCTACGGGTTCCGGAAGGACGATGTCGTCTTCCAGGGCGCTTCCGTCGCCTTTGACCTCTCCATGGAGGAGATCTGGATCCCCTTCATGGTCGGGGCGACGTTGTTCGTCGCGACGCCCGCCCTGATGGGCGATGTCGAGCGCCTGCCCGATCTCCTCGGGGAGGCCGGTGTCACCGTGATCGACACGGTGCCGACGCTGCTCTCCATGCTGCCGCGCGACGTTCCGGGTCTGCGCCTGATCATTCTCGGGGGCGAGGCGCTTCCGCCGCCCCTGCTGGCCCGCTGGGCTAAGCCCGGCCGGCGCCTGTTCAACAGCTACGGCCCCACCGAAGCGACCGTCGTCGCGACCTTGGCGGAACTGCGTGCGGGTGAGCCCGTCACGATAGGGTGCCCCCTTCCGAACTACACGGCCTACGTGGTCGGGGAGGACGGCCGACTCTGCCCCCCAGGCATGCAAGGCGAGCTCCTCATCGGGGGCCCCGGCGTGGCGAACGGATACCTCGCTCGCCCGGAGCTGACGGCCGAGAAGTTCATTGCCAATCCTTTCGGCGGAGACGGCCGCGACCCCGTCCTGTACCGCTCCGGGGATGCCGTCAGCCTGACCGAGAGCGGCGATATCGCCTTCCACGGCCGCATCGACGACCAGGTGAAGATCCGGGGCTTCCGGGTCGAACTCGGTGAGATCGAGGCGCGGCTGAGTGCCATGCCGGGGGTCGCCCAGGCAGCCGTCGTGCTGCGCAGCGACGGAGGGATCGACCGGCTCGTCGCCTTCATGGTGCCGGAGCGGGACGCCGCACCCGACGCGAGGCAGCTCCGCACCAACCTGCGGAAGGATGTGCCGGCCTATATGGTGCCGGACCATTTCGAGGCCTCCTCCGAATTGCCGCGGCTTTCTTCGGGCAAGGTCGACCGCAACCGGCTCAAGGCCCTTCCGATCGCCTACGGCGATGCAGGCGGGGAGCAGGAGGTGCCGGCAAATGAGACCGAAGCCGCCCTGCTGGTCGCCGCCAAGCGGGTGCTCGGGGAAAGGCCCCTGGCCCTGGATGGAGACTTCTTCACGGACCTCGGCGGCCACTCCCTCCTGGCAGCTCGTTTCGTATCGGCGATCCGGGAGGAGCCGGCGCTCGCCTCTGTCACGATGCAGGACGTCTACAAGCACCGCTCTCTACGCGCGCTCGCGACGATCCTCATCGAGCGCACGGGCGGGATCGGCTCGGCCGCCGTGCAACGCGACCTCTCCTTCGAACCTCCGCCGTTCCTCCGCCGGTTCCTGTGCGGCCTTGCCCAAGCGGTCGCGCTTCCCTTCGTGCTGGGCCTCGTCACCCTGCAATGGCTCGGCCTGTTCATGGCCTCCGTGTTTCTCGTCCAGGGCGAGGTGGGCTTCTGGGGCGAGATGGCGCTCCTTCTCGGCGTCTACAC
>JAFAEL010000270.1 GCA_023423995.1 Pseudomonadota bacterium | reverse complement strand
CACCACTGTCTTCTCTGGTCTTGCGGGAGGTTCGGCGAAGTTGCGCCGGCCTCTTCGGTGCTGGCGTCGCCTGAAGCGCACGACCTCACCGGCCGGCGGCCCGGAATTAACGCCGCATTAACCATCGCGGGCGAGCTTACCCAAAGGTTAACGGGTGACTCGCACGGCATGATTACGGTCTCGGAAGATGAACTGCCGGCTCGCGGGCTCGATCGGGTGATCGGCCTCCGGCAAGTGCTGGCGCGCGCGGGCCGAGACAATTCACGAATGGTTGCCGCGACGATCGGCTGCCACCTGCAGGCGCTCTCCATCGAGCTGCCGAAGAAGCCGGCCCTCGCCGACGCCACCGATGCGGTCCGGGACGCCAGCCTCGGCTTCCTGACCTCCCTGCACGGACGCGGCGACATCGCGACGGCCCGACTGGCCGTGCTCACAAGCGTGGATCACCTCGAGGCGTGCCTCACCGCCTGATCGTCTTGCGATCTACTTTTCACGAGGCGCCGCCAGCAGCACTCACACGGAAAATCGGTAGTTTTCCACAACCCTGCGTTTGACTCGCGATCGACTCGCTTCCTGCGACTCAGTGAAGCTGATCACGCAGCAACAGGGGAAGTACTGCGATGGCAAAGAAACCCGCCGTGGCCGCGAAAGCACCGGCCGCGGCCGCATCGAAAGCTGAAGCAACCAAGAAGGCTGCCCCCGCGAAGAAGGCGGCAGCCGCACCGGCCCCGGCTGCGCCGGCAAAAAAGCCGGCCGCCAAGAAGAAGTAAGTTCAGTTGCTCAGCCCGGGGCTGGTATGCGGCCCGGCCCCGGCGCTTTCCTCAGCGTGCCGCGCCCACTCTCCCTGACGACGACATCAGCAAGGAAGACGTCGCAAGTCTATGCGACGGCCATGGGCGAGCCGGCACGTTCGCCATGGGGGGAGGCGAGGGGATCGAGCGAGATCGAGCCGATCAGCCGATCGTACTCAGCCTCCGGCAGCCCGTACGAGCCGCGCGCGGCGGCCTGAAGCTTCGACCTGTCGAGAATGCGGATATTGCCGCGCCGCGCGCGGATCATATGCTCGCCCTCGAGGACGTGCAGCGACACCGTTATCCCAGGCCGCCTGACTCCGAGCATCAGCGACAGGAACTCGTGCGTGAGCGGAAGATCGTCGCCGTCTGCGCGATCATGGGCCATCAGCAGCCAGCGCGCGAGCCTCGTCTCGACCGTATGGCGGGCATTGACGCGGCTCGTCTCGGCGACCTGCGTCATGAAAACCTGGGAATAGAGCAGGACCGCACGGTGCAGCGCGGCACTGGCATGGCAGGCCTGGAGGAAGGCCTCGCCGCTCATGCGGTAGGCTGACCCCGATCGCTGCACGAAGGTCCGAAAGGGCACTTCCGCGCACCCGAGCGCGAGAAAGAGCCCCGACATCCCTTCGCGGCCGATCATGGCAACCTCGGCCTGTTCGCGATCACCCGCATTGGCCAGCACGGACAGAAGTCCCGTCTCGACGAAATGCACATGGGTGATTTTGCTGAACGGCTCGACCAGAACATCGTCGTGCCGCAAAAAGACATGCTCAAGCAGCGGCTGAAGATACAGCTGATCTCGCGCTGGAAGCGCGGAAAGTAGTTGGTTCCGGATCTGAAATTCAGACATCTCGCCGCCCCGACGATCCCTCTGACCGTACCCTATAGGCGCTTTGTCCTGGCAACCTTCACTTTTGTTAGGCGAAAACGACCGAGTTACGTTGTCGCGCGGGGATCGCAGGATCGTGAGCTGAAAGCTTGCGGGATGCGGAGCCGCATGTGACACGGCGGCAGGAGACAAGACATGCCGCTGGACACCGCTTCCGGAACATTCGCTATCGCAGCGACCCCTTTCCTGCCCGACGGGTCGGTGGACTTCCCTTCCATCGATCGACTGACCTCCTTCTACGAGGAGGTCGGCTGCACGGGCGTCACCGTGCTGGGAATCATGGGCGAGGCGCCCAAGCTCGACGGGGCCGAGGCGCTGGAAGTCGCGACGCGATTCATCCGCGCCTCCGGTTCGATGCAGGTCGTGGTCGGGGTGTCGGCACCCGGTTTCGCCTCGATGCGTGGCCTCGCGCGCAGCGTGATGGATGCGGGGGCGGCGGGCGTGATGATCGCGCCGCCGCCGGCGCTCCGGACCGACGACCAGATCGTCACCTATTTCCGTCAGGCCTCCGAGGCCATCGGCTCCGACATCCCCTGGGTGCTGCAGGATTATCCGCTCACGCTGAGCGTGGTCATGACGCCGCAGGTCATACGCCGGATCTTCGCCGAGACCCCCTCCTGCCTGATGCTGAAGCACGAGGATTGGCCGGGCCTCGAGAAGATCACCGCGCTCCGCGCCTTCCAGGCCGATGGATCGCTGCGCCCGATCTCGATCCTGACCGGCAACGGCGCCCTGTTCCTCGATTTCGAGATGGAGCGTGGCGCGGACGGCGCGATGACGGGCTACGCCTTCCCTGAACTGCTGGTCGATGTCGTCCGCCTGCAGCAGGAGGGGAGGCGGGACGAGGCACACGATCTGTTCGACGCTCATCTCCCACTCATCAGGTACGAGCAGCAGCCGGGCGTCGGCTTGGCGGTCCGCAAGTATGTCCTCGCCCGGCGGGGCATCCTGACCTCGGACGCACAGCGCAAGCCAGGTTCGGCCCTGTCGGAGCGGGCAAAGGCCGAGGTCGATTACCTCCTCAGTCGCGTTGCGCGGTTCGACAAGCGGGCGGATCTCTCGACGCGCGTGTCCTGACGACTTGGAACTGCGCTGCTTCTCCCTGGTTCATCCTCCGTTCGAGACGGAGGGAAAGATGACACGCGCGATCGCGGGGGCTCTGTTCGTCAGCCTGGTGCTCTGCGGTGGTGCTTCGGCCCAGGGAGGCAGCACGTCTTCTGGAGCCTCGCGCCAATCGGAAAGCGGGAAGGTGGCGCAGAGCGGCGAGCGGTCGATCTTCGTGGCACGGCGCTGCTCGGGCGTCGCATGCCTGCGGAGCGTTCCGTCTCTCGGCGTCGGCTTCTGAGCAGCCAGGCGTCCCCGCCTTAACGATACCCGTCCTGCAGACCGGCCCTGCATTCCGAGCTTGGGAACGCTAACCGCCCCAAGTGTTTGTTCAGGAAAGCTCGTGCCAAGCTTGGCCGCGTTTCAGGCCGGGAGAACATGCAGGCGCAACCCGAAGACTCTCCGGCACCCAGCCCGATCCTCAGGCCCGGCCGCAACTGCTGGCGGGTGACCGAGGCGGACAGGGCGGCCGTACTCGTCGATGCTGCGGCCTATTTCGCCCGACTGGAGGAGGCCCTGTCGCGCGCGGAGCGCTCCGTCATCATCGTCGGGTGGGACTTCGATGGCCGGATCCGCCTCACGCCCGACAAGGGCGGGGAAGCGCCTGCCCTCGGCGCCTTCCTGCGGCAACTGGTGGAGGCAAAGCCCGATCTCGAGATCCGGGTCCTGGTCTGGAGCATTGCCGTCCTGCACGCGCCGGGATCGCCGGTGGAACTCCTCGTCGGCGCGGAGTGGCAGAAGCATCCGAGGATCAAGATCCGGCTGGACAGGGAGCACCCCGTCTACGCGGCGCATCATCAAAAGATCGTGATCGTCGATGACCGCGTCGCCTTCGTGGGCGGGATGGACCTCACTGTCCGGCGCTGGGACACGCCCGAACACGATCCGCATTCCACGATCCGGCTGGATCCGGAGGGAAAACCCTACGCTCCCGTCCACGACGTCCAGATGGTGGTGGACGGCGAGGCCGCGCGGGCGGTGGCGGAGGTGGCGCGGGCACGGTGGCGCTATGCGGCCGGGGAGGCGCTCCCTCCACTCGACGTGGAGCACGATCCCTGGCCGGCCACTCTGGCGCCGGACTTCTCGCATTGCTGTGTCGGCATTTCCCGGACGGCGCCTGGCTGGGGCGAGGCGCCGGCCTGGGCCGAGGGCGCCGTCCTCACGGTGGACGTGCTGAAGGCCGCCAAGCGCTGCATCTACATCGAGGCACAGTATCTCACCGCCGACTTCCTGGGCGACATCCTGGAAGAGCAACTCCAGCGCCCGGTCGGGCCGGAACTGGTGGTCGTGCTGACGCGCCAGTCCCACGGCTTGGCCGAGCGGCTGATCATGGGGCACAACCGGGATCACCTCCTTCGCCGGCTCAAGAAGGCGGACAGGTATGATCGCCTGAGGGTCTATTACCCTGTCGTTCCCGACCGGAAGGGCAACGACTGCGAGGTGCTGGTCCACGCGAAGGTGGCGATCGTCGACAACGACCTGCTGCGCGTCGGCTCGTCGAACCTCAACAACCGCTCGATTGCGCTCGACACCGAGTGCGATCTCGCGATCGAAGCACGGACGGACCGCACGCGCGAGAGGATCGCGTTGATCCGCGACACGCTGCTCGGCGAGCATCTGGGTGTCGCCCCGGCCGAGGTGCGGGATGCCGTCCGGCAGGAGGGCTCGCTCGTTCGGGCCATCGACCGGCTGAATACCGGCGCCCGTGGACTGCGCCCCTTCACGATCGACGGACGGAAGGCTCCGGCCCGGCAGGTGCTCGGGACGGCCCTATTCGACCCGAAGCGCCCCTTCCGGCTCATGCGCCCGCTGATGCGCCTCCTCTCGTCCGTTCGGGCGCCCGCGGTTCGGCGCGGCGCCTGAGCGCCGGAAGGCCAGTTCCGCTCCGAGGAAGGTCAGGAGCCCGATTGCGAGCGGCAGGAGGAAATAGATCACCCGGAATGCGATCAGCGGGCCGATGAGGCTCGCCCCCGGCAGGAGGTACATGACGGCCGTCTCGATGACCCCGAGTCCGCCCGGAACATGCGTGAGGAGCGTCATGACGTTGCCGGTCACGTAGGCCGTCGCGACGTCGAGATACCGGGCCTCCGACGCGGCGGAGACAACCGACGCCAGGCATGCCGCCACCAGGGCGAAATTGACGGTCCCGACCAGCATCTGCGCCGCAGCGAGCCGGAGCGGCGGCATCTCGATGGTCACGTTCCTGATCCGAAGCGGGCGGCGCAGCTTCGCGGCGAGCACGAAGTAGAGAATCGCAAGCGCCGCGCCAGCGATGCCGATCGCCCGCACGAGTCCCGGCGAGAGTCCCGCGAAGCCCGCCGGCAGGTCCGGCCGCAGCAGCAGCGCGGCGGAGCCGAGAACGAGGAGTCCAAGTCCGACAGTCGCGCCGCAGAAGACGACGAGCTTGCCGACCTCCAGCGCGCTCAGGCCCCAGCGCGAGTAGTAGCGGTAGCGGAAGGCTCCGCTGCTCACGCCAGCAAAGCCGATCGAGTGCCCGAGCGACAAGCTGACGAAGGAGGCGAGCGCCGTGCGCGGATAGGATAGGGGCTTGCCGACATAGCGAAGGCCCAACCAATCGAACCCTGTCAGGCAAAGGTAGCTCGCGGCCGCGAAGAGGGCGGCGATCCCCAGATCGCCCCGGGGGATACTGCCGATGGAGGCGGATATCTCGTCGAGCGTGTATCGGCTCAGCGCCCGGTGAAGCAGGTAGGCGGCAAGCGCCAAGCCGAGGGCTGCGAGCCCATAGCTCACCCACCGCTTCGGGAAGCGCGCGGCGCCTTTGGTCGCCCCGGAGGTCAATGGAGGCTGCCCCCGGCGCCGGCTCGGCCGGACGTGACCTGGAACTCGACGAGGAGCGGCAGGTGATCGGAGGCGACCCGGGAGAGCGGCGTCCGGATCGTATCGGCCCGGAGTACGTCGATGCAGCCGTTCACGAAGACATGGTCGAGGCGAAGGAAAGGAAGTCGGCTAGGGAAGGTCGGTCGCGGGCGCCCGCCGGCCAGTGCATGGGCGTCTCGTAGGCGACGGGCGATCCTGCGATAGGCCCGGGAGGACGGGATGGCATTCAGGTCTCCGACCAGCATGAGGGGAGCGGAGGGCGTCGCGCTGCCGATCCAATCCGGGCCAAGCAGCGCCTCCACCTGGACCAGGCGCTCGTGGCCGCGCAATCCGAGATGCGTGTTCACGATCTCGCAATGGCGGCCGCCGACCTGCGCGGAGATCCAGAGCGCCCCGCGCGGCTCCAGCCGGGCGATCGGCCCCGGCGCGGGAAGCGCATCCGCCTTGACCAGCCGCGAAGGCCGGGTGGTCATCACCGCATCCCCGTACAACTCGTCGAAGACCCGCAGGGCAGGATGGAAATGGAGTTCCATTCCGAGCGCCTTGGCGACGGCATCCGCCTGGTCGACGCCGCCGGTCCGGGCTCGCCCGACGTCGAGTTCCTGGAGGGCCACGATATGGGGATCGCAGGAGGCGATCACCTCGGCGATGCGGGTCGGTTCGACCCGCCCATCCGTGCCGAGGCATCGCCGGACATTGTAGGTCAGAACCCGATACAACCGCCTGCGCTGCTCCTGCCCGGGCCTACATACGTGCCCGCCCAGCCACAACCGGCGCCGGAGCCTGACGTTCCTTTCGGGGCTACTCCGCCCGCCACGCTTGCGACAAGAAACCGAACCATCGTCCAGCCGTTGCCTCGTCGCGGTGATCGACCCGTGGAGGATGAATGGCCTGGCCCTGGATCTCTGCCGAGAAGGCCGCCCGTCTGCGGGAGGAGCGCAAGGCGCGATACATCGAGATCGTCCGCAGCTCCTACGAGCAGTCCCGCAGCTCCCTCGGACCGCAACGCCTGAAGGAGCGCGGGTGGGACCCCCATCCGGCCCAGGACCGGCCCCGCCCACGTGCCGACGCGGAGGTGATCGCGGAGGACAGGTGACCGACAGAGAGCTCCGGCTTTGGGCCGAGCGCGTGGTCGAGCTCTATGCCAGCCGGGCAAAGATGACGCTTCTGGAGCAAGGCGAGTTGGAGCGCGACCTGGCGTCCCGCTTCAAGCAGGCGCTTCTCGCCGGAAAGCCGCTCGGCGACTGGGTCGAGGTCACGAATGCCGGCCTCGAGGAATGGGAGCGCGCCCACCCGCAACGCGGCACCCGCATCGGCGGGTTCTCGGAAGGCGGCCGGCAGGTCTTCGAGCGGCGGCGGCCCTGAGGCCAGCGCGGAGCGGGCAGGATATTCCGCGGGTTTGCCGGGGAGGGGGCGGGCGCTTAGATAGAGCCGGAGCCGCGAAGGCTCGGACCTGATCTATGGCCGTCGTTCTCGATCTTCTTGCGCGCGATCAACGCCCCCGGCATCCCGAAAAGGCGAAGCGGCCGGACAGCCCGGTCCAGAGGAAACCCGACTGGATTCGCGTGAAGGCGCCGGGCTCGGCCAAGTGGGCCGAGACCAACCGCATCGTGCGCGAGAACAAGCTCGTCACGGTCTGCGAAGAGGCGGGCTGCCCCAATATCGGCGAGTGCTGGGAGAAGAAGCACGCCACCTTCATGATCATGGGCGACACGTGCACGCGGGCCTGCGCCTTCTGCAATGTGCGCACGGGCCTGCCGGAGGCGCTGGATGCCGAGGAGCCGGCGAAGGTCGCGGACGCTGTCGCCAAGCTCGGACTGAGCCATGTCGTGATCACGTCCGTCGACCGGGATGACCTGCCCGACGGGGGCGCGGCCCATTTCGCCGAGGTGATCCGGTGCATCCGGGAGCGCTCGCCCGCGACCACGATCGAGATCCTGACGCCGGACTTCCTGCGCAAGCCGGGAGCGCTGGAGGTCGTGGTCGAGGCGAAGCCCGACGTCTTCAACCACAATCTCGAGACCGTCCCCTCGAAGTACCTCACCGTCCGGCCGGGCGCCCGCTACTTCCACTCCATCCGGCTGCTCCAGCGCGTGAAGGAGCTCGACCCCGACATCTTCACGAAGTCCGGCATCATGGTCGGGCTGGGCGAGGAGCGGAACGAGGTGCTCCAGCTCATGGACGACCTGCGCTCGGCCGAGGTCGATTTCCTGACGATCGGTCAGTACCTGCAGCCCACCCGCAAGCACCATCCGGTGATCCGGTTCGTGCCGCCCGATGAGTTCAAGGCTTTCGAGACGAGCGCCTATTCGAAGGGCTTCCACCTCGTCTCGGCGACCCCGCTGACGCGTTCGTCGCACCATGCCGGCGAGGATTTCCAGCGCCTGCGCGAGGCGCGACGCCGCGCCGCCGCGACGGCCTGACCCGGAACAGGGGCGGACGACTCGGCCCCGTCCTGGACTTCATCGCCCCGCCAGACCAGATATCGGCAATGCCCTCCTTCCGCACGACCCGGCGCGTTCAGCACAAGGCCGAGGAGATGTTCGACCTCGTCGCCGACGTCGAGCGCTATCCGGAATTCCTGCCCCTCTGCACCGGGCTGCGTGTGATCCGGCGCGTGAAGGACGAGCAGGGGCGCGACGTGCTGGTTGCCGAGATGAGCGTCGGCTATCGCTCGATCGCCGAGCGGTTCACGACGAAGGTCGTGCTCGACCGCAAGGCGCACGACATCCACGTCTCCTACATCAACGGGCCGTTCCGGTACCTGGAGAACCACTGGGAGTTCCGCCCGGCCGAGAACGGCGGCTCCGCCGTCAATTTCTCCATCGACTACGAATTCAGGTCGATGGCGCTCGGATTGCTGATGGGCGCGATGTTCGACCGCGCATTCCGGCGCTTCACGGACGCATTCGAGACCAGGGCGGCCGACGTATACGGCCGCCCGTCCGCGGATCCGGCACAGGGGTGAGGCGCGGGATCTAGCCCGCAGCCGCCTCTTCCAGCAGGCCGAGCGCATCGCCGACGGCTGCCTCGCGCACCGCCGCGCGCCCGAGATCGCCGTAGCGGCGCTCCAGATGCCGGATCGCTCCGTCCCGGGTCGCGAGACCGAAATGCACGAGGCCCACGGGCTTGGTCGCCGTCGCTCCACCGGGCCCGGCGATGCCCGTGATCGAAACGGCGAGGTCGACGCCCGAGCGGGCGAGGGCGCCCGCCGCCATGGCGCGGGCGACCTCCTCGCTGACGGCGCCTTTCGCCGAGATCAGGGCGGGATCGACGCCGAGCATGGAGGCCTTGGCGTCGTTCGAGTACGTTACGTAGCCGCATTCCACGACGTCGGACGAGCCCGCGATCTCGGTCAGCAAGCCGGCCACGAGCCCGCCCGTGCAGGATTCGGCCGTCGCAAGCCGCCAGCCTTTCGCGCGGCAGGCGGCGAGCAGCGCTTGCGCCCGCTCGAGCATGGCCGGGGAGGCGCTCACGGCCGCTCCGGCATGCGCACGCTGGCAGCGGCCTGCGCGGCGAGGCCTTCCTCGCGGCCGGTGAAGCCCATCTTCTCCGTCGTGGTCGCCTTGATGGACACGTTCTCGACCGGGATGCCGACGATCGCCGCAATCCGCTCCCGCATGGCATCGCGATGAGCCCCGATCCGCGGGCGCTCGCAGAGCACCGTCACGTCGAGGTGGTCGATCTTCCCCCCGCGCTCGCGCACTTCCTTGGCAGCGTGCTCGAGGAAGAGGTCGGACGAGGCGCCCTTCCACTGCGGATCGCTCGGCGGAAAATGCGTGCCGATATCGCCACAGGCGATCGTCCCCAGAAGGGCGTCCGTCAGCGCGTGAAGCACGACGTCCCCGTCCGAATGGGCCAGCACGCCCTTGCTGTGCGGGATCTTCAGGCCGCCAAGCCAGATGTGGTCGCCCTCCGTGAAGGTGTGGACGTCGAACCCGGTACCGACCCGCGTGATCATGTTCTCTCCCCGGCCGGCGAGACGCCGCTCGGCTTCCTCGAAATCGGGCGGATTGGTCAGTTTGACGTTCCCGCCATCCCCATCGAACAGGTGCACGGTCGCACCTGCCCATTCCATCAGCTGGCCATCATCCGTGAAAGCATCCCGCCCCTCGGCTGAAGCCCGGGCATGCGCCTCCAGGAGGGAGGCCAGGTGAAAGGCCTGGGGCGTCTGCACGCTCCGCAACGGCGTGCGGTCGAGCGTCTCCGCGACCGCGCCGCTCTGCTCGATCCGCTTGACCGTGTCCGTCACGGGCAGGCCGGGCAACGCCGCTCCGTACCGGCGGCCGGCTTCGATCGCCCGATCGATGAGGCTGGGCTTCACGAAAGGCCGCGCCGCGTCGTGCACGAGGCAGACAGCCTCGCCGGCTTCGGCGAGGCCCGCGACCGCGCGATGGACGGAGATCTGGCGCGTCGCGCCGCCGTAGACCGGATCGAGGAGCTTGGCGCGGAGTGGGGCGGCGAGCTCGCCCACGGATGCGTCGTACAGTTCCAGGTCGTCCGGGTGGATCGCGCAGAGGATCCGGGTCACCCTTGGATGGGAGGCAAACGCCTCCAGGGTTCTGCCGAGCACGGTCCGGCCCGCCAGCCTGCGGTATTGCTTGGGCAGGCCTTCGCCGGCCCGGCTGCCGCGGCCGGCCGCCACGACAATCGCGATCGTCTCCATTCACCTCGTCCTGAAGCGGGGCGACCTGATAGGCCGTCAGAGCCGCGCTGCAAAGATGACCATTGCGCTGCCCGTCAGATTGGTTATTCGTCAGGCAGCATGCGATCTGAACACTTTTTAGGCAACGGGCCGTCGATCGGCGCTGTTCCGATATCCGGGCTGGCCGTCCTGGCGCCGATGTCCGGCATTAGTGATGTCGCGTTCAGGCGCATTGCCGCCCGATTCGGGGCAGGGCTGGTCGTCACCGAGATGGTGGCCGCCAACGCCTATGTCGCCGGGGCGGACGAGGCCCGGCTGCGGTCCGAGGGCCGGGGCATTCGCCCGCATGTCGTGCAACTCGTTGGGCGAAATCCAGCTTCGATGGGCGAGGCGGCCCGCCTTGCCGAGGCGAGCGGCGCCGACATCGTCGACATCAATTTCGGTTGTCCCGCCAAGAAGGTGACGGGCGGGCTCTGCGGCTCCGCCCTCATGCGTGAGCCCGACCTGGCCCTGCGCATCGTCGAGGCAGTGGTCTCGGCAGTCTCCGTTCCCGTGACCGTGAAGATGCGTCTCGGGTGGGACGACCAGAGCCGCAACGCCGTCGCTCTGGCGGCAAGCGCCGTGGATGCCGGCGCGCAGGGGATCACGGTCCACGGGCGGACGCGGCAGCAATTCTACTCAGGCACGGCGGATTGGGATGCGATCGCCGAGGTCGCGCGGGCGGTTCCGGTGCCGGTGATTGCCAATGGCGACGTGGCCTGCGCGGCGAGCGCTCGCGCCTGCCTCGAACGGTCGGGCGCGGCCGCCGTGATGATCGGGCGCGCGGCGGTCGGGCAGCCCTGGCTCGTCGGGGAGGTCGCTGCCGCGCTCGCCGGACGAAGCTATGTCGCACCGAGCCTCTCCGAGCGGACGGGCGCGGCCGTGGAGCATTACGAGGCCATGCTCTCCCTCTACGGCGTCGAGATGGGATTGCGGCATGCACGAAAGCATCTCGCGGCCTATTCGGACCGGGCGTCGGAGACGGGCTACGGACTTTCCGACGAGGACCGCCGCATCCTCGTGACCACGACCGATCCCGCTCGTGTCACGGTGCTACTCCGACGCATCTACGAGGCACCCGTGAGGCTGGCGGCATGAGCGCGGTTTCGAGCGAGCTCATCGTCAATGCCCTGCCGCTGCCCCTGCTGACGATCGGCGCCGACGACGAGATCCTCGACGCCAACCATGCGGCCGAGACGTTCTTCGAGCTGTCGATCCGCGTGCTCCGCCGGCAGAAGCTGGAGGACATCGTCCCTTTCGGGTCGCCGATCATCACGCTGATCGAGGAGGTGCGGCGGCGCGATGCAGGCGTCAGCGAGCATCGCGTGGAGCTCGCCAATCCGCGATCCAACGTCGAGCGGACGGTGGACGTCTTCGCGACGCCGCTGGGCGGCGACGGTGCGGTCGTGCTCATGTTCCAGGAGCGCACCATCGCCGACAAGATGGACCGGCAGCTCACGCATCGCGGCGCGGCCCGCTCCCTGACGGCGCTCGGCTCCATGCTCGCGCACGAGATCAAGAACCCGCTCTCCGGCATCCGGGGCGCGGCGCAGCTCCTCGAGCAATCGGTCGACGACAATGACCGCATGCTGACCCGCCTCATCTGCGACGAGGCCGATCGCATCGTGAAGCTCGTCGAGAGAATGGAGCTCTTCGGCGACGAGCGCCCGGTCGAGCGGGGCGCCGTCAACGTGCACGGCGTGCTCGACCACGTCCGTCGGCTGGCCCAGTCGGGCTTCGCCCGGCACATCCGCTTCGTCGAGGCCTACGACCCCTCGCTGCCGCCGGTCCACGGCAACCGCGACCAGCTGGTGCAGGTGATCCTCAACCTCGTGAAGAACGCCGCCGAGGCGATCGGCCTGGATGCGGTGGATGGGGAGATCGTCCTCTCGACGGCATTCCGCGCCGGCGTGAGGCTGCAGGTGCCCGGCGCGCGCGGACGTGTCGCGCTGCCGATCGAAGTCGGGGTCAGCGACAACGGGCCCGGCGTCTCCGCCGACCTGCTCCCGCACCTGTTCGACCCCTTCGTTACGACGAAAGCCCAAGGAAGTGGCCTGGGCCTTGCCTTGGTTGCCAAAATCGTGGGCGCGCATGGCGGTGTCGTCGAGTGCGATCCCGCCCCGCGGCGGACGACCTTCCGGGTCCTCCTGCCCATCTACAGCGCCCGAGACGGGCGCGGCTCATAGGTTGAGGCCGAGAGGATGCCGAGCGGACAGATTTTGTTGGCCGATGACGATTCGGCGATCAGGACGGTTCTCAATCAGGCGCTTTCGCGCGCCGGCTACGACGTCCGGTCGACCGGGCATGCAGCGACCCTTTGGCGCTGGGCGGCACAAGGGGAGGGCGATCTCATCATCACGGACGTGGTGATGCCGGACGAGAACGCGTTCGACCTCCTGCCGCGCATCAAGAAGGTGCGGCCCGAACTGCCGATCATCGTCATGAGCGCCCAGAACACGTTCATGACGGCCATCCGGGCGTCGGAACGCGGCGCCTACGAGTATCTCCCCAAGCCCTTCGACCTGAAGGAGCTCGTCGCCATCGTCGGCCGCGCGCTGTCGCGGCCGCGCAATGCCGGCCAGAACGGCTTCGAGAAGGAGCAGGAGGAGATCCCGCTCGTCGGCCGCTCGCC
>JAFAEL010000258.1 GCA_023423995.1 Pseudomonadota bacterium | reverse complement strand
ATCTTCAACGTCGCGAACGGGGACGTCTTTACCTGGGAGAACGTCTGGCCGGTGATCGCGCGCGCCTTCTCCATGCCGGTCGGCCTGCCGCATCCGATGCCGCTCGCCCGCATCATGCCGGGCCGAGCCGCGACTTGGCAGGCGATCGTCGAGCGCTACGGCCTCGAGCCCGTGCCGCTCGATCGGCTGGTCAGCGGATCCTGGCAGTTCGCCGACTTCGCCTTCTCCCGCACCCACTCGACCTCGTCGCTGCTCTCGACGATCAAGATCCGCCAGGCGGGCTTCGGCGAGTGCATCGATACGGAGAAATCGCTCGCCGAATGGCTCGCCCATTGGCAGGAACGCCGCCTGCTGCCGCCGGCCACCGTCTGACGGTGCGTGGGCGTGGTCGTCAGCGACCGGCCGCATGGATCACGCCCTCGCGCCGAAGCCGCTCGCCGGTCGCCTCGTCGATGCCGAACTCGGCGAGCACGGCGTCTGTGTCCTCCCCATGCGTCTGGGGCGCGATCCGGTAGGTCGCGGGCGTCCGCGACAGCTGCCCCGGAAATCCGATCACCGTGACCGGAGTGCCGTCGCTGCGCTCCATCTTCTTCAGCAGGCCGCGCGCCGCGATCTGCGGGTCGGCGAGGATCTGATCGACGCGGTTGATCGGACCACCCGGCACCCCGGCTTTTTCCATGCCGGCGAAGAACTCGGCGGACGTCCAGCCGCGGATGGCGGCGGCGAGCTTCTCCTCGAGTTCCGCCCTGTCCTTCAGTCGTCCGACATTGTTGCGGAAGCGCGGATCGGCCGCGAGTTCGGTCAGGCCCAGGAGCTTGCACAGGCTCTGGAACTGCCCGTCGTTTCCGCAGGCTACGAGGACATGACCGTCCGACGTTTCAAAATCGCGGTAGGGCACCACGTTGGGGTGCGAGTTCCCGAGGCGGCGCGGCGTCAGACCGCCGACGATGTGGTTCATGCCCTGGTTCACGAGCACCGCGACCTGGCTGTCCAGGAGCGCGCAGTCGATGTGCTGGCCCTCTCCGGTCGCATCGCGATGCCGCAGGGCGGCAAGGATGGAAGTCGCCGCGTAGAGGCCCGTGAACAAGTCGCTCACCGGCAGGCCGACCTTCATCGGGCCAGCCCCAGGCTCGCCGTCCGGCCGCCCGGTCACGCTCATGAGGCCGCTCATCCCCTGGATGAGGAAGTCGTAACCGCCACGTGACGCGTAGGGACCCGTGTGACCGAAGCCGGTCACCGAGCAGTAGACCAGGCGCGGGTTGATTGCCGAAAGCGACTTGTAATCGAGGCCGTAGCGGGCGAGCGCGCCCGTTTTGAAGTTCTCGACGACGATATCGGCGGCGGCTGCCATGCGCCGGACGATCTCTGCGCCTTCCGGCCGGCCGAAATCGATGGCCACGCTTCGCTTGTTGCGGTTGGCGCAGAGGAAATAGGCGGCGTCAGACTGCCCCTCGGCGCCCTGCAGGAAGGGAGGGCCCCAGGTGCGGGTATCGTCGCCCTGGCCGGGCCGCTCGATCTTCCAGACCTCCGCGCCGAGATCGCCGAGGATCTGCGACGCCCAGGGGCCGGCCAGGACCCGCGACAGGTCCAGGACCTTCAGCCCGTCCAGCGGACCGGCGGAAGCAGGCGCCATGGTCGGCGTCTCCAGTTCCGCTTCGGTCGTCGCATCCGTCAAATCGAACCTCCCGAGCAATTCTTCTTGCGTTTCATACTATGAAACGCCTATTCATTATAGGCATCAAGCGTTGGACATTGCAATCGCCAGACGGGACGACGGCTGGCGGTCGACGACGCGACGGAGAAGGTTCAATGCCCTCGTTCCAGCCTGTCACGGCGGTGCTGCGCGCCCTGGACGTCCTGCTCTCCGTCAACCGCCTCAAGCAGGCGAGCGTGGGCGACATCTTCCGGGAAACGGGCCTCAACCGCCCGACGATCGTCAGGATGCTCGAGACGCTGATCCACGCCGGCTTCGTCAGCCGGCTCCCCGGCCAGCCGATCTATCTCCCGACCGGCCGCACGCTGGACCTCAGCAGCGGCTACCAGAAGCACGAAGAGATGGCGCTCGTGGCCGCGCCAGTGCTCGCGCGCCTGCACCGGCAGCTCCAATGGCCCTCGGACGTCGCCGTGTTCGACCGCGATGCCATGGTGGTCGCGCGCACCAGCCGCGGCGAGGGCTTCGTGCATTTCAACCGGCGCCCCGGCTACCGCGCGCCGCTCCTCGGAACCTCGCTTGGCATGGCGTTCCTCGCCTTCTGCGACGAGGCCACGCGCGCTTCGGCGCTCGACGCGCTCAGCACCTCGGATGATCCATGGAACGCGATCATCCGTCAGCCGGAGAAGCTGAAGCGGCTCCTGGCGACCGTGCGGCGCAACGGCTACGCCACCATGAACCCCGACTATGCGAACAGCTCGTACAACGGCACGGCGTCCGCGATCGGGCTGCCGATCCTTCTCGACGGAGCGGCGGTCGGCAGCGTGAACCTCATGTATCTGCGCAACTCGATCGACGAAGCGGGCGTCGTATCCCGCTTCCTCGAGCCGCTGCAGGAGGGCGCAACCGCGATCGCCGACGCGCTCGCCGGATTGCGGGCGGGCAGATCGTGACCGTCAGCCGAAGTTGAGCTTCAGCCCGGCCTCCGGCCACGGCATCGAGACGAGTTGGCCGATGCCGGAGAGCGTGATGTAGGCTGTCCGCATGTCGGGGCCGCCGAAGCAGATGTTGGTCGTATAGACGTCTGGCATCTTCACGCTCCGGACCAGCTTCCCCGACGGTGACACCACCGTGATGGCTCCCTTCATAAGCGTCGCGATGCAGATGTTGCCCTCGGCATCGACCGCCAGGCTGTCGTAGCGCTGGTAACCCGCCTCATTGAACAGGAAGCGGCCGCCGTTCGGCGACGGGAAGGGCTGGCGCTTGATCACGCCGGGCTCGGCGAGGTCGAAGGCCCAGAGCCGGCCGCCCTCCGTTTCCGCGACGTAGAGCGTCGTCTCGTCCGGGGAGAGGCCGATCCCGTTCGGCGTCAGGATCGGGTGGGCGACCTCGACGATGTAGGAGCCGTCCGCCTTGGCGTAGTAGACGCTGCCCTGGTCGCGGTCGCGGTGGCGCGTCTTGCCGAGATCGGTGAAATAGAACCCGCCGCTCCGGTCGAACACGATGTCGTTCGGGCCCTTGAGCTTCTGCTCCCCGCAGCGATCGTAGAGGACGCGGAACTCGCCCGTCTTCGGATCCAGCCGTTCGATCCGTCCGCCCGTGTAGCTCGCCGGCGTGCCGATCGGCCGGATCATCCCGGGCTCTTCGTGCCACTCGAACCCGCCATTGTTGCAGACGTAGAGAGCGCCGTCCGGCCCGGTCGCGAGCCCGTTCGGGCCGCCGCCCAGATCGGCGATGACGGAGACCGTGCCGTCCGTCGCGACCCGGGTGACCGTCCCGCGCGCGATCTCGACCAGCGCAATCGAGCCGTCCGGCATGACGACGGGCCCTTCCGGAAAGCGCAGCCCGGTTGCCAGAACTTTCAGGTCACTCATTCTCGTTTCCTTCCCGTCACGTGTTTTCGTCGTGCCTGGCTTCAGCGGAACCCTGGCTCCGTCCACCAGGGATGGCTCGGCGGCAGGTTGGCGGAGACGCGCCCCGGGAAGTCCGGTGCGCGCTTCTCGAGGAAGGACGTCACGCCCTCGTTGAGGTCGGGGCTGCCGCTCAGGTCGAAGAGCAGCCTGCTCTCGATGCGGTGCGCCTCCATGGGATGGGCAGCGCCCATCATTCGCCACATCATCTGGCGGGCGAGCGCAACCGAGACGGGCGCCGATCCTTGCACGATCGTGGCGGCAAGGGCGCGCGCGGCGGGAAGCAGGTCGTCCGGCGCATGGACGCTGCGGACGAGACCCGCCTCGAGCGCCTCCTCGGCCGGGAACACCCGCCCGCTCGCCACCCATTCCATGGCCCGCTGCATCCCGACGGCCCGGGGCAGGAACCAGCTCGAGCAGGCCTCCGGGACGATGCCCCGGCGCACGAAGGGAAAGCCGAACTTCGCCGCGCTCGACGCGAGCCGGATGTCCATCGGTAGGAGCATGGTCGCGCCGACGCCGACCGCCGCGCCGTTCACGGCCCCGATAACCGGCTTCAGGCTGGCGAAGATACGCAGCGCGAGCCGGCCGCCCGAGTCGCGAATCCCCTCGCGCCCGTAATCAACCTCGCCGCCCGCATCCGCGCCGAGCCGGCTCTTCACGTCGAAGCGGCCCGCACCGGCGGAGATGTCCGCTCCCGCGCAGAAGCCCCGGCCCGCGCCCGTGACGATCACGACGTGGACAGCGTCGTCGGCATCGGCGCGGTCGAACGCGGCGATCATCCCGTCCCGCATGGTGGGCGTGAAGGCGTTCAGCTTGTCCGGACGGTTCAGCGTGATGGTGAGCACGCCGTCCGCGACCGCGGTCAGAACCTCGTCAGAGACCATCGGCAATCTCCCAGGCGCCTCGTGCGAGGCGACGGAACTTGTCGCTCGCGACGGCGACCGCGTTCGCGTCGGACGCGTTGCCGTCGAGCGCGCGGCGGTAGACGCCGGCGACAATGGCGGCCCAGCGGAAAAGCGAGAACACGACGAACACGTCGAGGTCGGCCGGCACGGGCCGGCCTGCCGCCTCGCTGTACCAGGCCACGACCTCGCCCTCGCTCGGCATCCCAGGCACGTCGAGGCCGACGATCCCCTGCAGCTCCGGCGAGGTCCGCCAGGGTAGGAGGCAATAGGCGAGGTCGGCCAGCGGATGGCCGAGCGTCGCGAGCTCCCAGTCGAGCACTGCGACGACGCGCGGCTCGGTCGGATGGAGGATGAGGTTGCCGAGCCGGAAATCGCCGTGCGCGATGGTGGTCTCGTCGGCGATCCCGGGCACGCGCGCTGCCAGCCACGGTATCAGCCGCTCCATGGCGGGTTCCGGGTCGAGGTTCGCGCTGCGGTACTGCTTGGTCCAGCGGTCGATCTGGCGGCCGACATAGTTGCCGGGCTTGCCGAAATCGCCGAGCCCGACCTCGTCCGGCTGCACGCGGTGGAGACGCCCGAGCACGCGCGCCATGTCCTGGATGGCAGCGCGGCGATGCGCGGGATCGACGCCCGGCATCGACCGGTCGGCGTAGATGCGGCCCGGGCAGTGATCCATCACGTAGAAGATCGTGCCGATGATCTCCGGCTCCTCGCAGAGAAGCCGCACGCGGGGCACGGGCACGCCCGTCCCCGCGAGCGCCTTCATGATGCGGTATTCCCGGTCGACCGCATGCGCCGATGGAAGCAGCTTGCCACCCGGCTTCTTGCGCAGGACGTAGTTCCCGGCGGGCGTCGCGAGGTGGAAGGTCGGGTTTGACTGCCCGCCCTGGAACTGCCGCACCGTGCAACCCTCGGAGAAGCCCGGCAGCTTGCCGGCGAGGTAGCGGACGAGCGCCTCCTCGTCGAAGCGGTGGTTCGGCAGCACCGGGACCAGGGCCGGGCCATCTCCCTGCATCGCAGCCGCGTCAGCCATGGGCCGCCGCCGGGGCATACTTGCCGAGCTCGAGGCGCCCGATCTGGTGCCGATGCACCTCGTCCGGGCCGTCCACGATGCGGAGCGTGCGAGCGTACTTGTACATATAGCCGAGGCCATAATCGGTCGTGACGCCGGCGCCGCCGAAGGCCTGGATCGCCCGGTCGACTACCTGGCAGGCCATGTTGGCGGCGGCGACCTTGATGGCCGCGATCTCGGCACGGGCGGCCTTGTTGCCGACCTCGTCCATCTTCCAGGCCGCGTGGAGCACGAGGAGCCGCACCTGGTCGATCTCGATACGGCTTTGCGCAACGCGCTCGATCATCACGCCCTGCTGTGCGAGCGGCTTGCGGAAGGCGGTGCGCTCGTTCAGGCGCCGGCACATCATCTCGAGCGCCCGTTCGGCGAGGCCGACCGCCCGCATGCAGTGGTGGATGCGGCCCGGGCCGAGCCGGCCCTGCGCGATCTCGAAGCCGCGGCCCTCGCCCAGGAGGATGTTTTCCGCCGGAACGCGCACATTGTCGAACACGATCTCGCCATGCCCGTGTGGCGCGTCGTCGAAGCCGAAGACGGGCAGCATGCGCGTGATCGTGACGCCCTTCGTATCCGTCGGGACCAGGATCATCGACTGCTGGCGGTACTTGTCCTCGCCATCCGGGTTCGTCTTCCCCATCACGATCAGGAGCTTGCACCGCGGGTCGCCCGATCCCGATGACCACCACTTGCGGCCGTTGATGACGTATTCGTCGCCGTCACGCATGACCGTGCAGGCGATGTTCGTCGCGTCGGACGAGGCGACGTCGGGCTCGGTCATGGCGAAGCAGGATCGGATCTCGCCGTCGAGCAGCGGCCGCAGCCATTGCTGTTTCTGCGCCTCCGTCCCGTAGCGCTCGAGCGTCTCCATGTTCCCCGTATCGGGCGCGGAGCAGTTGAACACCTCCGACGACCATTGGACACGACCCATCATCTCGGCGAGCGGGGCGTATTCCAGGTTCGTCAGTCCGGCACCCGACGAGCTCGCCGGGAGGAACAGGTTCCAGAGGCCGGCCTTCTTCGCCAGCGGCTTCAGGCGCTCGACGACCGGGACGGGCTGCCAGCGGTCCGTCAGTGCGGCCTGCTCCGCCTTGTAGGTCTTCTCGTTGGGGTAGATGTGCTCGTCCATGAAGGCCTGCAGGCGCTCCTGCAGGGCCGTCACCTTCGGGGAAGGGCGGAAATCCATCGCGTGTCCTTGAGGTTCAGTGCCCGACCGCGTCGGGCGTGAGCAAAATCTTTCCGACGGTCCGGCGAGCCGCGAGCTCGGCCACGGCGGTTCGTGCCTCCGAAAGGGGGAAGCGGCCGCCGATCAGCGGGTCGAGACGGCCGGCGCGGTAGCGGTCGAGGAGCGCGTCGCGCACGTCGGTGGCGAGGGCCGGATTCCGCTTCTTCGCCTCGCCCCAGAAAACGCCGAGCGCCGCTCCCTCCTTCAGGAGGAGCCGGTTCGACGGCAGTTCGGGGATCGCGCCGGCCGCGAAGCCGATCACGAGGAGGCGGCCCTGCCAAGCGAGGCAGCGCAGGCTGTCGATGCCGATCCGGCCGCCGACGGGGTCGTAGATTACGTCGGCGCCCGCGCCCCCCGTGGCCACGCGAACGGCATCGACCCAGCCCTCGTCCCCGTAGCTGATGGCCGTCTCCGCCCCGAGCTCCCGGCAGATCCGGAGCTTGTCCTCGGAGCCCGCCGTCGCGATGACGCGGCAGCCTTCGGCAACCGCAATCTGCAGCGCAGCGCTGCCGACACCGCCCGCTCCCGCATGGACGAGCACGGTTTCGCCCGCCCGGATTCGCGCCCGATTGTGCAGCGCGTACCACGACGTCGGGTAGTTCACGCCGAGGAGAACGAGCGCGACGTCGGCCGGCACATCGTCTGGGATCGGGGTCGCGGCCGCGCCGGTTACGGCCGCGAGCTCCGCGAAGCCGCCTGTCGGGACGCTGGCGCAGATCCGGGTGC
>JAFAEL010000230.1 GCA_023423995.1 Pseudomonadota bacterium | reverse complement strand
GGCTTCGTCCACGACGTGCTGGATCACGGGCCGGTCAACGACGGTGAGCATCTCTTTCGGCACGGATTTCGTCGCCGGCAGGAACCTCGTTCCCAGGCCCGCTACGGGCAAGACTGCTTTGCGGATGCGCTTCATGTGAAGATCGATATCCTTGGGCATATGCGGCTCGTGGACGCGGATGCAGCCACCACCGGTCGTGTCTTGCTAACTCAATGGCTTCACGGGTTGTGAAGCGCAAGGCTGCTAACGGCCAAGGCAGATCCGGAGAGGGTGAGTTAGATGGCGGTGTTGGTCACGGGCGGGGCGGGTTACATCGGCAGCCACATGGCCCTGGCGCTGGTCGATCGCGGCGAGGACGTCGTGGTTCTCGACAACCTCTCCACGGGCTTCGAATGGGCCGTACCGCCGCAGGCGAAACTCGTGGTCGGGGACGTGGGCGACCAGGACCTCGTCGCGCGCACCATCGAAAAGCACCGGGTGGAGGCGATAACCCATTTCGCGGCCAAGATCGTGGTGCCCGAATCGGTGTCCGATCCGCTCGGCTACTACTTGAACAATACCGCAAAGTCGCGGAGCCTGATCGAGACGGCGGTTCGCTGCGGCGTCGGCCACTTCATCTTCTCCTCCACGGCTGCCGTCTACGGCGAGACTTCGAGCGAGCCGGTCGCGGAAGACACGCCAAAGAACCCGATGTCGCCGTATGGGCGCTCGAAGCTGATGACCGAGTGGATGCTGGAGGATGCCGGGCGGGCGCACGACATCAGCTATGTCGCCCTCCGCTACTTCAATGTCGCCGGCGCCGATCCGGCCGGCCGGAGCGGGCAGTCGACGCCTGCCGCGACGCACCTGATCAAGGTGGCCGCCCAGACGGCGCTCGGCCAGCGTCCGGTGCTGGAGGTCTTTGGGACCGACTACCCCACGCGCGACGGATCCTGCATCCGCGACTACATCCAGGTCTCCGACCTCGCCAATGCGCATCTCTCGGCGCTCGACCATCTTCGCCGCGAGGGCGACAGCTTGACGCTGAATTGCGGCTATGGCCGCGGATATTCGGTGCTGGAGGTGATCGAGGTGATGAAGCGGGTCTCGGGGGTGGACTTCCCCGTGAAGCTGTCGCCGCGCCGCGCCGGAGATCCGGCCGCGATCGTCGCGAAGGCAGACCGGATCCGGAAGGAGCTCGGCTGGGTGCCGCAGCACGACGATCTGGAAGAGATCGTGGGCCAGGCGCTCGCCTGGGAGCGTCACTTGGCAGAGCGCGCCCCGGCCGCCTGATGGGGCGGCATGCCGGAAGTCGGCTCGCGCTGGCAGCAGCGCTGGCCCTCACGGGAGTGCATGCCGTAGGCCAGCCTGCGCCGCCCCCGGCTGCAAGAGCCGCGCGCAGCGAGAGCGCCCCGTTTCGGGAGTTCATCCAAGACCTCTGGCCCGACGCGAAGGCGGCGGGAATCTCCCGCAAGACCTTCGAGGAAGCCTTTCGCGGGCTCGAGCCGGACCCGAGAGTCGCGGCGCTGACCCGGAAGCAGGGGGAGTTCAGCCGGCCGATCTCGGCCTATGTCACCGGGGCGGTATCGACGGCGCGGATCAACCAGGGCCGCGCGCTCGCGGAGCGCTGGCGTGACGTCCTCGCCCGCGTGGAGGCGGGATACGGCGTGCCGGGGGAGGTCATCCTCGCAATCTGGGCCTCCGAAAGCGGCTATGGGGCCGCGAGCGGGGATTTCGACACCATCCGGGCCCTTGCCACGCTGGCTACGGTCGGCACGCGGAAGGATTTCTTCCGAGGCGAGTTGATCGCGGCGCTCCGGATCCTAGAGGAGGACCATCTTGCGCGCGCCGAGCTCAAGGGCTCGCGGGCCGGCGCGATGGGGCAGCCGCAATTCATGCCGTCGAGCTTTCTGGCCCACGCGGTCGACGGCGACGGCGACGGCCGGCGCGACATCTGGCGCTCGGTCCCGGACGTGCTCGCCTCCATCGGCCACTTCATGGCGCAATCTGGCTGGAAGGCGGAGCTGCCCTGGGGCTTCGAGGTCCGGCTGCCGGAGGGCCTCGACCTAGCCGTCCACGATCGCGATCTTGCCGCATGGGCCCGCCTCGGCGTGAGCCGCGCGGATGGCCGCGCTCTTCCGCGCGCGGGCCTCGGACGCCTGTTCCTGCCGGCCGGCATCGAGGGTCCGGCCTTCATCCTCACGGACAACTGGGAAGCGATGAGGGCCTACAACACCTCGGACGCCTACGCGCTCGCCATCGGGCTCCTGTCGGATCGGATCGCGGGCAGCCCTCCCCTGAGGCAGGCATGGCCAAGCGCGCCGGCCCTGGACGGGGATGATCGGCGCGAGGTGCATCGCCGGCTTGCCGATCTCGGGTTCTACGGGGGGCTCACCGACGGCAAGTTCGGAGCGCAGACCCGTGACGCCGTCCGGCGGTTCCAGATCTCGCGAGGCCTCCTCCCCGACGGATATGCCGACCGCGCTGTGCTCGACGCACTACGACGCTGAGTTGCGAACCGAAAGATTTGTCATCGTCGGATCCTTTGATCCCGATCAGCGGATACTGCAAGCAAAGGACGCCGGGATTAATCGAGCCTTAGGCAAACTCTAAGGTTCGTCGTCCTTTTTAGCCCTGATTAATTACTTCAGCCGAGCTTCTTACCTCGAAAAAGGGGGTTCGACTGTGAGCGTCAGGCTGCGCATTTTCGGCGGGTTCTTTCTGGTTCTGCTGCTGACCGTCGGGGTCGCAGCTGTGGGCTGGCGGAGCCTCGACACGTTCTCGGGCGGGGCGGACCGGGCGGTTGTCGCCCAGACCCTTCGCGGAGATAGCAGCCGGCTGGCGCTAGCCGCCGAGCGAGCTTTGGCAAGCGGCAGGGCCAAGGACGACCCGCAGGTCCGCGCGGCGCTGGCTGACGTGCGAACTGCCGTCGCACGGATGGGCGAGAGCTCCGATCCAGCGGTCTCGGATGCGGCAGGCCGGATGGACAAGGCTTTGGGTGCCTTCGAGGGTGGGCTCGCTCAGCTCACGCAGCGTCAGCTTTCGAAGAACCAGCTGCAGCAGGCGCACAAGGCCCTCGTAGACGAGTTCCAGGGCGTTGCCGGCGAGATCGCCAAGGCTCAGGAAGAGGGCCTCGCCTCCGCGGTCAAGGACTCGGCCGCGGGAACCGCGCAACAGGTCGCCCTCAACTCGGTGGCTGCAAGCCTGGCTCATGTGAGCCGCTCCGTCTTCCAGCTCCGCGGGGTCGAAGCGAAGATCGCTGAGGATGCCGATCAGCGCGCCCAGGCAGAGCGCACCGCCAACCTCGCTGCGGTCCTGCTCCGCCGAATCGCGCAGACACCGGAACTGAAGGGATCGACCGAGAAGGCGCTCGCGAGCCTGGATCTCTATCGCGAAGCCATGAAGCGCACCACGGCCGCGGGAGAACTCGAGGATCTCGGCACGGCCGGCGGCGCCCTCCAAGGCGATCTGCAGGCTATCGACGGCCAGGTGCTCAATCTCCAGAGTGCGGTCCAGGCCCGGATGGAGCAGGCGCGCGATCGCATCGCCACAGGGACGGAGCTCCTGAGCCTCAGCACGACCGCGATCGTGGCCGCCCGGACAGCACAATCGGCGGAACTCGAGCTGATCCGCACCGGGAACGAATCGGCCGCGCCCGCGATGGACGCTGCCGCCGCGACCCTCGCGAAGGCTGCGCTGGAAATCTACTACAAGGTCGACAAGTCCGGGCAGAACAAGGTCATCGAGGGGCTGCTCGGCAAGATCACCGAGTACCGCAACAGCATTCCCGAGATCCTCGACGCGAACGCCGCGGAACTCCAGCTTCGGACCGAGCTGTCCCGCTCCGTCGCCAGCGTGGCGAGCGAGGCACAGGAGGTCGCCGCGCGCGAGCTTGCAGCCATCGATCTGGCCCGGGAGAAGGCGCTCTGGCTACTCGGGGGCGGCGTGCTCTTCGCCATCGCGCTCGGGTTCGCGCTGTCCATGCTGGTCGGAAGCAGCATCGTCCGTCCCGTCCAGCAGCTCGTCGAGGCCATGAAGCGCCTCGCGGCTGGCGACCACGAGGCCGAGGTGCCGGGAACGGAGCGCCGGGACGAGATCGGCGAGATGTCGAAGGCCGTGCTGACCTTCAAGGAAGCGGGCATCGAGAAGCTCCGGCTCGAGCGCGAAAGCGCCGAGAAGGCGTCCGAGATCGAGGCGGAGCGTCAGGCCAACGAGGCAGCCCGCGAGCGGCACGCCGCCGAGCAGCAGGCCGTGGTAGCGGCCGTCGCGCAGGGTCTCGAGAACCTTTCCCAGGGCGACCTGACCTATCGCCTCGAGCACCCCTTCGCGGCGGAATACGAGAAGCTCCGGACGGACTTCAACCTGGCCATGACGGAGTTGCAGCAGACGATGCAGGTCGTCGCCGGCAACGCGGAGGCGATCCGCACGGGCACGAACGAGGTGAGCAACGCGGCCGACGACCTGTCGCGGCGCACCGAGCAGCAGGCCGCCTCGCTCGAGGAGACGGCGGCGGCGCTCGACGAGATCACCGCGACCGTGCGCAAGACCGCCGAAGGGGCCGGCCACGCGCGAGACGTCGTCGTGAGCGCGAGCGGCGACGCTGAGCGGTCGGGCTCCATCGTCCGGGAGGCGGTTGCCGCCATGGGCGAGATCGAGCGGTCGGCGAGGGAGATCTCCCAGATCATCGGCGTCATTGACGAGATCGCCTTCCAAACGAGCCTCTTGGCCCTCAATGCGGGCGTCGAGGCGGCGCGCGCAGGCGAAGCCGGTCGTGGTTTCGCGGTGGTCGCCTCGGAGGTTCGGGCGCTGGCCCAGCGCTCGGCCGACGCGGCCAAGCAGATCAAGGCGCTCATCTCGAGCTCGGGCGCGCAGGTCTCGACGGGCGTCCAGCTGGTCGGCGAGACGGGAAAGAGCCTGGAGCGGATCGTGGCTCAGGTTGCCGAGATCAACGGCATCGTGAGCGAGATCGCCGCCTCGGCGCGCGAGCAGTCGACCGGCCTTGCCGAGGTCAACTCGGCCGTGAACCAGATGGACCAGGTGACGCAGCAGAATGCCGCCATGGTGGAGCAATCCACCGCGGCGAGCCACGCCCTCGCCCGCGAGGTGGAGGAACTGGCCCGGCTCATCGGCAGGTTCCGGACCGGCGCGTCGGAGCCGGAACAAGCGACGGTGCGCCCGGCGGCCAGCCCCAGCCATTCGGGGAAGCGAAGCGGCAAGCCGCTGATGCTGGTTCAGGGCAACACGGCCCTGAACCTCGAACCCTCGAACGACGAGGACTGGGAGGAGTTCTAGGCTCCTCCCGACGTCTCAGGCGGGAAGGACGCTGGCGCCCATCAGCGCCTCGTCGATCGCGCGGGCCGCCTGCCGGCCCTCGCGAATAGCCCAGACCACGAGTGACTGGCCGCGGCGCAGGTCGCCCGCCACCCAGACCTTCTCCCGCGAGGTGCGGTAGTCACGGTCGCTCGCCAGCACGTTGCCCCGGCGGTCGCGATCGACCGCCGCCTCGGCGAGGAGGCCCTCCTCCTTCGGCCCCGCGAACCCAATCGCCAGGAAGACGAGGTCGGCCGGCAGCACGAACTCGCTGCCTGGAATGGGCTGCCGCCTCTCGTCCACGCGGGCGCAGACCACGCCCGTGACGCGGCCCTTCTTTCCCTCGACACGAAGCGTCGCCGCCTGGAACTCGCGCTCTGCTCCCTCCGCCTGGCTCGAGGAGGTGCGCATCTTGGTCGGCCAGTACGGCCACACGGTCAGCTTGTCCTCGCGCTCCGGCGGCTTCATGCGGATGTCGAGCTGGGTCACCGAGAGCGCACCCTGCCGGAACGAGGTGCCGACGCAGTCGGACGCCGTATCGCCGCCGCCGATGACGACGACGTGCTTGCCGGCCGCATGGATCGGCTCCTCCTCGCTCACGTCCTCGCCGCCGACGCGGCGGTTCTGCTGCACGAGGAACGGCATGGCGAAGTGCACGCCATGGAGGTCCTGTCCGGGCAGCTGCGGATCGCGGGGCGCCTCGGCCCCACCGGCGAGCAGCACGGCGTCGAACTCTGCTTCCAAAGAGGCGAGCGTACGGGTCACGCCGACATCCACCCCGAAATGGAACACGACCCCCTCGGCCCGCATCTGCGCCACCCGGCGCTCGACGTGGTGCTTCTCCATCTTGAAGTCGGGGATGCCATAGCGCAGCAGGCCGCCGGCACTCGGCTCGCGCTCGAAGACGTGGACGTCGTGCCCGACCCGGGCGAGCTGCTGCGCGGCGGCGAGGCCGGCCGGGCCCGAGCCGACGACGGCAACGCGCTTACCGGTCTTGGTCTCGGCCGGCTCCGGCTTGACCCAGCCGCTCTCCCAGGCCTTGTCGGCGATGGCCTGCTCGATCGTCTTGATCGTGACGGGCTGGTTCTCGAGATTCAGCGTGCACGCTTCCTCGCAGGGCGCCGGGCAGATGCGGCCGGTGAATTCGGGGAAGTTGTTGGTCGAGTGCAGGTTGCGATGGGCCTCGTACCAGTCGTCCTGGAAGACGAGGTCGTTCCAGTCCGGGATCTGGTTGTGCACCGGGCAACCGGTCGGCCCATGGCAGAACGGGATGCCGCAATCCATGCACCGCGCCGCCTGCTTGCGCAGGTCGCCGTCGTCGAGCGGGAGCGTGAACTCGCGGAAATGGCGCACGCGCTCGCCGGCGAGCTGATACTTCTGCTCCTGCCGGTCGTATTCGAGAAACCCTGTGACCTTGCCCATACCCAGAAGTCCTGTACGCGGCCCGTTCACCGAGCCTGCGGCCGAAGCCAGTTCTCCACCGTGAGCCCGGGCACACGGCTGAATTCACCAACATTGTCCGTCACCAGGACGCTGCCGTCGTGCAGCGCCTGGGCGGCGATCCAAAGGTCGTTCGCCCCGATCGGCGTACCGCGCCCCTCGAGCTCGTGGCGGAGTTCGGCGTAGCGCTCTTCGACAGGAGGGCTGAGCGCCACGAGAGTAAGCCGACCTAGCGTACCCTCGACAGCCCGAAGCAGCCGCGGAGACCCTTTTTTTCGAGCTCCGAAGCGCAGTTCCCCCGCCACGACGATGCTCACATAAACCCGGTCTTCCCCGACCTCCTCCAGCCGCGCAAGCGCCGGACTCGAAGGTGACCGCATCAAATCCGACACGATGTTCGTGTCGAGCAAGTAACGGATCACAGGTCGACAGGCTCAGGCAAAGGGTCGTCGATGTCCGGGAACTCCACGTCCAACGGCTCTTTGTTTCTCAAGTACTCGATCAGTGACCCACGCTTGATGGGTTCGATCACGAGTCGGCCACCCTCCTCCTGACGCACCACCGCCTCGTTCCCGGGGAGCTCAAACTCCTTCGGAATGCGGACGGCCTGGCTCCGACCGTTCCGGAACAGACTTACCTTTCGCTCCAGCATGGCCCGCCCCTGATTGGCATATGCCTGAGCATATGCCGCGCGCAGCGCCCCTGCAATGGCCGCCTATTCGGCGGCCTGCAGCATCCGGCCACGCTCCATTTCGCGGATGGCGCGGCGGTACTCGACGGGCATGACCTTGACGAACTTGGTCCGGTACTCGGCCCAGTTGTCCAGGATT
>JAFAEL010000210.1 GCA_023423995.1 Pseudomonadota bacterium | reverse complement strand
GCGGCATCCTGGTCGGGGCGGTCGTCGGCAGCGTACCGAAGCTCGGGCGCCTGCTCCTGCCGCTGTTCTCGGGCTTCTACGCGGTACCGCTCGTGGTCCTATATCCGGTATTCACCGCCTGGTTCGGGATCGGCTCGGAATCCAAGATCGTCTTCGCCTCGATCTACGGCTTCTTCCCGACGATGCTGGGCACGGCCGCCGGGATCGCCACGATCGATCCGCATTATCTCGTCGCGGCGCGGTCCATGGGCGCCACGCTCCCCCAGCGCATCGTGCGGGTCGTTGTCCCGGCCGCGATCCCGACCGTGCTCTCGAGCTTCCGTATCGGCGGCGCCCTCGTGATCGTCGGCGTGGTCGTGTCCGAGATGCTGACCTCCTCGGCCGGGATCGGTTACCTGATCACGAGCTACCGGACGGTCCTCGACAGCCCGCGCGTCTTCGCCGCGATCATCCTCGTCCTCATCCTGGCGGTCGCGTTCGACGCCCTCGTCCAGCTCGCGGAACGGCGGACGGCGGCATGGCGCCAGGCCGGGCGCGCAGCCACGAAGACGGCGCGCGGCACGCGGCCGGGCGGGGCGATGCAGCCGGCATCGGTGGCGCCCTGACATGGCCGCGCTCACCCTCACCTTCGACAACGGGCCGGAGCCCGAGGTCACGCCCTACGTCCTCGACGTGCTGCGCGAGCGCGGAATCCGGTCGACCTTCTTCGTGATCGGCGAGAAGCTCCTCGACCCGGCTCGCCGGGCGCTGGCCGAGCGCACCCGGGCCGAAGGCCACCGCATCGGCAACCACACTTTCACGCATTCCCTCCCCCTCGGGCTGATGCGGAACGAAGGCGCCGCCGAGGCGGAGATCGCCCGGGCGCAGGAGCTGATCGGCGACCTCGCGGACCCAGACAAGCTGTTCCGCCCCTTCGGGAATGGCGGGATCATCAGCCGCGCGCTGCTGTCGAAAGGCGCCGTCGACCACCTCGTCGGCGGCGGCTTCAGCTGCGTGCTCTGGAACGCGATCCCGCGGGACTGGGAGGAGCCGGAGGGCTGGGTCGAGCGGGCGCTCGACCTCTGCGCCCGCCAGGACTGGACACTGATCGTCCTGCACGACCTGCCGACCGGCGCGATGGCGCATCTCCCCCGCTTCCTCGACGCAATGGCGGCCAGGGGCGTGACGTTCCGCCAGGAAACCCCGTCCGACCTGATGCCGATCCGCCGGGGGCGGATCATGCGCCCGCTCGACGACTACGTCTCGGCCGGGCTCGCCGAACTCTCCGCCTGACACAAGCCGAATCCCGGGAGCACACGGATGACGAACACCCTCCTGCCGACCACCGTCGTCGGCAGCTACCCGCAGCCCGATTGGCTCGTCGACCGCGAGCTCCTGGGCTCCAAGATGGTGCCGCGCGTCCGCGCAAGGGACGTGTGGCGGGTGCCGGAGCCTTTCCTGGAACAGGCGCAGGACGACGCGACGCTGCTCGCGATCCGCGACATGGAGCGCGCGGGCATCGACATCATCACCGACGGCGAGATGCGCCGCGAAAGTTACTCGAACCGCTTCGCCACCGCCCTCGACGGCGTCGACAACGATAATCCGGGCGAGGTGATCGGGCGCACGGGCCAGCCGACGATCGTGCCGCGCGTCGTCGGGCCGATCCGGCGGCGCGGCGCCGTCGAGGTGCGCGACATCGAGTTCCTGCGCCGCAACACCGACCGCGGCGCCAAGATCACCCTGCCCGGCCCCTACACGATGGCGCAGCAGGCGAAGAACGAGTTCTATGCCGACGACGAGGAGATGGCGATGGCCTTCGCGGCCGTCGTCAACGAGGAGCTCAAGGACCTCAAGCGCGCCGGCGCCGACGTGATCCAGCTCGACGAGCCCTGGCTGCAGGGCCGGCCCGAGGGCGCCTATCGCTACGGCGTGAAGGCGATCAACCGCGCGCTCGAGGGCGTCGAGGGGCCGACAATCGTGCATCTCTGCTTCGGCTACGCGGCCATGGTGCACGAGAAGCCCTCCGGCTACTCCTTCCTGCCGCAGCTCGCGGACTGCACCGCCGACCAGATCTCGATCGAGGCGGCGCAGCCGAAGATCGATCTCGGCGTCCTGAAGGATCTCGCCGGCAAATCCATCCTGCTCGGCGTGCTCAGCCTCGGCGACAAGGGCGTCGAGACGCCCGAGACCGTGGCCGAGCGCATCCGCGCCGGGCTGAAATACGTCGCCCCGGACAAGCTCATCCCGGCGCCGGATTGCGGAATGAAGTACCTGTCCCGCGAGGCCGCTTTCGGAAAGCTGAAGGCCCTCGCCGACGGGGCTGCCATCGTCCGCCGCGAGCTGCAATAACTCGCGGGAGATCTCTCCCGCCCGAGGCCCCGACGCGGAGGCCTCGGCGGGCGCTTCGCCTCGCCCTCATTCAGGAACAATAAGATGCGCTTCTCCTCCGTTCGCACGCCCTCGGGCGACACGCTCGCCGCGAGGCAGGACGACGGCCTTTACGATCTCCGCAGGATCGACCCCTCGCTCCCCGATGGGGTCGGTCCGCTCGTAGCCGGGGGGCCGGACCTGATGGCCCGCGCCAGGAAGGCGGCCGAGGGCGCCACCGCCTCGGCCCGGCTCGACGAGGCCTCGCTGCGCTACCGGCCGCTGATCGAGCGCCCGGGCAAGATAATCTGCATCGGCCGCAACTACGCGGCCCATGCCCGCGAGGGCGGCGCCGAACCGCTCGACTACCCGGACGTGTTCATGCGCGGCGCGAACTCGCTCGTCGCGCATGGCGAGCCGCTCGTACGGCCGCGCTGCTCGGACAAGTTCGACTACGAGGGCGAGCTGGTCTTCGTGGTCGGCCGCAAGGCACGGCATGTCAGCCAGGCCGACGCCTACGGCATCATCGCCGGCTATTCGATCTTCAACGAGGGCTCGATCCGCGACTACCAGCGCAAGGCCACGCAATGGACCATGGGCAAGAACTTCGACGGGACGGGAGGCTTCGGCCCCGACCTCGTCACCCCGGATGAGCTGCCGGACGGTGCCGACGGGCTGCGCCTGACCACGACCCTCAACGGGGAGGTCATGCAGGACGGCAACACGCACGACTTCATCTTCCCCGTGGCGCAGGTCGTCGCGATCCTCACCGAGGCGATGACGCTGGAGCCGGGCGACGTGATCCTGACCGGGACGCCCTCCGGCGTCGGCTATGCCCGGAAGCCGCCTGTCTTCATGAAGCCCGGCGATACCGTGGAGGTCGCGATCGAAAAGGTCGGCACCCTGCGGAACACCGTGCGAGACGAGGAATAGCTCCCTTCCCCAGGGCGCCGGGCGATCGATCCAATCCGTTGTGGAGGCAGGGGAACCGCCCTGCCCCACGACGTAATCTCGCTATGTAATGGGCTGCCGAGCCGATCGATAGAACCCGCCTGAATCCGACTTCACGACAGATTTCTCCAGCGATCCGAAATGGCGCCGTCACCCAACGCGGCGCCGAAAAGCTTTATCTGGTACAATTCCAATCAGAATTCTTAGCTTGACGCGGCCTATTACTCGAACAATGAGGCGCCAAGTCCGAATTTCGTCGGACGTACTCGCATCGACGTGATGCGGGCCAGTCCTGGCGAGCCGAGATCGGCCGTCGACAGCGAGCCGCTCTGCAAATGCCAACCTCTTCCTTGTCCCGGCGGGCCGCGCTTCTCGGAACGCTCGCGGGCGCGGCCGCCGCCTCCGTGCCGGCCTTCGGCGCCGCGCCGCAGGATGCTCCCGCCACGATCCAGGATGCGGTGCAGTTCGAGCTTGACGGCGAAGAGGGCCGCGAGCCATGGCGCGTGGTGCTTTACGTGCCGCCCGACGAGGCGCCCGCTGCCGGCTGGCCCGTCCTTTACGTGCTCGACGGTAACGCGCTGACCGCGACGGCCATCGACATCGAGCGCGTCCAGGGACCCTCGCTCGGGGATAGCGGCCTCCGGTCCCGGTTCGCTGTGGTCGGGATCGGGTATCGGACCACCCACGCCTACAGCGCGCAGCGCTGGTGGGACTACACGCCCCCGCCAGGGAGAACCTACCCTCCGCGGACACCGGGCGGCCGATCGATGCGGACGGGCGGCGCGGACGCGTTCCTGCGCTTCATCGAGACCACGCTCAAACCGGCCGTGGCTCGCCGCTGCCCGATCGATCGAGGGAGGCAGGCGCTGTTCGGACATTCTTTCGGCGGGCTCTTCGTCCTCTATGCGCTGGCCCAGGATCCGTCCGCCTTCTCCCACTGGATCGCGGCCAGCCCGTCGATCTTCTGGGAGGATTTCGCGATCCTCCCCAGCATCGAGCGGCTGGAGCGGGCGAGCGCCGCCTCCGCCCGGGTGCTCGTATCCGCAGGCGAATACGAGGCGGACCTCGCGCCCTTCCAGGCGGATGCGCCGGATCGCGACACCCTGCGGGCGCGCCTCGCGGTGGCGCAGACCGTGACGCGGGCGCGCGACATGGCCGCCCGGCTCGGCAGGATACCCGGCATCGAATGCGGATTCCGCCTCATCCCGGGGCGCACGCACGTCACGGTGCTGCCAGAGGCGCTCAACGACGGCATTGCCTTCGCGTTCGGATCAGGCATCACGCCCCGAACGCCCTAGAGAACCCAATGGAACGGCTGCCCCGGGCAGCCCTTCCGCTCAGCTCTTCACGGCCCCGGCAGTCAGCCCGCCGACCATGTAGCGCCTGAACGCGTAGTAGATCGCCGCCGGCGGCAACGCGTAGATCAGCCCCGTCGTCATCAGGAGTTCCCATGGCGAATCGTCCGCCGCGAGGAAGTTGCCGAGGGCGACCGGCAGCGTGAGGTCACTGTCTCCGGACAGGAGCAGGAAGGCGAAGAGATACTCGTTCCAGGCGAGCAGCAGGGCGTAGATCCCGATCGCCACCAGCGAAGGCGCCATCAGGGGCAGATAGACGAGGCGGAAGAGCTGCAGCGGAGAGGCGCCGTCCATAATGGCCGCCTCGTCGAGTTCCAGCGGCAGCTTGTCGGAAGCCTGCTTCAGCACCCAGATCGCGTAGGGGCTCGCGATGGTCACCATGGCCAGGATGAGCGCCCACTTCGTGTTCAGGAGGCCGTAGGCGCCCATGGTCTTGTACATCGGCACGGCCAGGAAGGCGGCCGGGATGAAGTAGGTGAACAGGGCGAGGTTCATCACCCTCCGTCCTCCCTTCACCTTCAGGCGGCTGATCGAGAAGGCCGCCGCTGTGGCGATCAGCAGCGTCAGGGCTCCCGTCGCGAAGGCGATAAGGACAGAGTTCCAGAGCTGAGCCCAGAAGTGCGACAGGAAATAGTGCCGCTGGCCGAAGACGATCTCGAAGTTCCTCAGCGTGGGGTTCGTCGGGAAGAGCGCCCCCGAGAAGGCCGCCTCTTTTGGGGAGATCGCAAACAGGACCAGGTGGTAGATCGGAACCAGCGTCCACAGAAGGACCGGGATCCCGACGAGAAGAAGCTTCGCCTCGGTGCCGGCCGCCCGCAGCCATTCGGGACGCCGCCGCGGCGAAGCCCTGAGCGCGCTGGCCGTCGCAGCCGGCGCGCCTGCGATACCCGCGCTCATTTCGAGAGCCTCCGCATCAGCACATAGACGAGTGGCAGGACGAAGGGCATCGCACACACCACCGCCGCCATCGAGAGGTCCACCTGATCGAGCCTCAGGTAGCGGATGCCGAGCGTCGCCAGCACATGCGTGAGATCGGCCGGCCCGCCGCCCGTAAGCAGATAGACGCTGTTGAAGTCGCCCAGCGTCCAGATCATCGAAAGCATGGTCGAGGTGACGTAGAGCGTCGCCAGCGAGGGCCAGGTGATGAAGCGGAATTGCTGCCAGCGGCTGGCGCCGTCGACGCTCGCCGCCTCGTAGAGATCCTGGGCGATGGCCAGGCGGCCGGTGACGAGGATCAGCGTCCAGAAGGGCTGCGAGTTCCAGATATGCACCATGATCGAGCAGAGGAAGGCGAGCGTCGGATCGGTGAGCCAGCCCGGCCCCTCGACGATGCCGAACCATTGGAACAGCTGCGAATTCACCATCCCCGTCTCGGGGTTGAGCATCACCCGGAAGGACAGGATGGTCGGGATCGACGGCACCGCCCAGGGC
>JAFAEL010000207.1 GCA_023423995.1 Pseudomonadota bacterium | reverse complement strand
ACAGCCCCAGAGACAGGCGCCACAGCGGCCCGAAGCCCGGGGAGAGCGGCTTGTCCGCGATCCGCTTCGCGGCCGGGGCGGTGACGGTCTCCTCGCTCACGGCCCCTCCCCGCCCGGAACCACGCGGACCAGATAGGTGGTGCGCGGCCGCGTGTTGAGCTCGCCCAGCAGGGCGTAGTTGCGCCCGCTCGCCTGCGCCCGTGCCACGGCGCTTTCCGGGTCGGCGAGATCGCCGAACACGATCGCCCGCGTCGGGCAGACGCTCGCGCAGGCCGTGGTGATCTCGCCGTCGCGGATCGGGCGGTCCTCCATCCTGGCGGCGATGCGGGTCGCGGCGATGCGCTGGACGCAGAAGGTGCACTTCTCCATCACGCCGCGGCTGCGGATCGTGACCTGCGGGTTCGCCGCCGCCTCGGCTACCGCATAGGGACCCTCCCGGGGGTCGCTGAAGTTGAAGCGACGAACCTTGTAGGGGCAGTTGTTCGAGCACGTCCGCGTACCGATGCAGCGGTTGTAGACCATCTCGTTCAGCCCCTCCGTCGAATGGACGGTGGCGTTGACCGGGCAGACGACCTCGCAGGGCGCGTTCTCGCAATGCATGCAGGGCACCGGCTGGAAGGCCGTTTCGTATCCAGCACCCTCCTCCGCCTCGTAGCGGTCGACGCGAAGCCAGTGCATTTCCCGGCCCTTGCCGGCCTCCTCGGGCCCGACCACCGGGATGTTGTTCTCCGACTGGCAGGCGATCATGCAGGCATTGCAGCCGATGCAGGCATCGAGGTCGATCGCCATGCCCCAGGCATGCCGGCCGGGGGGCCAGGCCGGGTAGAGCGACGCCTCCGGATGTCCGTCCGCGAGGGCCGCACCACGGTCCTCGACGGTGCGAACGATCTGCCGGCCTTCCATCGACACATGGTGCTGCGTCGTGATGAGTTCGTCCCGCCCGGCGGCCCCGGACAAAGTCCCGCTCGCGATCCAGGGATCCTGTGATCCACGGACACGGTAGGCATCGAAACCGACACCGGTCCCGACGCGCCCGGCTGCCCGCCGGCCATAGCCGAGCGGCAGCGTGACGACGCCCTCGGCATGGCCGCGGAGCGGCCAGACGGGACATCGCAGCATCCGTCCCGCGACCGTGACGTCCAGGCGGTCGCCCCTCTCCAGACCCATGCTTCTGGCCGTCTCGGGCCCGATCAGGGCGGCATTGCCCCAGACCTGCTTGGTGAGCGGCTTCGGCAGTTCCTGGAGCCAGCCGTTATTGGCGTAGCGCCCGTCATGGAGCGACGGATCCGGCGCGAATACGATCTCGATCGCCGCCGGCCTGGATTGCTCCTCCACCCGGTCCCAGCCGGGGGCGAGTTGGACCTCGACAGGTTCCGCCGCGCTTCCCTCCACGATTCCGGCCCCGAGCGCCGCCTCGAATCGGCGCTCGAAATCGGAGCCCCAGGTCTCCCGCCAGGTTGCCGCGACCCGGTCGCGCTCGCCGAGCCCATCGCCGAGGAAGGCACCGAGCACGTCCTCTGGAGACAGGCAGAAGCCGCCCCGCCGCATCGTGGGCTGGCGGAACGACACCGTGCCGTCGAAGGCGCGCGCATCGCCAAAGCTCTCCAGCGCGTGCGCTGCCGGCAGGTGCCAGCGGCACAGGGCAGCCGTCTCGTCCCGGGCAAGGCCGAGATGGAGCGTGCCGGAAAGGCGTCCGATCAGGCCGGTGAAGTCGATATCCGCGGGAGCGTCATAGGCCGGATTGCCGCCGAGGATCGCGAGCCGCGTCACGCGCCCGGCCTCGATCGCCTGGGCGAGTTCCCCGATCGAGCCGAGGTCGCGGGGAAGCACGGGCGCGACCGCCCGCACACTCCGCCCGAAGCTGCCGAGCCGCATGTTGATTCCATGCGCCAGCGCGTGGATTTCGGATGGCTGCTCCGGCCCGACCGTCACCAGCCCTGCAGGCCCGGCCTGGCGTAAGGCATGGGCGATCCCGGCGGCAGCCGCGTGGGCATCGGGCGAGGTGTCTCCGTTCAGCCCGGAGATGATGGCGCGGAGGAACGGGCCGATTTCGCTCGGAGGTAGGGCAAACCTCTGGTCAGCGCGAGCGCCGACGAGGCTCGGCGTCGTCTCGACGGCAAACAGACGCGGCAGCGGCCGGTCGGTCGCCCGGCGGCGCGCGGACCAATCCATTGCGTGGCGCAGATGACCCGGCCCCGCGGCAAAGAGGTCGCCGCCCACGGCCAGAACTGCGTCGGCGGCCGCAAGGTCGTAGACAGTCTCGACTGCGCGCCCGAAGGCGCGTTCAGCCCCCCGGGCAGCCTCGTCCCCCACGAGCGGGGCATGGGCGTAGAGGCCGATTTCCGGAAAGCGGCTGCGGAGTTCGGCGAGCAGGCGCCCGCGCGTCGGCGAGGCGCTGGGCTCCACCAGGATGGCGATGCCGCGGCCGGCGCTGGCGGCGAGCGCCTCGCGCCAACGGTCGAGCTCCGCTCCCGCCTGCGCAGGGTTCCGGACCTCCCGGTTTTCGTTCGCCGTGCGCGACCGGTCGGGGTCGTAGAGGGCCAGGATCTCCGCCTGCGCGAAGACATCTGCGGCGCCGAGGCTCGCCGGGTGGACCGGATTGCCGTCGATCCGGATCGCACGCCCGTCCACGGCGGTTGCGAGCACGCCGGTTCCGTAGCCGTCGCGCTCCAGCGTCGTGGCGAACTGCACCGGCTCGCCCGGAGCGAGGCCCGGCGTCCGGCGCGGTTGCGAGAGGAGCGCCGCGCGCCCGGATTCCTCCCGGTTGTCGTCGCAGCCGGAGAGCGCCAGCGCCGCAACCGAGGCGGCGACGAGTTGCAGCAGGGTGCGCCGATCCACCGGCCCGGCCTGCGCCACATCGGGGAAGACCTGCGCGACGAGCCGGCGGCCCTCGGGCGCGTCCGCCAGTTCGTCGAGGCTGCGTTGCCGGCCGGCGCCCTCCGTCATCGGTGGCATGTCGAGCAATCCGTGAGCCGGCTTCGCGCCTCGAGGTAGAAGGCCCTGACCTCTTCCGGGGCGCCTTTGTCGTGCGGACCCCAGCCCATCGAGAAGACCGCGCCCTGCGGCCGGATCCGGTCGGCCGGATCGCGGTGGCAGTCCAGGCACCAGCCCATAGACAGCGTCTGCGTCTTCACCGTCTCGGCCATCTGGTCGACCCGGCCGTGGCAGGTCTCGCAGGCGACGCCCTTCTGGACGTGGATCCCGTGGTGGAAATAGGCATGCGCCGGCAGCCGGTGCAGCGACACCCAAGGGATCGGCACGTCGAGCGCGGCGCTCGTGCGGACGGGTTCGAGAAGGCTCGCGCCCTGCCAGATCTCGGAATGGCAGGTCAGGCAGGTCGAGGCGGTCGGCATGCCGGCCGCGGCGGCGCGCTCGACCGTGGAGTGGCAGTAGCGGCAATCGATGCCCAGCGTGCCGGCATGCAGGCTGTGCTGGAACGGGATTGGCTGCCTGGCGGGCTTGCCGACGTTCCAGGCGGCGTCCGACCGCGCCCAGAAGAACAGGAGCGCCGCAAGGCCAAGCCCGCCGGCCAGGAGCAGGGCGATCGCAGCCCTGAAGCGCACAGTGGCTCGATGAGTGAAGAGCTGAGCCATGTGCTCCTTGAGGCGGGACCGCCCGGGAGCCTGGCCGTCGGTCCTCCCGGCCGGCAACGAAGCGCGACCATTTGCGAAACCCGATCAGCGGGCTCGGGTTTCATCCGGATGCAGCGCCGCAATGGAAAACAGGATCTCGACCGCGCGTTCGACGTCCTGGTCCGGCATGTCCCCGCCTGGCTCGGCCGGATCATCGGTCGGGTACGTCAGCCGAGTTCGCGCTGGTGGCGCATCCCGCTCGGGCTCGTCTTCATCGTGTCGAGCTTCTTCTGGTTCCTGCCCGTGGTGGGGATCGAGTTCCTGCCCCTCGGATTGCTCCTGATCGCACAGGACGTGCCTTTCCTCCGCGGACCAGTCGCCGGCGCGGCGCTTTGGCTGGAACTCAAAACCGTCCGACTGGTGCGCTGGTGGAAGGGCCGCACGCGGCCGGGCGCGCGGGGCGGGCTCGCGCCGCTGGCGTGAGGGTCTACCGACGCCCGCTCACGTGATTCCGATCAGCCAAGTCACCGCGATGCTGATGAGGACCAGAGCCACGAGGGAGATCACCACGCAGGCCGAGATCGGGCCGCCGATCTCCCGCATCGTCTTCACGTCCACGCCCAGGCCGAGGGCCGCCATGGCGACGATGGTCAGGATCTTGGCAGCGCTCGTCGCCGGCGGGACCAGGGCTTCGGGCACCCACCCGGCCGACCGGATGGCGGCAAGCGCCACGAAGGCGATGATGAACCAGGGGACGAGGCGCGACAGCTGCAGCTTCGGCGCGCCATGTGCCCCCCCTTCGGGCCGGTTATGCAGGATCGAGAGCACGAGCAGGAGCGGCGTCAGCATCAGCACCCGCGTCATCTTCACGATCGTGGCGATCTGCGCGGCGCCGAGCCCGACGGGCAGGGTCGCAGCCAGGACCTGCGGCACGGCATAGACCGTCAGGCCCGCGATGGTGCCGTATTGCGCATCGGACAATCGAAGCAGGGGAACCAGGAGCGGCAGACCGAGCACGACGAGCACGCCCAGCACCGCCGTGAAGGCGATCGAGCCCGCGATATCCCGGGCACTTGCCCCGATGACGGGAGCCACGGCCACGATGGCGGAATTGCCGCAGATCGAGTTTCCGCTCGCCACCAGGATCGATACGGTCGAACTCAGCCCCATGGCGCGGCCGACCAGGAAGCTGATCGCGAAGGCCACCACCACCGTGGCGACCACGCCGATCAGCAGCGGCCCGCCCGATGCGAGGATCGCCGTCAGGCTCACGGACGCCCCGAGCAGCGCGACCGCGATCTCGAGGATCAGCCCGCCACTCAGCCGGATACCGCCCACCCAGGCCCGGCCAGGGACCCAGAAGGTCCGAACGGCGACGCCCAGCAGCAGCGCGATCACGAGCGCATCCACGAAGGGGAAGCCGAGGAGCGCAGCCTCGATCCGCTCGATCAGGAGCGCCACCCCGGTAAGGCCGATGCAGAGGAGCAGGCCGGGAGCGGCATCGCTTACATGGCGGCGAAGGCGGCCGCCGCGAGGATCGGACATCGCCAGGCCGCTACGCTACGCCGGGGAGGCAGAGCCTGCGCCCGGCGATCGCGAAACATGCGGGCAGGCGAATGCGCGCCGAACAGCCAGATCGAACCCGCGGCATGGATCACCTTCCGAGACAGCTGGAGGCGAAAGCCGCCATCGACCTCGCGCTTACGGACGCGCGTTCGGCCTTGATGGCCGGTTTCCGCTTCCGAAAGGCGACCGCGTGGTGGAGCAGCGCGCGCGACGATTCAAGCCCGATCTTCGCCCCGCCTACCCGCGGGTGAGCGACTGTCCGCCTTCGGGCCAACCGGAGGGCACGGTGCCGCTTTCATCGATGCGCCATCGCAGCCGTCAGGCCGCGATGGCGAACTCCACGATGCCTTGTGGGCGCGGCCTACGCGACGTCGGTCGAGAGCGCTGCCTCGAGCTTTCCGAGGCCCTCGATCAGGATGTCGTCTTCGACCGTGAGCGGCACGAGGATACGGATCGTGTTCGCGTTCGTGCCGCAGGACAGGAGGATGAGCCCGTTCTCGTAGGCGCGCTGGACCACGCGCTTGGTCATCTCCGCATCCGGCTCGCTCGCCCCGCGCTCGCGCACGATGTCGAAAGCGACCATTGCGCCCAGGCCGCGGACGTTGTCGACGGGAACGATGTCGTTCCGGCGCGGCAGGGCCTGCAGGCGAGCCATCAGCTTCTCGCCGAGCTGGCGCGAGCGTTCGAGGAGGTTCTCCTCCTCGAAGACCGAGATGACGGCGAGCGCGGCCGCGCACGCGAGCGGGTTGCCGGCATAGGTGCCGCCAATGCCGCCCGGCGCCGCCGCGTCCATGAGGGAGGCCCGCCCGATCACGCCCGAGAGCGGGAAGCCGCCCGCGAGGCTCTTCGCCACGCAGATCATGTCCGGCTGCACGTCATAGTGCTCCATGGCGAACATCTTCGCCGTGCGGCCGAACCCGGTCTGCACCTCGTCCGCGATGAACACGATGCCGTGCTCGTCGCAGATCCGGCGGAGCGCCCGCATCAGCTCGGGCGGCGCCTGGTGGAAGCCGCCCTCCCCCTGCACGGGCTCGATGATGATGGCCGCGACCCGCGCGGGATCGACATCCGCCTTGAAGATGTAGCCGAGGAACTTCAGCGCCTCCTCGACCGAGACCGAATCCGGACCAGCGGGGAACGGCACGTGCCAGATCTCCGGCACCACGGGCCCGAGGCCCTTCTTGTAGGGCACGACCTTGCCGGTCAGCGCCGAGGCGAGCGCCGTGCGGCCGTGAAACGACCCCGTGAACGCGATGACGCCGCTGCGGCCGGTTGCGGCCCGCGCCATCTTCACGGCGTTCTCGGTCGCCTCCGCGCCCGTCGTGAACAGGGCGGTCTTGAGAGGCCCGTCGATCGGCGCGAGCGCGTTCAGCTTCTCGGCGAGCTCGATATAGGGCTCGTACATCAGCACCTGGAAGCAGGTGTGGGTGAAGCGGTCCATCTGGTCGCGGACGGCCTGCAGCACCTTGGGATGACGGTGCCCGGTATTCAGGACCGCGATGCCGCCGGCGAAATCGACATAGCGCCGGCCCTCGACATCCCAGACCTCGGCATTCTGCGCCCGGTCGGCCGAGATCGGCGTCACGTGGCCGATCCCTCGCACCACGGCCTGCTCGCGCCGGGAGAGCAGCTCTGAGTTGGTCGCCATCTTCTTCCTTTCAGCTTCGTGCGGAGGCATCGGGGCTGGACCGGATGCCATCCTCCGCAACGATCTCGATCACGGTCGGCCCGTCGGCCGCCAAGGCAGTGGCAAGGGCGTCCCCGAGCCCGGCCGGTTCCGCTACGCGCGCAAAGCCCGCGCCGTAGGCGGCGGCCAGGTGATCGAAGCGCGGGGGCGTGATCTCGACCCCGATCCGCTCGATGCCCTGGCGGTCCATGTCCTGCGCGATCTGGCCGAGGGCGGCGTTGTTCCAAACGAGCACGGGCAGCGGCAGGCGAAGGTCCGCCGCCGTCCCGAGTTCCTGTCCGGAGAATCCGAAGCCGTAATCGCCCGCAAGCGCCACGACGGGGATGTCCGGCCGGGCGAGCTTGGCGCCGATCGCGGCCGGCAGGGCGTAGCCGAGCGTGCCGAAGCCGACCGGATGGATCCAGCTCCGCGGCCGGCGGGCCGGAAAGGCCTGGTTCCCGGCATAGGCGATCTGCGTCATGTCGGTGACGACGAGGCTCTCGTCCGGCAAAGCCTGCCGCAGCGCCGCCAGCATCGCCAGATGCGGAGCGCGGCGCTCCAGGAGGCTCTCGTCCGAGCGCCGCCGCAGCGCCGCGACGTCCCCCGCCCAGGCGGCCTTGCCCCGGCCGGCGAGCGCGCGGAGGAAGTAGTTCACCGCATGGCCGACATCGCCGAGGACCGGCAGCGTATCGAAACGCTCGTCCGAGAGCATGTCCGGGTCGAGATCCACGCGGATCAGCTTGCCCCCGATCGGCAGCGTGTCGGCCCAGTGATCCGGAACGGCGAGTTCCGTGCCCAGCGCCAGCACGACATCGCTCCGGCGGAGCAGGTCCCGCCCGGCCTCGGTGCCGAGCCTCGCCCCGAGCGAGTACGGCCCGTCGTCGGGCACGATGCCCTTCCCGGCGATGCTGCTGAGAACAGGCGCCTTGAGCAGATCGACAAGCCGCCGGATCTGCTCCGACGCACCCGCGGCGCCACCGCCCACGATCAGGAGCGGTCGCTCCGCCTCTGCCAGGAGGCGGGCCGCCTCGCCGAGCACCTGGGGGTCGCTGCCGGCAGGGCGGAGCCGCGCCATCGGGGCGGACCTGGCCGCGGCGGGTGACGCCCCCACGTCGAGCGGCAATTCGAGATAGACCGGACGCGGGCGCGCGGCCTGGATCCTGCCGACGCTCAGCGCGACGGCCCGGCTCGCGGAGACCGGGTCGAGGATGCGGAGGTTGGACGAGACGATTCCGCCGAGCGCCTGCGCCTGGTCCCGCATCTCGTGCAGTTCGCCGCGCCCGAGCCCGAGATGACGGCGCTCGTTGACGCTCGCGAGCACCACCATCGGCACGCTGTCGGAATAGGCCTGCCCGATCGCGGTCGCGGCATTCATCAATCCTGGCCCGCTGATCAGCACGCACAGCGCCGGCCGTCCGCTCGCCCGCGCGAAGCCGTCCGCCATGAAGGCCGCGCCCTGCTCGTGGCGCGGCGTGACGTGGCGCAGGCCGGAGCGCGCGATCGAGCGGTAGAGGTCGAGCGTATGGACGCCCGGAATGCCGAATGCGGTGTCGATCCCCGCCGCCTCGAGGTCGGCGATCACGACATCGGCGGTGCTGGTCCCGTTCGTCATGCGATGTCGTCCCGCTTCACCGCCCGGGGCACATGATCCGGGAAGACGAGACGGGCTGCGTCATCCAGCTGGAAGCCGTCATGCCCGCTGCCCGTCGGCTGCTCGATGCGGATCTCGCCGAGCGGCGTATCGGCCAGGATATGCACGGACGCGCCGTGATAGGTCACGTCCAGGATCTTCGCGGACACGCCGTTGGGAAACGCCGCCGTGCGGGGCGCGAGCGCGAGTTTCTCGGGGCGGAGGCTGAGCATCACCCGCTCGCCCGCAGCGGCTTCGATGCCGGACGCCGCGAAAGTCTCGCCTCCCGCCGTGAGCAGCGCCGCGCCGCCGGCATTCGCGCTCACCGTCGCCTCGACCACGTTGCTGCGCCCGACGAAGCTCGCCACGAAGGCGGTCGCGGGCCGCTCGTAGATCTCGGTCGGGGAACCGAGCTGAACGATGCGCCCGCGGTTCATCACGGCGATCACGGTCGAGAGCGACAGCGCCTCATCCTGGTCGTGCGTGACGTTCAGGAAGGTGCGGCCGAGCTTCCGGTGCAGGCGCTTCAGCTCGTCCTGCAACTGCACGCGCAGGAGCCGGTCCAGCGCGCTCAACGGCTCGTCGAGAAGAACGATCGCCGGGTCGAACACGAGCGCACGCGCCAGCGCGACACGCTGCTGCTGCCCGCCCGAGAGTTGCGCCGGCTTCCGGTCGGCGAAGGCGGCGAGACCCACCAGCTCCAGAACGGCCGCAACCTTGGCCCGGATCTCCGCCTTCGGGAACTGCTTCACTTCGAGCGGGAAGGCGACATTCCCGAACACCGTCATGTGCGGAAACAGCGCGTAGCCCTGGAAGACGACGCCCAGCTCGCGCTTCTCGGGCGGCAGCCGCGCGATGTCCCGCCCCTCGAGGCGGATCGTGCCGGCGCTCGGCGACACGAAGCCGGCGATGGCCATCAGGAGCGTCGTCTTGCCCGAGCCGGACGGTCCGAGGAAGGTAACGAATTCCCCGCGCGAGACGGCCAGCGACACATCCGACAAGGCGGAGGAATTGCCGTAGCGCTTGGAGAGGCCCTCGATCTCGAGAAGCCGCGCCTCAGTATCTGTCTTGGTCATGTCGTTGCGCGCTCAGCGCTCGCGGCAGGGCGCCAGA
>JAFAEL010000180.1 GCA_023423995.1 Pseudomonadota bacterium | reverse complement strand
GAAAGCATGGGCGCACGGGCTGTCGAACTCCTCGTTCGTCTCATCGGGGGTGAGCAGTTGGAAGCGCCGCCCCTTCTCGCACCGAACGGCCTCGTTCTGCGCCGATCCACAGCCCCTCCCCCGAGCTGAAGATGCTGCGGGGCAGAGAGCTACCCGCTTGACAGAGCCGGCAAGTAGCCGCAGGTTAGAACAAACGATTGCGCAACAGCGCCGTGGAGGAACGCCGATGACCAGCTACCACGCCTCGCGGCGGGGCCTATCCGCATGAGTGCGGCCGTGTCCGGTACCGGCCCCCATGTTGCCGCCCTCGCCGACGTCGTGGGCGCGGACCACGTTTCGACGGACGGCGAGACCCTGACCCGCTACGCCCGGGATCGGCTCCCCTTCGGCATCTTCAAGGCCCGGTCCGGCGGACTTCCCGGCGCGCTGCCGGTCGCGGTCGCGAAGCCGGCCGACGAACGCGAGGTCGCCGAGCTCCTCGCGCGCTCGAGGCGCGACGGCTTCCGAGTCATCCCTTTCGGTCTTGGTTCGGGCGTGCTGGGCGGCACGATCCCCCTCGGCGGAGAGGTCATGCTCGATCTCACCCGCCTCGATCGCCTGGTCGAGATCGACGAGATCAACGGGCTCGCAGTGGTCCAGGCCGGCATGAACGGCGGCGAGTTCGAGCGCGCCCTGAATGCCGCTGGCTGGACCTGCGGCCACCTTCCGCAATCCATCAACATCTCGACCGTCGGTGGCTGGGCGGCGTGCCGCGGCGGTGGCCAGGCGAGTTCCCGCTACGGGAAGATCGAGGATATCGTCGTCGGCCTGAAGGCCGTGCTCCCGGACGGCCGGCAGATCGACGTGCGCCCGGTCGCGCGCCGTTCGGTCGGGCCCTCGCTCATCGACCTCTTCGTCGGCAGCGAAGGCACGCTCGGCGTGATCACCGAGCTGACACTCCGCATCTTCCGCAAGCCCGAGGTTGAGCACGGCGTCGTGCTCGCCTTCCCGAGCCAGGATGCCGCGCTTGCCGCGGCGCGCCGCATCATGCAGGCCGAGCTCCGGCCACAGGTGGTGCGCATCTACGACGAGACCGAGAGCCGGGAGCGAACGGGCGGCCTCGCAGCCTTCGAGTCGAAGCCGATCCTGGCCATCATGGTTTTCTGCGGCACGGCGCGGACGGCTGCGGCCGAGGAGGCGGAAGCCCTGGCGATCTGCGAGGACGAAGGCGCCAGCCGTGCGGACGACGCTCCGCTTAACCACTGGCGCGAGGTCCGCTACGAATCCTATTCGGGCAAGTGGCAGGCGGCCGGCTATTTCATGGACACGATCGAGGTCTGCGCGCCCTGGTCGAGCCTTGCGAAGCTATACGAGACCTGCCGCTCATCCGCCCTCGGCATCTGCCCCGAGATGCATTTCGGAGCGCATTGGTCTCACGTCTATGCCGAGGGTGCCTGCCAATACATGACGATCCGCCTTCCCCCGATGCCGGATGAGGAGGGTCTCGCGCTTCACGCCCGCCTGTGGGATGCGATCGAGAGCGCGACCCTCGATTGCGGGGGCACCGTCGCGCACCATCACGGGGCGGGCGTGTTCCGCAACCGTTGGCTCCGCCGCGAACTCGGTCACGGCATGGACGTCCTGCAAGCCATCAAGGACGCGCTGGATCCGGATAATCGCCTGAACCCCGGCAAGCTCGGCCTCCGTCCTGCGCCTGGGGCCATTGAGGTCGGGCATGGGTGAGGCAGCGGCGCAATCGGGGCATTCCCATGCCGGCGCCTGATCTCCTTCTCGGGATCGATCTCGGGGCGGGCTCGCTGAAGGCGAGCCTGATCACATTCGACGGCGTCCTTGCCGGCGAGGGAAGCCACGCGGTCTCGACGTCAGCCCCGAAGCCGGGCTGGAGCGAGCAGGACCCTTGGGATTGGTGGCGCGCGGCCTGCGCGGCCGTGCCCGCCGCCTTGGCTCGGGCCGGCGGGGATCCCAAGCGCATCGCCGCCATCTCCTTTTCGGCGGGCGCACATACGCAGGTGCTTGAGGACCGCGACGGTCAGGTCATTCGCCCGGCCATTCTCTGGAACGATCAGCGCTCCGGCCAGCAGACGAAGGCTCTGCGCGAGCGGGCCGACGACCGCATCCTGCAGATCGGCTACAACCGCGCCAACCCGACCTGGACCCTGCCGCAGATGCTGTGGCTGAAGGAGGTCGAGCCCGAGGCTTTCCGGCGCGTCCATCGCCTCTACGTGGCCAAGGACTGGCTGCGTTCCCGCTTCACGGGAGGGTTCGAGACCGACCTCATCGACGGTGTCGGCACCCTGATGGTGGATGCGCGGACGGGCGAATGGTCCGACGAGCTCTGCGGCCTGATCGGCTGGCCGATCGCCTCCCTGCCGCCCATCGTGCAGCCCAAGAGCCGGGTTGGTTCCGTTACGGCGGAAGCCGCGCGCGCAACGGGGCTCGCGGAGGGCACGCCCGTCATCTGCGGGACGTCGGACACCGCCGTCGAGACCTACGGGGCGGGGATGATGCGGCCCGGGATCGGGGTTGCGAAGCTCGCGACCGCGGCCACCGTCAGCGTGCTCTCGCCGCGCGCAGTTCCGCACAAGGAGATGATCAACTACCCGCACGTGATCCCGGACCACTGGTACGTGATCACGGCGACCAACTCCTGCGCCTCCGCGCACAAATGGCTGCGCGACACCTTCTTCCGTCGTGAAGGCGAGGACGGCTCGGCGGTCTTCGACCAGATGGAACGTCTCGCCAGCGCGGTCCCGCCGGGGTCGGAAGGGCTCTTCTTCCACCCCTACCTGAACGGCGAGCGCAGCCCGCACTGGGACCCGCTCCTGCGTGCGGATTTCGTCGGGATCGGCTTCAATCACGGCCCCGGGCATTTCGTGCGGGCGCTCTACGAGGGGATCTCGTATTCGCTGCGCGATTGCCTTGAGGTGCTGCGCGCGAACGGGCTCGGCTTCGCCACGACGCGGCTCACGGGAGGCGGCGCGAAGAGCGCGCTCTGGCGTCAGACCCTGGCCGATGTCCTCGACGTGACGGTGGAGTTGCCGGCCGTCGCAGATGCGAGCTTCGGGGCGGCGCTCCTTGCCGGCGTCGGCATCGGCGCCTTCTCGGACGAGGCCGCGGCGGAGGCTGCCATCCGGGTGGTCGCGACGCACAGGCCGGATCCTGAGCGCGCCGAGCATTACGCTCGCGGCTTCGTGCTCTATCGCGAGATCCAGGCGGCGCTGGCGCCCCTGAACCACCGCATCCACGCCCACATGGCGGGAGCCTGAGCATGGCCTCCGTCACCCTCGAGCAGGTCACGAAGAGCTTCTCGGGCCTCACCGTCGTTCAGGCGGTCGATCTCGCCATTGCCGAGGGCGAGTTCATGGTCCTCGTCGGGCCGTCCGGATGCGGCAAGTCGACGACGCTCCGCATGATCGCAGGGCTCGAGGAGACGAGCGGCGGCACGATCCGCATCGGCGGGCGCGACGTCACGCGGCTCGAGCCGCGCGAGCGGAACGTCGCCATGGTGTTCCAGAACTACGCGCTCTACCCCCACAAGACCGTCCAGGAGAACCTCGCCTTCGGCCTGAAGATGCGTGGTGTCGACAAGGCGGAAATCGGCCTGCGCGTGCGTCGCGCCGCCGAGATGCTGAAGATCGAGCCGCTCCTCGCCAGAAAGCCGCGCCAGCTCTCCGGTGGCCAGATGCAGCGCGTGGCGCTCGGCCGCGCCCTGGTCCGCGAGCCCGACGTCTTCCTCTTCGACGAGCCGCTCTCCAACCTGGATGCGAAGATGCGCGTCCATATGCGCGACGAGATCGCCCGCCTCCACCGCGAGATCGGGACGTCCATGATCTACGTCACCCACGACCAAGTCGAGGCCATGACGCTGGGCGACCGCATCTGCGTGATGAAGGATGGCGTCGTCCAGCAGGTCGGCCGGCCTTTGGAGGTCTATGACCGGCCGGCGAACCGCTTCGTCGCCGGCTTCATCGGCTCGCCCGAGATGAACTTCATCGATGGCGGCGGCCTCGTGGCTGAAGCCGGGCGGCCCGTCTTCCGCGCCCGTGATCTCGCGATCCCGCTCGAAGCTTCGTGTTTGGCGCTCAGGCCGGGGCAGGCCCTGACCCTCGGGGTCAGGCCCGAGCATCTCGAACGCGATCCGGCAGGTTTTCCGGCGAGGGTCGTCGCCGTCGAACGGATGGGTGCCGAGAGCGTGCTCCTGCTCGACGCGGGACAGCCCGTTCGCGCGCTGATCGACAGGGACGACGCGGTAGGTCCGGGAGACGTCATCCGCCTCAGGGCCCCGCCGGCCCGGCTGCACTTGTTTGACCAAGACGGACAGGCGCTCGCCGCCTGAACCAAAACAACACACAGAGGAGGAGACGCAGGTGAGCAAGACAATCCAAGGTCCGTCCCGCCGCACGATCCTGACGATCGGGGCCGGCGCCGCCGCCACGGCCGCGTTCCCGATGCCGGCCGTTCACGCGCAGACGAAGGAGTTGCGCTTCCTCAACGGCGAGCCCGCGGTGGATTCCGTCCGGGCCCTCCGCGTCGCGGCGGCTCAGTACGAGAAGGAAAAGGGGATCAAGGTCACCATCGACACCGTTCCGTCGGGCGATGCCTACACGCGCACGGTCGCGGCGATCAAAGGCGGCCGGCCTTACGACATCTCCACCATCATTTTCGCCGCGCACGTGCTGACGCTCGCCAACGAGGGCCAGCTCACGCCGATCACCGACCTCGTCAACAAGCACAAGTGGGGGAAGCGGATCCTCTTTCCCGTCAACGGCCAGCAATACTGGTACATGTACGACTACAATCTCTGCTGGCTGTTCTATCGCAAGGATCTGTACGAGGCGCAGAAGCTGGAAGTGCCGAAGACCTGGGCGGCGCTCCTCGAGAACTGCCGCAAGACGTCATCGAACGAGGGCGGCAACCAGCGCTTCGGCATGGCCACGCCCATCGGCAGCAACGATGCCACGAGCTGGATGAGCATCGGCTACATGTGGGCCGAGGGCGTGTCGATCTTCGACGACAACTGGACCCTGACCTTCGCGAGCGACGCCAACAAGAAGCGGACGGCGGCCTATCTCGATTACTTCGCCGACCTCTACAAGACCATGCCGCCCGGCATGACCCAGGCCGGATTCGGCCAGATCACCGGTGCGTTCTCGTCCGGACAGGCATCACACGCCCCCTATGCCGGGCGAATGATCGAGATCCTCGAGCAGCGCGCGCCCCAGCTCGCCGACAAGTACGGAATGATGCCGTATCCCGACAGCAGCGGGAAAGGCGCGGCCGTCAATCACGGCTATGACGGCTGGGTGGTCGGGAAGACGCCCATGTCGGAGGAAGCGGTCCGCTTTCTCGAGTGGTTCTCGGACGCGCACTACATCAACTTCCTCCATTCGGCGCCGCTCCACTTCCAGCCGCCGCGGCTCGACATCTACGAGGATCCGCGGTGGCGGGCGCATCCGCTGATCGAGAAACACGCGGCCGCCGTGAAGACCATGCAGGGCTTCCTCGAAGATCCGAACATCACCATCCGGTCGATCGACACGGAGGGACCGAAGCCGGATCTCCGGCCGGCCAAGATCTTCGAGTCCTTCATCATCCCCGAGATGATCCAGAACAAGGTCCTGAAGAACATGGCATCGGACGCCTGCGTCGAGGAGGCGGTCGCGAAGATGAACCGGGTCATTGCCGGGTAACGATGTTCGAATTGGCTCTCATGCTGACGAGGCTAGCCGTCGTGCCCGGGCGTCGTCCGGGCACCCGGTCGAGCGGCGAAGGACCCGCTGTTGCGCGTCCTCGGCGGTCGCTTCGGGCGAGCACCGCAGGATGAGGCCGGACCAAGCGCCACAGTCCTTGGCCAGCAGTTGATCAATGCGCTCGCGGCACGACTGGGTCATTTGGGCCTTTTTCTGGAGCGGCGTCGCCCTGACGGCATTGTTCGTCGGGGGCCCGGTCCTGAACGCGATCTGGCTTTCGCTGCACCAGGCCTCCTCCTTCATCGCCGAGCCCCGGTTCGTGGGGCTCGGCAACTACATCCGCGTGGTGGGCGAGCCGGAATTCTGGCGGGCCATGGGCAATGGCCTGCTCTATTCAATCGCCGCGATCGCTCTGCAGGTCGTGATCGGCATCGCCTTCGCGATGGTGCTGAACCAGCCGTTCTTCGGCCAGCGCCTGGTCCGCGGCCTCGCAACGCTGCCCTACCTTCTGCCCACGGTCGTCGTGGCGCTCACCTTTCAGTGGCTTGCCGACGGCTCTGTCGGCCTGCTCACGGTTCTCGCCCGCGACCTGGGCTTCGGCACCATCCCGTGGTTCGAGCAGCCTGCGACCGCGCGGGCCTCCGTGATCTTCGCCTCCGTATGGCTCTGGACACCCTTCGTGACGATCTGCGTCCTGGCGGGACTGCAGACGATTCCGCCGGCGCTCTACGAGGCCGCGAAGGTCGATGGCGCGGGACCGGTCGCGCGCTTCTTCCACGTGACGCTGCCGCAGCTGAAGCCCGTCCTCACGGTCGTGGTGCTGCTGCGGGCCGTGTGGATGTTCAACAAGTTCGATATCATCTGGCTGCTCACCCGTGGCGGGCCCCTCGGGGCGACGGAGCACCTGCCGATCCTCGCCTATAAGCGCGCGTTCTCCCTCTTCGACGTCGGCGGCGGCGCGGCGGTCGCGACAGTGTCCTTCCTGATCCTGATGACCGTGGTGACGATCTACATCCGGCTCTTCCCGCTGGAGGAGAAGCGCTGATGCGCCGCTCGGCCCCACAACGGATCGGCATCGGGCTCGCCGCGCTCGGGATCGCGGCGTGGTCGTTCTTTCCGATCTACTGGATGATCGTCTCGAGCTTGCGCACGCCGCAGGACCTGTTCGCCCGGCCGACCTTCCTGCCGCAGACTGTGACCCTCGAGAGCTACCGGAACCTCCTCGAGGTGACGGATTATCCGCAGCAGTTCCGGAACTCGATCGTGGTGGCCCTGATCGTCGTCGCGATCACGCTGGTCGCGTCGGTGGTGATCGCCTACGCGGTTACGCGCTTCCGCATGCCGTTCAAGATGCTGATCATCGGCTCGATGCTGTACGCCTACATGTTCCCGCCCATGCTGCTGGCGATCCCGCTCTACGGCATCTTCGTCACCCTCGGCATCGCGGACAGCCTGTTCGCGCTCGTGATCGCGCATTGCACGCTGACCCTTCCGCTCGGCGTCTGGCTCCTGTGGGGCTTCTTCAAGTCGATGCCGTTCGAGCTGGAGGAGGCGGCCATGGTGGACGGCTGCACCCGGCTCGGCTCCTTTGTCCGGGTCGTGCTGCCGCTGTCGCTGCCCGGCATCGTGACGGTTGCGGTCTTCTCCTTCCTGCTGTCCTGGACGGACTACGCCTATGCGCTCGTGATGATCTCGTCCGATACGCAGAAGACCCTGCCCGTCGGCCTTGCCTCCATGGTGGGCTCGTTCGAGCTGCGCTGGGGCGAGGTAATGGCGGGCGCGACGCTGATCGCGCTTCCCCTGTTCCTCATGTTCACGCTCCTGTCGCGCTACTTCATCCAGGGCCTCGCGGCCGGGGCGACAAAGGGCTAACCGGAGACAACGCCTTGAGCTTACGGATCCTGGGCGCGCCCCGCCGCTACATTCAGGGCCCCGGCGCGCTGTCCGGCCTGCCGGAAATCGTGGCGGCCCTCGGCCGCTCGCCCGTCGTCGTTGCCGATCCCATCGCGCTCGACAGGGAAGGACCGCCCCTTCCGGGCGTCCCGGTCCTGCGCTTCGGCGGCGAGATCACGCATCCGGAGATCGACAGGCTGGCGACCGAGGCTCGCGGAGCGGGCGCGGACGTCGTCGTGGCCATGGGCGGCGGCAAGGCGATCGACGCCGGCAAGGGTGTCTCCAAGCGCGTCGGATGCCCCATCGTCGTCGTGCCGACGATTGCCTCCAATGACGCTCCGACGAGCCGGCTCATCGTCGTCTACGACGAGAACCACGCCATCGTCGGGGTCGAGATGCTCGCCTCCAATCCGGACGTCGTCCTCGTCGATACGGCCATCATCGCCCGCGCACCGCGCCGCCTGCTCGCGGCGGGGATCGGCGACTGCATGTCGAAGACCTTAGAGGCTCATGCCTGCGCGGCTGCGGGCGGGATCAACTTCTTCGGCGGCAATCCACCCCTTGCGGCGCTCGCGCTCGCAGATGCGTGCTACGCCACCGTCCGGCGCGATGCCGTCGCGGCGCTCGCCGCCTGCGACCGGAACGAGCCCGACCACGCCCTGGAAAATGTCGTCGAGGCGGCCGTGCTCCTCTCTGGACTGGGCTTCGAATCCGGCGGCCTGTCCCTGGCCCACTCGCTGACGCGCGGCCTGACGGCCCATCCGAAGCTGGCGGGCGCCCTGCATGGAGAACTGGTCGCGTATGGGACTCTCGTCCAGGTGGCGCACGAGGGCCTCGCGGCGGAGGAACGGGCCGGCATCGCGGCCTTTTCGGAAGCCTGCGGCCTGCCGCGCCGGCTCGCGGATCTGGGCCTGCGCGACCCGAGCGTGTCCGACTACGCGACGATCGCCGGTCCGACGCTCGCGGCGCCTCATATGAAACACCTCGGCAAGCCGGCGACGGAGGACAGCATCATCGCGGCGATGCGCCTCGTCGAGGTCGGCGCCTGAGCTCCTGCCGCGGCGATCACATCGGCGGGAGCGGGGCCGCCGAGTCAGCTGGGGGCGAAGAAGGGCCTGAAGTTCTCGAGCCAGGCTCGCAACCAGGTCTCGAGCCCCTGCATGGCGCCGCTCTCGTCGGCGCCCCAGCCCCAGGCGTCCTCGGCGAGCGGGCTCGCCCAGACCCACATCCGGTTGCCGCCGTCATATTCGACATAGCCGACCTCGACCTCGCCGGAATGCGCCCTGAACCGGCGCAAGGGCACGCTGGCGATCTCGTCGCGGGTCCAGGTGAGCGGGGTCGTGTCCATGGACCCCATTTAGGCTACTAGGGTGCGCGATAAAGGGAGTTCGACCATCAAACGAATGGTTTAACGGCACTTCCCTCTCCCTCCAATGCACTGGGGAGAGCCGAACGGACGGAATACAGATCGCCCCAGCACCGCGCTGAAATCGGCGTGACCATGCCAAGTCGAAAGGCAGCAGCGCGGATCCGCCGGAACGCTCGAAAGAAAGGGATATCCGAGCAGGACGCGCACGCTCGCTGGGTTGAAACTAAGCGGCGTCGTGGGCAGCAATAGCGCGTCGCGTACTGCGCGCTCAGTCACACCAGAACACGTCCCATGCCGGCATCGGCACGCCAGCCGTATCGAAGGCGTCAGCCACGAGGACTTCCGGGATATGGCCGTTCTCGTTCGCCTTCCGAATGACGATACGTCGACCGCCCGGAGCCTCGAACGATATCGCCTCTTCGGTGCTACCGATCTCGCTGAAGCCCAGCCCGCCCAAGTAGGCCAGGATGTAGCCGTGCGCGATGCAGTAGATCACCCGGCAGCTTGAAGCCCGGCCGCGTCTATGAATTCGACGACGGGCCGCTCGGCGCCCTCGCGTTGCGCGAAGAGGTCCAAAAGCGCGATGGCCTCCCGCTGAGCGCCAGCCCTGCTCTCGCTCGTTGCGTGGAGGCCCTGCACGTCCGGAGACGTGTAGACGTGGTAACGACCTCCGAGCAGCGTCTTGTGAACCAACCGGACGTAGGTTGGCATGCTCCGCTCCCAATGGGCCCGATTGCCCTGCCACTTTGCGGCGGAACCCGTCAATGGTTCCCTCTCAGCCAATATGGTCTCAACGGATGCCGAAATCCACCCGTTCCACCCTGGCGCCGCGACAATAGGCTGTGGCGGATCACCTTAGATCGTGCCGCTGAGGCCCTGGCGTACCTTGTCGAGTTCCTCGGCGTAGCGCCGCAGCGCATGCTGCTCGGTGAGCAGCCCCAGCACCTTCCGGCTGGCGAGATCCTCCACCACGACGAGCGCGTCGCTCTCCGTCCTGTCGAAGACCGCGATCGCCTCCTTGACGTTCATGTTCGGCGTGAGAACGTCGCGACGGAGGTGGAGGAGGTCGCAGACGCGGCCCGCCTTGACGGGCTTCTCCTCCTCGGGCGCATAGGCGTCGGCCACGTTCACGAGCCCGGCATAGCGGCCCTCGCTGTCGAGCGCGATCACGCGGTGCTTCGATCCGATCGGGTACTTGTTGCGGAACTCCGCCAAGGGCATGTCCTCCCGGACCGTCTTGACGTCCTGGCGCATCATGCGGCCGGCCGTGAGCGAGCGGATCCAGCCGATATCGTGGGCGGACCTGATCGTCTCGCCGCGCAGGTGGAGGCGCCAGGTCGAGAAGGAATAGCCGAAGAACTCGCGCACCGTGACGCTCGAGACGGTGGCTGCCGCAAGCACGATCCCGGTGATCAGGAGGTCGCCGGAGGTCTCGAGCGCGAGGAAGGTCATCGTCAGCGGGCCGCCCACCACCGCGACCGCAAGCGAGCTCATGCCGACCACCGCCGTCGTAACGGGGTCGATCGCCAGATGCGGCGCGGCCAGCATGATGGCGCTGGCGAAAACGCGGCCGAGCAGCGCCCCGAGGAGGAGCGATGCGAAGAAGAGGCCGCCGCGAAAGCCCGAGCCGAGGGAAACCGCGGAGGCCAGCATCTTGAGGCAGAAGAGGGACGCGAAGGCGAAGAGCGGCGCATCGCTCTCCAGCACCCCATGAAGGGCACCGTGCCCCGAAGACAGCACCTGCGGCGTGATGAAGCCCAGGGCCCCGACGATCGCGCCGCCCAGGAACGGACGGACCGTCGGCGGGATCCGGGTTTTCTGGAACAGCTGCTCGACCGCGGTTACGCCGCGCATGACGGCGATGCCCGCCAATCCCGACGCGAAGCCGAGCGCCATGAAGATGAGGTAGGCGAAGGCCTCGTTGGGCGGCCGGGCGGACACCTCGAGCGGCGTCGCCGCGACCCCGATGGCATCCCCGACCAGAAAGGCCGCGAGCGAAGCCGCCATGACGGGCGCGACCGTCGCGACCGAGTAGGTGCCGATGATGAGCTCGAAGGCATAGAAGGCGCCCGTGATCGGCGCCCCGAAAGCCGTCGATATCGCGGCAGCGGCGCCGCACCCGACGAACACCCGCACCTCCGCGCGGCGGAGCCGCAGGCCGAGACCCAGACGCGAGCCGAGCACCGCGCCGCCCTGGGTATAGGCTGCCTCCAGCCCGACGGATGCCCCGAAGCCGTTCGAGACGAGCGTCTGCCCGACGACCACCCCTGAATCGACGACGGACATGCGTCCGCCATGGAGCGCGTTCGCCTCGATCGGATCGATGGCGGGCCGCGTTCGCCAGCGGACGACCCAGAGCGAGGTCACCCCGAGGATCAGCCCGCCGACCGCAGGCCATACGAGCGACCAGGGCGGAAGCAGAACCGCGCTCGACAATCGCTCGACGCTGCCGATGCCGAACAGGACGTGGTGCATGGCCTGCGCGGCCCAGCTCAGGCCCGACACGAAGAGCGCCGTCACCGCCCCGATCAGGGCAGCGATCGTCACGAGCCAGAATTCGCTGGCGCGAACACGGCTGCGCAACGACGAGAGGGCCCGAGCCGTGAGGCCGGGCGTGAGCGGCGCGCCGGCGCCTCGCTTGAGCTCGAGCGTGGACATCATCGATCCGGTTACATGACCGCTGGGAGCGCGCCCGGTTCCTTCAAGCGCGGTCGAATCCCGAATTGCCGCTCCGGCAGCCCGCATCGGCCGGCCCGTGTTTACTCCGCGCTAACCATGCGGTCGGCAAGACTTGCCGGGTGGGGTCGGTGCGAACGGGCGCGGGATGAGCGAGGGAGTGGCGGCAATCAACGGCGCGCGCAGTGTGGCGCCGGCCGCGGCGTCGCGCTTCGGGACGGTGCCCATTCCCAGCCTCGGCGACCTGCGGGCGCTGACCCGCCGGCCGGACCTGCTGCTGGCGGTCGGCGTGATGGGCATCCTGGTGGTGCTCGTCTTCCCCATGCCGGCGCTGCTGCTGGATCTGCTGCTCGCGCTCTCGATCATCATGTCCGTCCTCATCCTGATGACGGCCCTGTTCATCGAGAACCCGCTCGAATTCTCCATCTTCCCGACCGTTCTCCTCATCGCGACGATGTTCCGGCTCGCCCTGAACCTCGCCTCGACGCGCCTGATCCTGGCGCATGGGCACGAGGGAGGCGCGGCCGCCGGCCACGTGATCGAAGCCTTCGGCAACTTCGTCATGGGCGGAAGCTTCGTGATCGGCGTGATCGTCTTCGCGATCCTGATCATCGTGAACTTCGTCGTCATCACGAAGGGCTCGGGCCGCATCGCCGAGGTCGCGGCCCGCTTCACCCTTGACGCCATGCCCGGCAAGCAGATGGCCATCGACGCCGACCTCTCGGCCGGGCTCATCGACCAGGACACGGCTCGCGAGCGGCGCAAGAACCTCGAGGACGAATCCGCCTTCTACGGCGCCATGGACGGCGCCTCGAAATTCGTACGCGGCGACGCCATCGCGGCCCTGCTCATCACCTTCATCAACGTCGTCGGCGGCATCATCATCGGCGTCGCGCAGCAGGGCCTCTCCTTCGGCCAGGCGGCGCAGAGCTACACGCTGCTCACGGCCGGCGACGGCCTCGTCAGCCAGGTGCCGGCCCTGATCGTGTCGATCGCGGCGGGCTTCCTCGTGTCGAAGGCGGGCGTCCGCGGCGCTGCGGCCGGCGCCCTGCACAAGCAGTTCGCGCATTACCCGAAGGCGCTCGGCATGTCGGCGGCCGTGATGGCGGGAATCGGCCTGCTGCCCGGCATCCCGATCCTCCCATTCGCGACGCTCGCGGCCGCAGCCGGTTGGCTCGCCTACAAGCTCGACGGCCAGAACAAGGCCAAGGCCCTGGCCGAGGCCGTCCAGGCCGTTGCCGGCCAGCCGGGCGCCCCCGCCGCCGAGGAGCCGATCGCCGAGACGCTGAAGATCGACGACCTGAAGATCGAGATCGGCTACGCGCTCCTGCCGCTCGTGAACGGCACGGAGGGAGGGGACCGGCTCACCGAGCAGATCAAGGCCCTTCGCCGCCAGCTCGCCTCGGAGCTCGGCTTCGTGATGCCGTCCGTGCGGATCCTCGACAACGTCACGCTCGATCCCAACACCTACATCGTGCGGGTGAAGGAGGTCGAAGCCGGCACGGGCCGCGTCTTCCCGAACCTATGGATGGCCATGGACCCGATGGGCGGCCAGGTTCAGCTGCCCGGCCAGCACATGCTGGAGCCGACCTTCGGCCTGCCCGCGACCTGGATCGACGACGTGCTGCGCGAGGAGGCGTCGCTCCGCGGCTACACGGTCGTGGACGCCGCGACCGTGATCTCGACCCATCTGACGGAGGTCATCAAGGGGCACACGGCCGAGCTCCTGTCGCATATCGAGGTGCAGAAGCTGCTCAAGGAGCTGCCGAAGGAGCACGGCGATCTCGTCCGCGAGCTCGTCCCCTCGCAGATCTCGACGACCGGCATCCAGCGTGTCCTTCAGCTCCTGCTGGCGGAGCGCGTCTCGATCCGCGATCTCGGCACGATCCTGGAGGGCGTCGCCGATGTGGTCGGCGTCGTGAAGAACCCGCGCGACATCGCCGAGCATGTCCGCATGCGGCTCGCCCGGCAGATCTGCGCGCAATACACCGCCCCGCAGGGGCACCTGCCCATCGTCACGCTGTCCCCGGCCTGGGAGACGGCCTTCCTCGACTCGATCGTGGGCCAGGGCGAGGAGCGCCACCTCGCCATGCAGCCGTCCAAGCTCGGCGAGTTCGTCACGGCGGTTCGGGAGCGGTTCGAGGACGCGGCCCGCATGGGCGAGATGCCCGTGCTCGTCACCTCCTCCAGCTCCCGTCCCTATGTCCGCTCGATCATCGAGCGGTTCCGGCGGGAGACGCCCGTGCTGGGCCAGGCGGAGATCCACTCCCGCGTCCGGCTCAAGACGGTGGGCAGCGTGTAAGACTATCCACGGCTGCATTCATCATGCCGGGAAGGTCAAGCATTTGCAGTATTGACGAAGTTTAGCGCGCATCCTACCGGCAGATCGCCGCGCGATCTTTGGGGAGATCGCATCAAGAACGGCGGCTCAACCTCAGGAAATCAGTCATGAAGAAGCTGCTTATCGGGGCCGCCATGGCGGTCGCGCTGATGTCGTCCGCATGGGCGAAGAATCTCGCCGTGCCATCCGACGATCCCGCCGTGACGCTCTCGGTTCCGAATACGTGGACGATGCGAGAGATCGATTTCGGCTACTCGGCAAGCTCGCCCGAGAACGATGTCGTCTTCTACGTCGAGTACGCGGCCGGGAAGCGCGTCAAGGCGATGACCGATCTGAACAAGGAATGGTTGAAGGACAACAACATCCGCACGTCTGGCGAGCCGGAGGAACTCGAGCTCGACTTCAATGGCGTGAAGGGCACCGTGCTCAAGTTCAAGGCGAAGGACGACAACGGCCCGACCAACGTCAATTTCGCCTTCATCCCGGCCGGAAAGGAACGCGTCATCATGCTGACGCTCTGGGGCTCGGACGAGGAGCAGGCCAAGCACGGCAAGGACATCGATTCCATTCTCGGCAGCATCAAGCCTATCAACTGAGCGGCTCTGAAGCGGGCGGAGGGTCGAGGGGAGGACGGCATGAGTGGAGGCGCGCTTTCGGTCCTGCTGGCGGGCGCGACGGGCCTCGTCGGCAGGCACGTGCTGGCCCAGCTCCTGTCCGACGCCCGGTTCCGCTCGGTCGTCGCGCCGACACGCCGCCCGCTCGCCGCTCATCCGAAGCTCGAGAACCCCCTCGTCGATTTCGACCGGCTGGATCGGGAGGCAGCATGGTGGGCGGTCGATGCCGCCATCTGCACGCTCGGCACCACCCGGGCGAAGGCCGGCTCGGCGGAGGCGTTCCGCCGCGTCGATCTCGATTATCCGCTCGCCGTCGCGCGCCTGGCGCGCGCGGCGGGCGCGACCCGTTTCGGACTGAACTCCGCGCTGGGTGCCGACGCCTCGTCCCGCCTGCTCTACCCTCGCACGAAAGGCGAGGTCGAGAAGCTGATCGGAGAGCTCGGCTACCCCTCCCTCACGATCGTCCGCCCCGGCCTTATCGGCGGGGAGCGGGGCGAGTTTCGCGCCATGGAGGCGATCGCTTCGGTCGCGCTCGGGGCTCTCGGCCCCGTGCTGCCGCGGCGATACCGCATCAACCCGGCCGGCCGGATCGCGGCGGCGCTCGTCGACGGCGTGGCCGAAGGGCTGCCGGGGACCCGCGTGATCTCCTCCGAGATGCTGGTCTGAAGGCGGAAGAGCCTGCCCCTCGAAAGCGGCGGCGGTAGCTCTTCCGCTCACACCGGCGGAAGCCGGTGCGGAGGGGCTGGATCCCGGCTTCCGCCGGGATGAGCGGGTGATGCGCGCACGCGCCGTCCGTCCCCGGTCCGAGGTCGGTCAGAACGGGTGCTGTCAAAGAGCTGTCCTGATCCTGTGAGGAAGCGGGACGCCGGTTCTCCGGCCTTCGGTGATGGTGGATTGCGGATTTGCCAGGTCCCTCCCGGCGTCCCGTGACGGTCTTTTCGGCCCCTGGGCACACGCCCGGTCAGCCGCCCAAGCGCCCCGGCCTACCGGACCGCGACCCTGGGACCCGCCCTCGCCTCCGCCAACGGTGCCCGGTGTCGACCGCCGTTCCCTCGCCGGAGACGAGCGGCGGAGATATAGGAATAAATGCTGGGCTTGTCAAGTGGAGCGGGACAGCGCCGCCGCGCACCCTCTCCCATTTGGGAGAGGGATGGGGTGAGGGCAGGAGCTCTCAGGATCGATCAAGGACCGAGTCGCTGCGGCGTCTATCGCGAGCGTCTTCGGCTGCCGCACAGCCCTCACCCCGGCCGCCTGCGGCGTCCGACCCTCTCCCACACGGGAGAGGGTGACGCGCACGCCCGTCGCGCCTCGGCTGGATTGCTTCGCTGCGCTCGCAATGACGGTGGTGAAGCTCCCGCTCGCACCGGCGAAAGTCGGTGCCCAGGCTCACCTTGGAACTGGATCCCGGCGTACGCCGGGATGAGCGGAGAGGCGTCGTTTCACCCTCTGCGCCGGGGTGCGCTGCTTGCGAAAGAGGCAAGAAGCTTGACACAAACCGAGGTCAATGAGAATGAACGTTCATTCTCAATTTGGGCGACCATGCTCCAGGCCAACCAGAACGGGGTCGACCGCCGCACGCGGATTCTCGATGCGGCGGAGACGTGCTTCGTGCGCGCCGGCTTCCACCGGACGACCATGCAGGACGTCGCGGCCGAAGCCGGCATGAGCGCGGGCAATCTCTACCGCTATTTCCCCTCCAAGGACGCGATCGTGGCCGGCCTGTCCGAGCGCGACCGGCGCGAGGTGGCGGAAAGCTTCGCCATCATGGATCAGGCGGGGCGCGACTTCATGGCGGGGTTCGCCGAGCTCGGCCGGCGCCATTTCGAGGACGAGCCGCGGGAAAAGGCGGTGCTCTGCCTCGAGATCTGGTGCGAAGCCACCCGCAACCCGGCCTGCGCCAAGCTCACGGCTGATTTCGCGAACGAGGTCGTCGAGCGGCTCACGACGCTTCTCGATGCGGCGGCCGCGGCGGGGAACATCAGCCCGGCCATGGATACGCGCACCATCGCGACCCTCATCTGCACGCTGGCGGACGGCGTGATGGTCCGTCGCGCCACCCTCCCCGATTACGAGCCGGCGCGCGAGATCCCGGCGATCATGCACCTCATCTGCGCCCTGGTGTCGGGCGCCGTTCCCGCGATGTGCGCAACCCAGCCCGAAAAGGTCACGCCATGAAACCGTCCCGCATTGCGGCCGCAGCGCTCGTGATCGGCGGAGGCGTATGGATCGGATCGGGCGTGCTCGGGCGCGACTCCGCCAAGGAGGCATCCCTGCAGATGAAGGAGCCGGTCGCGGCCCCCCACTTCAAGGTGGCCGTCGTCCCGACCGAGCAGCGCATGCACCAGCGCCGGATCACGCTCTCCGGCCGAACGGAAGCCGACCGGAAGGTCTGGGCCGTGGCCCGCGTCTCCGGCGTCATCCTCGACCTGAAGGTCCGCCGCGGCTCCGTCGTAAAGGCCGGCGACGTGATCGCCACGCTGTCGGACGAGGCCCGCATCGCGCAGGTCCTCGGCGCCAAGGCCCGGCTGGAGCAGCGCAAGTCCGAGGCCGAGGCGCGGCTGCGCCTGATCGAGCTCGGCTCCTACCCGTCCATCAACAAGCCGCAGATCGAGGCCGAGCTCCGCGCCGCGGAGGCTGGCCTCGCCCAGGCGGAGCTCGAGCAGAAGAAGGGCGAGGTCGTCGCGCCCATCTCCGGCGTCGTCGTGGATGTCCCGGTCGAGGTCGGCCAGGCCGTGCAGGTCATGATGTCCGGCGTGAACGTGGCCGAGATCATCGCGCTCGACCCGATGCTGGCCGTCATCGAGGTGGCCGAGCGCCAGCTGCCGGGCGTCCAGCCCGGCGGGAAGGCCGAGGTCAGGACCGTCACCGGCCAGAAGACGGAAGGAACGATCCGCTTCGTCTCGAAGAAGGCGAGCCCCGGCACGCGCACCTATCGGGTCGATATCGAGCTGAAGAACCCGGGCGGCCTGATCCCGGATGGCGTCACCTCCGAGGTGGATCTGCTGCTCGCCGCCGTGCCGGCCACACGCGTGCCGCGCTCGGCCCTGACTTTCTCGTCCGAAGGCAAGCTCGGTGTTCGCCATGTCGGCCCGGACGGCAAGGTCGCCTTCGCGCCGGTCTCCGTGGTGGAGGACGGCCCGCAGAGCCTCTGGCTCGGCGGCCTGCCGGACGGGGCGCGCGTGATCGTCGAGGGCCAGGACTTCGTGAAGGAGGGCGAGACGGTCGAGGCCGTCCCCGCCCGCGCGCAGGGGTGATCTCCCCTCCTCCGCTCATGCCGGCGAAGGCCGGCATCCAGGTGCCACGCCGCCGCTGGACCCCGGCTTTCGCCGGGGTGAGCGGGTGGAAACAGCTGCCATGAAAAACCCCGTCGATTACGCGATCAGCCATGCGCGGTTGACGATCTCGGTCCTGCTCTTCCTGCTGGTGGCGGGCCTGTCGGCCTATGTCTCCATCCCGAAGGAGGCCGAGCCGGACATCAAGGTCCCGATCGTCTACATCATGGTGTCGCAGCGCGGGATCTCGCCGGAGGATTCCGAGCGGCTCATCCTGCGCCCGCTCGAGACGCAGCTGAAATCCGTCTCCAACATCAAGGAGATGCGCAGCCAGGCCTTCGAGGGCGGCGGCTACGTGCTGGTCGAGTTCGAGGCGGGCTTCGACGCCAACCGCGCCCTTGCCGATGTCCGCGCCAAGACGGACATGGCCAAGAAGGACCTGCCGCGCGACGCCGACGAGCCGATCGTGCAGGAGGTCAACCTCTCGCTCTTCCCGGTGATCGTGGTCGCGCTCGGCGGCGACGTGCCGGAACGGACGCTGCTGCGCTTCGCCCGCCAGGCCAAGACCGTGCTGGAGGGGCTTCCCGGGGTCCTTTCGGCTGAACTCCGCGGCGCACGCGACGAGGCGGTGGAGATCATCGCCGAGCCGATGCTCATGAAGAGCTACGGCATCAACCTGACGGATCTCATCAATTCCTTCGCGGCGAGCAACAGCCTCGTCGCGGCCGGGGCGATCGAAGGCCAGTCCGGCCGCTTCGCCGTGAAGGTGCCCTCGCTCATCGAGACCCCGACGGACATCCTGGGCTACCCGATCGCGGCCTCGGGCGCCGCCTCCGTCACGCTAGGCGATGTCGCGGAGGTGCGGCCGACCTTCAAGGACGCGACCTCCGTCACCCGGATCAACGGCAAGACCGCGATCACGATCGAGGTGGTCAAGCGGACCGGCGCCAACCTCATCAACACGGTCGACGGCGTGAAGGCCGCGATGGCCCGCATGAAGGAGAGCTGGCCCGGCACGGTCGAGGTGTCCTTCACGCAGGACAAGTCGAAGACGATCCGCGACATGCTGCACGAGCTGCAGAACAGCGTGATCACGGCCGTGCTCCTCGTCTTCGTGATCATGCTGGTCGTGCTCGGCGGCCGCGCCTCGCTCTTCATCGGCATCGCGATCCCGGCCTCGTTCCTCACCGGCATCCTGGGCCTGCAGATGGCGGGGCTGACGGTGAACATCGTCGTGCTCTTCGCGCTCATCCTCGCGGTCGGCATGCTGGTGGACGATGCGATCATCGTGTCGGAATTCGCCGAACGCCGGATGGCGGAGGGCCTGGAGCCGAAGGCGGCCTATTCGCTTGCCGCCAAGCGGATGGCGGGTCCGGTCATATCGGCGACGCTGACGCGCGTCGCGGCCTTCTCGCCCCTCATGTTCTGGCCCGGCATCGTCGGCGAGTTCATGAAATACCTGCCGCTCACCTTGATCGCGACGCTGTCGGCTTCGCTCGTGGTGGCGCTCTTCTTCACCCCGACGCTCGGGGCGCTCCTCGGCCGTGCCCCGACGCATCTTCACGACGAGCGCATGGCCGAGCGCGGGCTCTACATGCGCATCGTGCGCGCGGCGATCGCGCGGCCGGGCGGAACGCTCGTCGTGGCCGGAATGGTCCTCGTGGGCGTCGTCATGGCCTACGGGAAGTTCGGCAACGGGGTGGAGTTCTTCCCCAATGTCGAGCCGGATTACGGCCTCGTGCAGGTCCGCGCGCGCGGCAACATCGCCATCACGGAGAAGGACCGGCTGGTCCGGACGGTCGAGGAGCGGCTCCTCGGCATGCCCGAGCTCTCGACCGTCTACGCTCGTGCAGGCGAAGGCCAGCGCGGCTCGAACGAGGTTACCGAGGATACGGTCGGGACGATCCAGTTCGAGTTCGTCGACTGGCGCCAGCGCCGGCAGGCGTCGCAGATCATGGACGAGATCCGCGAGCGGACCCGCGACATCCCGGGCGTGATGATCGAGGTGACGAAGCCGCGCGCGGGACCGGCGACCGGCAAGCCGATCACCGTGCAGCTCGGCTCCTATGACCCGACGCACCTCGCGGATGCGGCGCGGAAGACGGCCGAGATCCTGCGCGCCCGGACCGACACGCGCGACGTCGACGACGGCCTCCCGCTGCCCGGCATCGACTGGCGGCTCGTGGTCGACAAGGCGGAGGCCGCCAAATACGGCGCGACCCCGGCCTCGGTCGGCGCGGCCGTGCAGCTCGTCACCAACGGCCTCAAGGTCACCGAGTACCGTCCGATCGAGACGGACAAGTCGGTGGACGTGCTCGTGCGCTTCCCCGAGAACCGCCGCTCGCTCGACCAGCTCGACGAGCTTCGGATCAACACGCCCGCGGGCTCGGTCCCGATCGGAAACTTCGTCGCGCGCAAGCCTGCCCAGAAGGTCGGGCAGATCAACCGCGTGAACTCGATCCGCGTGGTCACCGTCACGTCCAATGTCGCGGAGGGAATCCAGAGCGCGGTCGTGCAGAAGGAGGTCGCGGACGCCCTCCGTCAGGCGGATCTCGGGCCGGGCGTCACCTTCAAGATGAAGGGCGAGGACGAGGAGCGCGAAAAGGCCGGAGCCTTCCTGGTGAAGGCGTTCGGGGCGGCCATGTTCCTGATCTTCGCGATCCTGCTGGCGCAGTTCAACAAGTTCTCGTCCGTCGCCATCACGCTCTCGGCCGTGGTCCTGTCCACGGTCGGCGTGCTCATCGGCTTCATGGTGATGGGCCAGGCCTTCGGCGTCGTGATGGGCGGCATCGGCGTGATCGCGAATGCGGGCGTCATCGTGAACAACAACATCGTGCTGATCGACACCTACGATCGTCTGCGCGAGGAGGGCTGGAAAGCGCGTGACGCGATCCTCGAGACCTGCCGCGAGCGCGCCCGCCCGGTGGTGCTGACGGCCGTGACGGCGGTGCTCGGGGTGCTCGCCGTCGCCTTCGGCATCAATATCGACTTCGTCCATCGCGACCTCGCGATGGGCGCGCCCTCGACCCAGTGGTGGATCAACCTGTCGACGGCCATCGTGTTCGGCCTCGGCTTCGCGACGATCCTGACGCTGGTCGTGACCCCCGCGATGCTGATGGGGCTCGCCAACATTTCCGAGTGGCGGGCCGCGCGGCGCGCGCGCCGGGCGGACAGGAAGGCGGGCCGCGTCGAGCCGAAGGGCGGCGCCGATCACCTGCCGGCCCCGGCCGAGTAAAGGGCGGCCTGTCGGGGAGGCGCCCAATGGGCGCCCCTACCTGCGCCCGACCGCCATCGAATACGGCCCCTGGAGGTGCTCGACGGTCACGTTGCGGAAGCCCGCCTCTTCCATCCAGAAGCGGCAATCGGCACCCGTGTAGTCGAAGCCGCCGGGCGTCTCGACCAGCATGTTGAGGCTCATCAGGAGCCCGAAGGCGTTCTCGCGCCGATCATCGTCGATCATCGCGTCGTAGACGATGAGCGCGCCGCCGCGCGGCAGGGCGTCATAGGCCTTGGCGACGAGCAGCCGCTTCTCCTTGAGGTCCCAGTCATGGAGGATGTTGCCCATGACGAGCACGTCGGTCCGGGGGAGCGGGTCCTTGAAGAAGTCGCCCGACTGGAAGCGGAGGCGCTCGCCGAGCCCGTGCCGGGCGGCATAGCGCTCGAAGACCGGGCCGACCGGCGGCAGGTCGAAGCCGATGCCTGAGAGATGCGGGTGGGCACGGGCGATCTCCGCCATGAGCCCGCCCTGGGCGCAGCCGATATCCGCGAAGCTCCGGTAGTCGCGCCAGGGAAAGGCCGTCGCCATCGCACGGGCGGTCGGCAGGCTGAGCCCGGTCATGGCCCCGAGGAAGAGCTCGAGCCGCTCGGGATCGGCGTAAAGCACCTCGAACAGTCCCGGCTCGTCGTTCCGGCACTCGCTCTGGGGCCCTCCGGTCCGAAGCGCGTCCGTCAGTCGAGCCCAGGACGGGTACAGGCGGACATTGGCCATCTCGAGCATGCCGCCGACATAGGAGGGCTTGGCGCGGTCGAGATACAGGTCGGTCTCCGCCGTGTTCGCGTAGCGTCCGTCCGGCAGGCGAAGGAGCATTCCGAGCGCGACGAGCGCGTCCAGGAAATCGCGCGCAGCGCGATCGTGCAATCCGGATCGCTCGCGCATGTCCGCGAGACTCATCGGCCCGTTTGCCGCCAGCTGCGTGAAGATCCCGAGTTCAACGGCACTGAGCAGCGTCTTCGATCCCCAGAATGCTATGCCGAGCTGCAGGATCTTCTCGGAAGAGGCGACGGTCACCTGTGTCATTTGCAACCCTGATCATGGACGCGCAGGGTCTAAGCGGGGGCGATTTCGGCGTGATTGCCCGGGCGTTTCAGATGACACATGGCACCGGCCCGGGTGGACTTTCACACCTCCGCGCCTGAAAATGCTCCTCGATGACCCGCTTCGACACCAAGCGCGAGACCGTCGCCGGCTATGCCGCGCTCGCTCCCGTCATCCCCGTCGTGACGGTGGATGAGCCCGACCAGGCCGTCGCCCTGGCCCGGGCGCTGGTCGCGGCCGGCCTTCCGGTCGTCGAGATCACGCTGCGCACGAGTTCCGCCCTGCGCTGCATCGAGGCTGTCGCGCGCGACGTGCCGGATGCCATCGTGGCGGCCGGCACCGTGATCCGGCCGAAGCAGATCGAGCAGGCGACCGACGCGGGCGCAAAGCTCCTGGTCACGCCCGGGACCTCGCCCAAGATGGCGGAGGCACTGGCGGAGGCGAGCCTGCCGGCCATGCCGGCCTGCGCCACGGTGTCGGAAGCGCTGTTCCTGCTGGAACTCGGCTTCGACGTTCTGAAATTCTTTCCCGCGGGCGCGTCGGGCGGCACCGCCTGGCTGAAATCCGTCTCGGCCCCGATCCCGGAGGTCCGGTTCTGCCCGACCGGCGGCCTCGACCTGAAGAGCGCGCCCGACTACCTCGCCTGCCCCAACGTGGCCTGCGTGGGCGGCTCGTGGATGGTGCCGAAGGATGCCGTCAGCGCGGGCGATTGGGGCCGCGTCGAAACCCTCGCGCGCGAGGCGGCGCAGCTCCGGCGCTGAGGTCGGCGGGGCGCGCGCGCCGTCAGACGAACTGCACCCCGAGCGTATCCTCGCTGCGCCAGACGAGCCGTGCCCGGCGCCGCAGCTTCCGGGCCGGGACGAGAACCTCGAACTCGCTCGGCAGCATGCGATCCCGCGGCACCTCGAGCTTCGCGCCGCTCGCCGACACGTTGATCGTGTGGCAGGGCAGCGACTTGTCCTTCGACAGCACGATGGTGGCCGGAAGGCGGACGGGCACGCGCTCCGCGCGCCTGCGCTCCATGACCGAAAGTGGCTTTGGCTTGGATCGAAACAATCCGAACATGCGGCCTCGACGAAACCCGGGGAGGATAGTCTCCGCTTCCCGCTAAGGTGGCGCAAAATCGATCGCTGCAATCCGATCGATCTGCGTTGGATCCGCCTTCGGAGATAGTTCTGCAAACCTCGCTTAACCAGTTCGAGGCACTCTTCGCGCGTGCCCGAACCTCGCAGCAAAGCCCAAGCCCCACGCCGTGCCCCCGCCCCGGTACCGTGGTCCCGGAAGGTTCAGGCCTGGGTGGCGCCCGTCCGGCCCGACCTGTCCAAGCGAGGCGTCGCCAAGATGACGAGCAGGGTGGCCATGGCGGCCCTGTTCGTCACCATCCTGACGGCCCTGGCGGATTGGAGCGCGCGCGGGTTCCTGGATCGCGGCGGACTCGACCGGCTCGTGTCGATGAAGCCGCCCCTGCAGCCGGAAACCCGCACGGCCTTGAAGCCGGACCGGTCCCTCGACCGCGGCCGCCTCAAGGCGATCCTGGCTGCCGACAAGCCGCGCTGACGCCCCGCATCGCGGGCCCAAGCCGGCCCGTCCAGTCCGTCGCGGGCACCCGGGAAGGCGCCCCTCCCCTCAGGCGTGAAGCGGCAGCGGAACGACGTTGCTGGCGAGCCCGGAACCGGCCCCGGTGCCGCGCGCGGCGGCAATCGCGGCTACCAGCTCGCTCTGCCGAAACGGCTTGGCGAGCCGCGGCACCAGAACGGGGCCAGCCGTATACTCGATCTCGGCATAGCCGCTCGCGAGGATCACCGGGAGCGCGGGGTGGCTCTCCTGGATGTGCTGCACGAGCTCCAGCCCCGTCATGCCGGGCATGGCGTGGTCCGTGATCACGACGTCGATCGCCTGGCCAAGCCCTCGTAGCGCTTCCAGCGCCTGCGCGCCCGAATTCGCCTCCACGACCCGGTGCCCGAGATCCTCCAGCATGGCGGCCGTCCCGGCCGCCACCAGCATGTCGTCGTCGACGACCAGCACGGTCAGCTCGGGATGCGCCGGGACGGAATCCTGCTCGGGCGTCGAGGGAGCCTGGCCGACCGCTTTCGCCTCGGCGAACTGCGCCTGCGGCAGCCAGAGCGCGATCGTGGTTCCCTGGCCCGGCTGGCTCGTCACCGTCATGGCGCCGCCCGACTGAACCGCGAGCCCCTGCACCATCGACAGACCGAGGCCGGTTCCCTTTCCGGGGCCCTTGGTGGTGAAGAAGGGCTCCGTTGCGCGGGCAAGCGTCGCCTCGTCCATGCCGAGCCCGGTATCCCCGACCTCCAGGCGCACATAGCGACCTGGGGGGAGCTCCCGTGGCGCCTCCGCGTCGCCGTGCGATACGCTGTGCTCGCGTCCGGAGATCGACAGCGAGCCGCCGAGCGGCATCGCGTCCCGGGCATTCACGGCGAGGTTCAGGATCGCCAGCTCGAGCTGGTTCGAATCCACGCTGACGGCAGGCAGGTCCTGCGGAAGATGCTTGTTCAGCATCACGGCGGGGCCGAGTGCGCGCGACAGCAGATCCTCCATACCGGAGATCAGCTTCGAGACGTCGACGGTCTCCGGCTTCAGCTCCTGCCTGCGCGCGAAGGCGAGCAGCCGCTGGGTCAGGGCCGCGCCACGCTCGGCACCCTGGACGGCGTTGTCGAGCAGGCGCCGCGACCGCGCATCATCGACCGGAATGCGCTTCTTCAGGAGTTCCAGGCTCCCGAGTACGGCCATGAGCAGGTTGTTGAAGTCGTGCGCGACGCCGCCCGTGAGCTGGCCGATCGTGTCGATCTTCTGCGCCTCGAAGAGCTGGGCCAGCGCCACTTCGCGCTCGCGCGTGCGCTCCTCGATGCGGTGCTCGAGCTCCTCGTTGAGCTGCTGCAGGGCGTCTTCCGCCCGTTTTCGCTCCGTGATGTCGATGGTGACGCCGCTCACGCGGACGACATCGGCCAGGCGCCCGCTCCAGCCGCCCGCGTCGCCCCCTCCCGTCACCGCGCCTGCGCAGATGCACCACCGGACGTCCCCGTCCGGGCGCAGGACCCGGACTTCCGTCTGGAAGGTGCCGGAGCTGGGCAAGCCCGCAACGATCAGCGCCTCGACGCGGCTCAGGTCGTCCGGCTGGATGAAGGGCCGCACGGCCTCGAAGGTCGGCCTGAATTGCGCGGGATCGAGCCCGAAGATCCGAAACTGGCCGGCGTCCCAGGCGACCTCGCCGGTGCGCGGGTCCCAATCCCACGAGCCCATCTGGCCCGCGGCAAGCGCGAGCGTCCGGCGCTGCTCGCTTTCCTCGAGCCGCGCGGCGGACGCTTCCAGGGCGGCCGTGCGTTCGGCAACCCGCTGCTCCAGCTCCGCATTCAGGCGCTCGAGCTGCCGCGTCTTGCGGTAGAGCTCGGCGAAGATCCGGACCTTCGCCCTCAGCACCTCCGGCACCACCGGCACCGGCACGTAGTCGACGGCGCCCGCCTCGTAACCACGAAGGCTGTCGAACTCGGTGATCTGGATCGCCGAGACGAAGATGATGGCCGTCTTCTGGAAGCGTGGATGCTCGCGAATCATCGTGGCGAGTTCGAAGCCGTCGAGCTCGGGCATCGAGACATCCAGCAGGATGACGCCGACTTCCGTCTTCAGCAGGTGCTCCAGCGCCTCGCGGGCCGAATTTGCCCGGAGCAAATTCTCCCCGAGCTCGCTGAGGATGACCTCATAGCTCAGCAGCTTCGCCGGCTGATCGTCGACGAGAAGGATGTTGACCCGATCGGGGTCCTGGACGAGCACGATCCGCTTCTCCAGGGCCTTAACGGTGGAGCCACATGCGCAACGCCGACAGCAGCTGTTCGGTGTTCACGGGCTTGGCAAGGTAATCGGAGGCTCCCGCCTCGAGGCACTTTTCTCGGTCGCCCTTCATGGCCTTTGCTGTGAGTGCGATCATGGGCAGGCGACGGAAGGACGGGTTCGCCCGGATCGCCTGCATCGTCTCGTAGCCATCCATTCCCGGCATCATGATGTCCATGAGCACGATCGCGACATCCGGCTCCGACTCGATGATAGAGATCGCCTCGCTTCCGGTCGTCGCCGTGAGCACCTTCATGCCCCGGCGCTCGAGAACGCTGGACAGAGCGAAGATGTTGCGCGCGTCGTCGTCGACGAGCAGCACCGTCCGGCCGACCAGGTCCTCGTCCGAGGAATGGAGGCGTTCGATCATGCGCTGCTTCTCGACAGGCAGGTCGGACACCACCCGGTGCAGGAAGAGCGCCGTCTCGTCCAGGAGCCGTTCGGGAGACTCGACGCCCTTCACCACCACGCTGCTTGCCAGCATGTGAAGCCGGGCATCCTCCTCCGCCGAGAGCTCCCGGCCCGTGAAGACCACCACGGGCACGTCCGCGAGCGTCGCGTCGTCCCGGATGCGCTCGAGCACCTCGAAGCCCGACATGTCGGGCAGCTTCAGGTCGAGCACGACGCAATCGGTGGGCTCGGTCCGCAGCGCCTCGAGCGCCTCCTCCCCGGTCTCCGCCGTCCTGATGTCGATGTCCCCGTGCCCCAGGAGTTCGGTGACGCTCAGCCGCTCGGCCGCATTGTCCTCCACGACGAGGAGCCGGCGCCGGCGCGGCTGCGCGAAGGTCGTGATGCGCGTGAGCGCGCTCATGAGCCCTTCCGCCGTGGTGGGCTTCGACATGAAGGAGAAGGCACCCCGGGCGAGCCCGTGCTGCCGGTCCTCGTCGATGGTCACGATCTGCACCGGGATGTGGCGCGTCGCCGGGTCCTGCTTGAGCTGGCTGAGCACGGTCCAGCCCATCATGTCGGGAAGGAACACGTCCAGCGAGACCGCCGTCGGCTTGAATTCGCGCGCGAGCGCCAGGGCGTCGGCACCACGGCGGGCGACGAGCACCTTCAGGCCGTTGTCGCGGGCGAGATCGATCATCACCCGGGCGTAATGGGCGTCGTCCTCCACGATCAGCAGGACGTTGTCGCCAGGGACGATCCGGTTGCGGTCGTCCGGGACCTCCTGGTCCACGCTCGTCGCGGCATCGGACAGCTTGGCGCCGGCGGCCTTCGCGAGCGCCGCCACGGCCCAGGGCGCCGAGGAGGTCGGCGGCGAGGCCCGCTCCTGGACGTCCGCGCGGCCTCCATCATGTGTGCGGGCCGACCGGGTCTGCTGCACCGGCGTGCCCACATAGGTGAGCGGCAGGTAGAGCGTGAAGGTGCTGCCCTTCCCGGGAACGCTGCGGAGCTGGATCTCGCCGCCGAGCAGGCCGGCGAGTTCGCGGCTGATGGCGAGGCCCAGGCCCGTGCCGCCGTATTTCCGGCTCGTTCCGGCATCGGCCTGCTGGAAGGCCTCGAAGATGATCTTCTGCTTCTCCGGCGGAATGCCGATGCCGGTATCCGAAACCTCGAACGCGACGACCGAGGGCGCGTGCTTCAGGATGGGGTGGTCCGGGCTCCACCCGCTCGCGACCGGCGAGACGCTGAGGGTCACGCCGCCATCCGCCGTGAACTTGAAGGCGTTCGACAGGAGGTTCTTCAGGATCTGCTGCAGGCGCTTGGCGTCCGTGATCAGGCTCCGCTCCAGGTTCGGCGCCGTCCTGACGTCGAAGGAGAGGTGCCGGCTTTCCGCCTCGTGCCGGAACGGCCGCGCCATGACCTCCAGGAGGTTCGAGAAGTAGATCTCCTCCGCCTCGACCGAGACCGTCCCCGACTCGATCTTCGACAGGTCGAGAATGTCCGTGATGAGGTTGAGCAGGTCGGTCCCGGCGCCGTGGATCGTGCGCGCGAACTCGACCTGCCGGCCCGAGAGGTTGCCGTCGGGATTGTCGCTGAGTTGCTGGCCGAGGATGAGGATCGAGTTGAGCGGCGTGCGCAGCTCGTGGCTCATATTGGCCAGGAACTCGGACTTGTACTTCGAGGTCAGCGCGAGCTCGGCGGCCTGCTCCTCGAGCGCGCGGCGGGCCTGTTCGATCTCCTGGTTCTTCGCCTCGACCTCGTTGTTGCGGTCGGCGAGCTGCTGCGCTTTCTGCTCGAGCTGCTCGTTGGTCTGCTGCAGCTCGCGCTGCTGCGTCTGGAGCTCGGCCGCGAGCTGCTGCGACTGGGTCAGCAGGCCCTCGGTCTGCATCGTCGCCTCGATGGAGTTGAGCACGATGCCGATCGACGTGGTCAGCTGCTCCAGGAAGGACATCTGGAGGTCCGTGAAGGTGCCGAGCGAGGCGAGCTCGATCACGGCCTTCACCTGCCCCTCGAAGAGCACCGGCAGGACGATCGCGTTCCTCGGCACGGCCTTGAACAGGCCCGAGCCGATGGGCATCACGTTCGGGGGAATTTCCGTGATGAGCATGCGGCGGGCATCGCGCGCGCATTGGCCGATCAGCCCCTCGCCCATCGCAAGGCGCTCGGGATGGCCGCCCAGCCCGTCATCCGCATAGGCCGAGAGCAGCCGGAGCCCGGTCGGGGCCCCTTCGCCCGTATCGACCTGGTAGATCACCCCATGCTGCGCCTCGACGAGCGGCGCCAGCTCCGACAGCAGCATCCGGCCCACCGTCGCGAGATCGCGCTGCCCCTGCAGCATGTTGGTGAACCGGGCGAGATTGGTCTTCAGCCAATCCTGCTCCGTGTTCTGCTCCGTCGTGAGACGGAGATTGCCGATCATCGTGTTGATGTTGTCCTTGAGCTCGGCGACCTCGCCTCGCGCCGCGACCTGGATCGAGCGCGTGAGGTCGCCCTTCGTCACCGCGGTCGCGACCTCGGCGATGGCGCGGACCTGCGTCGTCAGGTTCGCGGCGAGCAGGTTCACGTTGTCGGTCAGGTCCTTCCAGGTGCCGGCCGCACCCGGCACGATCGCCTGGCCGCCGAGACGGCCCTCGACGCCGACCTCGCGGGCGACGGTCGTCACCTGGTCGGCGAAGGTCGCGAGCGTGTCCGTCATGTTGTTGATGGTCTCGGCCAAGGCCGCGACCTCGCCCTTCGAGGCGACCGTGAGGTTCTGCTTCAGGTCGCCGTCCGCGACCGCGGTCACGACCTTCACGATGCCGCGCACCTGCTCGGTGAGGTTCGCCGCCATCACGTTCACGGTGTCGGTCAGGTCCTTCCAGGTGCCGGCGACGCCGGGCACCTGAGCCTGGCCGCCGAGCTTGCCCTCCGTACCGACCTCCTTGGCGACGCGGGTCACCTCGGACGCGAAGGAGTTCAGCTGGTCCACCATCGTGTTGATGGTGTTCTTCAGCTCCAGCACCTCGCCCCGCACCTCGACGGTGATCTTGCGCGAAAGGTCGCCGCGCGCGACCGCCGTGGTCACCTCCGCGATGTTGCGGACCTGCGTCGTGAGGTTCGCGGCGAGCAGGTTCACGTTGTCCGTGAGGTCCTTCCAGGTCCCGGCCACGCCCGGCACGACGGCCTGACCGCCGAGGCGCCCTTCCGTGCCGACCTCGCGCGCCACGCGCGTCACCTCGCCCGCGAAGGAGCGAAGCTGGTCCACCATCGTGTTCAGCGTCTCCTTCAGGAGCAGGATCTCGCCGCGCACGTCCACGGTGATCTTCCGCGAGAGGTCGCCGCCCGCGATGGCGGTCGCGACCTCGGCGATGTTGCGGACCTGGCCGGTGAGGTTGCCGGCCATCGAGTTCACGTTGTCCGTGAGGTCCTTCCAGGTGCCCGCGACGCCCGGCACCTCCGCCTGGCCGCCGAGCTTGCCCTCCGTGCCGACCTCGCGGGCGACGCGCGTCACCTCGCCCGCGAAGGCGTTGAGCTGGTCCACCATCGTGTTGATGGTGTTCTTCAGCTCCAGGATCTCGCCCTTCACGTCCACGGTGATCTTGCGGCTGAGGTCGCCGCGCGCGA
>JAFAEL010000070.1 GCA_023423995.1 Pseudomonadota bacterium | reverse complement strand
CTGGTACGATCTCGGCGCGGTCGGCGCCCTCGCGGCCGGAATCGCCCTCTGGGCGGGGCTGAGGGGCGCGGCTTACAACTATGTGCCGCTGCTGCCCGGCGTCGTGGCGGCGTTCGCGGCCGCCTTCGCGCTCGCCTGCGCGGGCGTCGGCAGCGGCCAGGCCTGGTGGCCGGCCGCCCTCGTCGTGCTCGTCATCGCCTTCGTGGGGGCAGAGCGCGGGCAGTTCCGGACCCGGCGGCCGCGCGCACGCGACCTCGCCCGGGTCTGATCGGTCTCAGCGTCCGTCCAGCCAGGCGGCGATCTGCCGCCGCTCCGCCTCGGTCATGCCGGAGACGTTGTTCGGCGGCATGGCGTGGGTCATCACGGCCTGCACCCTGATCGCCTCTGCATAGCGCGCCACGCGCTCGGGCGTGTCCAGCAGGAAGTTCTTCGGCGCCACCTCGATCCGGTCCCAGAACGGCTCCGCGGCATGGCACATCGCGCAGCGGCCCGTGACGATGTTCACGACATGGTCCGGCGGTAGCGCCCGCGTCGCCACGGCAGTGGAGGGCGGCGTCTGCGCGGGGGCGAGGCCCAGCTTCGCCCGTGCCCCCGGGGAGGCGCTCATGGCGATCCACAGCGCGGTCCAGATCGCCAGCATGGCCACCGCGATCGCCCACCAGGGCGACCGCGCGTGGTCGGCATGGCGGACGTTGTAGAAGTGCCGGATGAGCGCCCCGCCCACGATAACCAGGGCGGTCTCCACGGGGATGATGGCCGGATTGGCGAAGGTCACCGGGTAGTGGGTGGAGATCATCATGAAGATGACCGGCAGCGTGATGTAGTTGTTGTGCGCCGAGCGCTGCTTGGCGGCCTTGCCCCAGGCTGGATCCGGCACCTGCCCCGCAAGGAGCGCGTTCGTCTGCTTCCTTGTGCCCGGGATGATCACGAAGAAGACGTTGGCGCTCATGATCGTCGCCATGAGGGCGCCGGTATGGATCATGGCCCCCCGGCCGGAGAACACCTTCGAGAAAGCCCAGCTCGCGGCGACCACATAGGCGAAGCCGATCACCCCCAGCAGGACGTCGTTCTTCTTCAGCGGCGACTTGCAGAGCCCGTCGTAGATGATCCAGCCGAGCGCGAGGGCGACGAGGCCGATGCTCCCGGCCGCGAGCGGCGAGAGCTCCATGACGGCCGGATCGATCAGGTAGAGTTCCGACTGGAGATAGTAGATCCAGACCAGGAGGAAGAAGCCCGAGATCCAGGTCCAATAGGCCTGCCACTTGTGCCAGGTCAGCTCCGGGGGCAGGGCCTCCGGCGCGGTCATGAATTTCCGCATCTCGTAGAAGCCGCCGCCATGCACCTGCCAGGCCGACAGCTGGCCCTCCGGCATGCCCGGACGCCGCCGGAGGCTCGCATCGAGATGCATGAAGAAGAAGGAGGAGCCGATCCAGGCAATCGCCGCCACGATGTGGAGCCAGCGCAGGAGCAGGCTGCCCCATTCGTGCAGATAGGCTGCGGTCATCCGTTCCCTCGGGTTCTCCGGCGAGCTTCCGAATACCGCGGGCGGCGTCAAGCCGAACGCGAGCCGCCTTCACGCCGAAGGGCGCAGGCACTATCGTCCCGCGCGTGACCAGGCACCCCCACGACACCACGCCCCCAAGGGGCCGCTCGTCTCGCGAAGGCCACGAACATCATCCCGCTTTCGAACGCCGACCTGACGCGAGCACGATGACCCAGCTCGATCTCGACGCGCTGAACAGGGCGCCCAGCTCCGAGTTCGTCTCGGCCCTGGGCGGCGTCTTCGAGCACGCTCCCTGGGTGGCGGCGGCAGTGGCCGGCCGGAGGCCCTATGGCAGCGTGGCCGACCTCTTCGCGGCCATGCGCCAGGCCGTGCTCGATTCCGACGAGGAGCATCGGCTCGGGCTGCTGCGCGGCCATCCGGAACTCGCCGGGGCTGCCGCGAAGTCGGGCAACATGACGGCCGAATCCGTGGCGGAGCAGGGCAGCGCCGGGCTCGACAGGCTGCCGTCCCGCCGGGTCGCCCTCTTCGAGGAGCTGAACCGCGCCTATCGCGAGAGGTTCGGCTTTCCCTTCATCATCTGCGTTCGGCGGCACGGGAGCGATTCGCTGCTGCGCGAATTCCAGCGGCGGATCGAGCTGAAGCCGGAGGCGGAGCGCTCGACGGCGCTCGCCGAGGTGTTCCGGATCGCAGCCTTGCGGCTCGATGCGGCGGTTCACGGCCCCGACCGTCTGCCCGTCGCCGGGCGCCTCTCGACCCATGTTCTCGACACGGCGAACGGGGTGCCGGCCGAGGGCGTCGCGGTCGCTCTCGTCGAGCTGAGCGAAGCCGGCGAGCGGCCGGTCGCCTCCGCGGTCACCAATGCGAACGGCCGAACCGATTCCCCCCTCGTGGCCGACCGGCCGGTTCCGCGCGCGACCTACGAGCTGCGCTTCTCTCTCGCCGAGTATTTCAGGGCCAGAGGCACGCCGATTGCAGACCCGCCGTTCCTCGACCTCGTCCCGATCCGGTTCGGGGTGGCTGACCCCGAGGGGCATTATCACGTGCCACTCGCCGCCAGCCCCTGGAGCTATTCGACCTATCGCGGCAGCTGAGCCGCCGGAGCCTTCGACGTGACCCGTACCAACCTGACCATCGACCCGGATCGCCTCTGGGGGACCTTGATGGAAACGGCCGAGATCGGCGGCACGCCCAAGGGCGGTCTCTGCCGCCTCACCCTGACGGAGGAAGACCGGCGGGTTCGGGACTGGTTCGCGGCTGCCGTGCGGGCGGCGGGGCTGGAGCTCGGCATCGACCAGATGGGCACGATGTACGCGACGCGCCCCGGGCGCGACCCGTCCAGGAAGCCGATCGCCATGGGATCCCATCTCGATACCCAGCCGACGGGCGGCAAGTTCGACGGCATCCTCGGCGTGCTCGCCGGCCTCGAGGTGATGCGCACCCTCAACGATGCCGGGATCGAGACCGAGGCGCCGATCACGCTCGTGAACTGGACCAACGAGGAAGGCGCCCGCTTCGCGCCCGGCATGGTGGCCTCGGGCGTCTATGCCGGCGAGGTGGATCAGGCCTGGGCGATGGAGCGCGAGGATGCCGAGGGGATCAAGTTCGGCGATGCCCTCGACGCGATCGGCTATCGCGGGACGGAGCCGGTGGGTCAGCGCCGCTTCGGGGCAATGGTCGAGCTGCACATCGAGCAGGGCCCGATCCTCGAGCTCGAGGACAAGACCATCGGGGTGGTGACGGCCGCCAAGGGGTCGATCTGGGCCGATTGCAAGGTCGTGGGGCGCGAAAGCCACGCCGGCTCGACGCCTATGAACGTCCGCCACGACGCCCTCATGGCCTTCGCGGAATTCGCCCTCGCGGTCGAAAGGATCGCCCGGGAGAACGGTCCGGACGGGGTCGCCACGATCGGCGTCGTGCAGGCGCTCCCCGCCTCCCGCAACACGATCCCCGGCGAGGTCAGGTTCACGCTGGACTACCGCCATCCGGACACGGCCGCGCTCGAGCGGATGACGGCCGCCATCGACGAGGCGGCTGGCGCCATCCAGGCCGGGCGGAAGGTCGAGATCGCCATCGATCGGTTCTGGAACAAGCCGCCGATCCACTTCGACGAGAGCATCTGCGGAGCGGTACAGAAATCCGCGGCCGAACTCGGCTATCCGTACCGGACGATCACATCGGGCGCCGGGCACGACGCGGTGCTCACGGCCTCCGTCGTGCCGACCGCGATGATCTTCGTGCCCTGCAAGGACGGGATCAGCCACAACGAGGCCGAGAGCGCGACCAGGGAGGATTGCGCCGCCGGCGCCAATGTCCTCCTCAGGACGGTGCTTCAGCTGGCCGGCTGAAGCGGCTCAGGGCCGCGCGGCGCGAAGGAGCACATCCACGCCCTTGGCGGCGGCGCGGACTAGGTCCGGCTGTTTCGCGCCGGCCCGGGCGCGGACCGAAAGCGTGTGCAGAAGTGCCGACGCCATGAAGGCAAGCGCTTCCGGGTCCGCGTCGCGCGCCACCTCGCCGCGCTGCTGGCCGTGCTCGAACAGCGCCACGAAGGCGCGGTCGATATCCTCAAGTCCCTCGAGAAGCGCCTCGCGGAGCTCGGGATCCGAGACCGCACCGACGAGGGCTGCCCCGGTCATGAAGCAGCCGCGCGCGCCCTTCTCGCCCGAGAAGTAGAGCTTCAGGGCGGCCGCGCAGGTGTTGACCAGCGCGTCCCGGACGGAGGGGTTGTCGGTGATGAGCCGCGACAGACCCATCTCGCCGCGCGCCCGGTAGGCCATCAGCGCCTTCAGGAACAGCGCCCGCTTGTCGCCGAACGCTCCATAAAGGCTCGGCCGGTTCATGCCGGTTGCGGTGCTGAGCTCGTCCAGAGACGTGGCCTCGAAGCCCGACGTCCAGAATGTCTCGAGGGCCTGCGCGAGCGCCTGCTCGGCGTCATACGCGGGCGGCCGTCCTCGCCGCCGCACTTCCTGATTTTGTACCACGTCGCAAGAAAATCCCTTGACCCGGAAAAATCTATGCGAGACGGTACAGAAATCAAAGGGAGGAGCCCCGATGGACCTGTACTTCGCCCCGCTCGCCTGCTCGATGGCGACCCGCATCGCCCTCTACGAAGCCGGAGCCCAGGCCAACTTCATCCAGGTGGATGGCAAGACCAAGCGCCTGCCGGATGAAGGAGATTTCCGGGCCGTGAACCCGCTCGGCCAAGTCCCGGTGGCACGCACCGAGGATGGAAGGTTGCTCACCGAGAACTCAGCCGTGCTGCAATATGTGGCCCGGCGTCATCCTACGGCACGGCTGCTCGGAAGCGAGGAGGAACTGCCCTGGCTGCAGCAATGGCTCGGCTTCGTTGCCACCGAGCTCCACAAGGGCGTGTTCACGCCACTCTTCGATGCCAACGCGTCGGAGGATGCCAAGGCGGCGGCGCGCGAGCGGTCGGCGGCGCGTCTCGACATTCTCGATCGGCATCTCGCCTGCCGCGACTACCTTCTCGGCTCGTTCACGGTCGCGGACGCGTACCTCGTGGCCGTGCTGAATTGGTGCCGCGCCGTGGGGATCGACCTGAACGGTTGGCCGACCGTGAAGACCTATTTCGCGAAGCTGCGAGCCCGGCCGAGTGTCGCCCGGGCCATGGAGGAGGAAGGCGAGCTTTACGCTGCCGAGCAGGCCCGGAAGGCGGCCTGATCCGCCATTCGCCCCGGCGCAAGCCGGGGCCCCTGGCGAACGCCGGCCCCAGTGGTTCTGGCGCCGGCTTCTTCAGCCGGCGGCACGTTCGCCTGTGGGTGAGATCAGCGGCGCGGTGCGGCGTAGGGCGACTTCTCGCGGGTGAGGTATGCGCCAAAGCCCTTCTCGCCCACGAGCTCGCCGTCGCGCATCACGGTCTTGCCGCGCACCATGGTCAGGACGGGCCAGCCCTTCACCTCGATGCCTTCGTAAGGCGTGTAGTCCGACCCGTCCTTCATGAGATCGTGCGTCAGGGTGAGCGTGCGCTCCGGGTCCCAGATCGCGATATCGGCGTCGGACCCGACCGCGATCGTGCCCTTCTTCGGATAGAGCCCGTAGGTCTTGGCGTGGTTCGTGGCGGACAGGGCCACGAACCGGTTCAGGTCGATCCGGCCCTTCGACACGCCCTCCGAGAACAGGATGGGCAGGCGCGCCCCGACCCCCGGGATGCCGTTCGGCACCCAGCGGAAGCTCGTCCGGCCCTTCGGGTTCAGCTTGCCGGCGGGGTCGTCGTAGCGGAACGGGCAGTGGTCCGAGGAGAAGACGGAGAAGACCCCGGTCTCCAGCCCGCGCCAGCAGGCCTCCTGGCTCTCCTTGTCGCGCGGGGGAGGGGAGCAGACGTACTTCGCGCCCTCCATGTTGAGGCCCTCGAGGTCCTTCTCGGTCAGGACGAGGTATTGCGGGCAGGTCTCGCCATAGACCTTGAGGCCCTTGGCCTGGGCCCGCCGGATCTCCTCCATGGCTTCGCCATTCGAGACGTGGACGATCATGATCGGCACGTCGATGATCTCGGCGAGCGAGATCGCGCGGTGCGTCGCCTCGCGCTCGACCGGGATGGGGCGGGAGATCGCGTGGTAGTAGGGCTCCACATGGCCCTCGCGCTCCAGCTTGTCGACCAGGAAGCGGATCGCGTCGAAATTCTCGGCATGGATCATGACGAGCGCGCCGGTGCGGCGCGCGACCGACATGACCTCCAGCATCTCCATGTCCGTGAGGGCCATGCCCTCGTAGGTCATGAACACCTTGAACGAGGTGTAGCCGTCCTCGACCAGGGCAGGCAGTTCCTGGCCGAGGACCTGCTCGGTCGGGTCAGCGATCACGAGGTGGAAGGAGACGTCCACGTAGCATTGGCCGTCGGCCTTCGCGTGGTAGGCCTTCAGGGCCTCGCGCAGGCTCTGCCCCTTCTGCTGGACGCAGAAGGGAAGCACGGTGGTGTTGCCGCCGAAGGCTGCCGACCGGGTGCCGCTCTCGAACCCGTCCGCCATGACGATCCCGGGCCCCGAAGGCTGGGCGAAATGGACATGGCTGTCGATGCCGCCGGGAAGGACAAGAAGTCCCGTCGCGTCGATCACCTCGCCCGCGTCGCCGAGGTCGTGGCCGAGCGCCAGGATCCGCCCGCCCGAAATGCCGATGTCGCAGGAGAACGTATCGGCGGCGGTCGCGATCTTGCCGCCGCGGATGATGGTTTCGAAGCTCGGCATCTTGAACCCGGTTGACCCTGTGGAAAGGCGTTCCGGTATGGATGCCGCCCCGCGCTCAGCGAGGCAAGTGTCGCGCCCGAACGCGCGTCAGCTCGGAGGCTGGAGCGCCGCCATCGTCATGCGATCCGGCCCGAGATCCTCGATCTGCTCGACGGCCAGGAGCTCCTGCAGCCGCACCCGTGCGCGGTTCACCCGGCTTTTCACGGTGCCGATCGCGCAGCCCATGATGGCGGCGGTCTCCTCGTAGGAGAAGCCCTGCGCGCCAACCAGCAGCAGCGCCTCGCGCTGGTCCGGCGCGAGCCGCGCGAGCGCTGCGCGAAAATCGTTCATGTCGGCGCGCCCGTCCTGCTCGGGCAGGCTCGATAGCCGGCCGGCATAGGTTCCGTCGACATCCTCGACCTCCCGCTTCCCCTTGCGAAGGTTCGAGAAATAGAGGTTGCGAAGGATGGTGAAGAGCCAGGCGTTCAGGTTCGTGCCACGCTCGAACCGGTCGATCGCACCCCAGGCCCGCATGATCGTGTCCTGAACGAGGTCGTCCGCCTTGTCCACGTTCCCGCAGAGAGAGATCGCAAACGCCCGAAGGCTGGGAAGCGCCGCGAGCATCTGATCGCGGATCGCCGGTTCAACATTCATTCCGCCTCGCGTCCTTTGCTCGGGCCGCCCCCGCGCGCGGTTCGTCTCATAGGATATACGACCGTTCCCATTTGATTGACACCCGTCGATGCTCTCCGAGGCCGCCTCGGTCATTCCGTTACGGCCAAGCTTCCACCCCAGGCCTGATCGAATTCGGCGATCACATGGCGGTAGGACCTCACCTCGTCGTCGCGGTGCCGGGTGCTTTGAGGCTTCAGCATGAACAGGAGAAGTGACCGGGCCGTAACAGCGTAGTCGTGTCCGAAATCGAACGCTGGGGCTTCCTCCAGGTCGGGCTGATTGGTGTCGACGAGGCAGACCCATTCCCGGCCGCCGGCGGCCTCGGGCAGCGTGAAGTTCACAACGTCGTGATAGGAGTTCACGACGAGCAGAAGCGTCGAATCGGTGCCGGGCCGGCGAACGCCCGTCGGCTGCGCGCGGCCGTCGAGCAGCACGCCGAGGCAACGTGCATTGCCGTCGCCCCAATGCTCGTCCGTCATCTCGTCGCCCGCCGGCGTGAGCCAGCTGACGTCCTTCACGCCGAGCGTCTCGTCGTACTGGCCCGTGAGGAAGCGCCCGCGCCGGAGCATGGGGAGAGCCTGCCGCAAGGCGATCATCCGGCGCGTGAACTCGGCGAGTACGCGTCCTTCCTCGTCCATCTGCCAGTCTATCCAGCCGATCTCGCTGTCCTGGGCGTAGGCGTTGTTGTTGCCGTGCTGCGTCCGGCCGAACTCGTCCCCGGCGAGCAGCATTGGCGTGCCGCGCGAGAGGAAGAGCGTCGCCAGGAAGTTCCGCATCTGGCGCAGCCGGACCTCGCGGATCTCCGGATCGTCGGTGGGGCCCTCGGCGCCGTAGTTGTAGGAGAGGTTGTGGGAGTGGCCGTCCCGGTTCTCCTCGCCGTTCGCCTCGTTGTGCTTGTCGTTGTACGAGACGAGGTCCCGCAGCGTGAAGCCGTCATGGGCCGTGATGAAGTTCACGCTGGCCCAGGGCTTGCGGCCGCGTTTGTTGAACTTGTCGGCGGATCCGGTGAGGCGAGAGGCCATCTCGGGAAGCTGCCCCTCATCGCCCTTCCAGAAGGCGCGTACGGTATCGCGGTACCGATCGTTCCATTCTGCCCAGCCCGGCGGGAACCCGCCGACCTGATATCCGCCCGGCCCGCAATCCCATGGCTCGGCGATCAGCTTCACGGATGACAGGACCGGGTCCTGGCGGCAGGAATCGAGGAAGCCGCCGCCCTCGTCGAAGCCGTAGGGCTCCCGGCCGAGGATCGTCGCAAGGTCGAACCGGAACCCGTCGACATGCATCTCCTGCGCCCAGTAGCGCAGCGAGTCGGTCACCATCTGCAGCACGCGCGGATGGCTGAGATTGAGCGTGTTACCCGTGCCGGTATCGTTGATGTAGTAGCGGTTCTGGTCGGGTAGGAGCCGATAATACGAGGCGTTGTCGATGCCCTTGAAGGACAGCGTCGGCCCCATCTCGTTGCCCTCGGCCGTGTGGTTGTAGACCACGTCCAGGATCACCTCGATCCCGGCATCGTGGAACTTGGCGACCATCTCCTTGAATTCGTTGACGACCGGCGTCGCCATGTAGCGCGGCTGGGGCGCGAAGAACCCGATCGTGTTGTAGCCCCAGTAGTTCCGCAGGCCTTTCTGGAGCAGAAAGTCGTCGTCCACATAGGCGTGGATCGGCAGGAGCTCGACCGAGGTCACGCCCAGGCTCTTGATGTAGTCGATGATGGCCTTGTTGCTCATCCCCGAGAAGGTGCCCCGCAGGTTCTCGGGCACGGCGGGGTGGAGCATCGTGTAGCCGCGGACATGGGTCTCGTAGAAGACCGTGCGCTCCCAGGAGACGCGCGGCGCCTGCTCGCGCCCCCATGTAAAAGCCGGATCGATCACCCGGCATTTCGGCATGAACCGCGCGCTGTCGCGCTCGTCGAAGGTGAGATCGTCCGTCCCCGCCTCGTAGCCGAAAACCGCAGGGTCCCAGGTCAGCTCGCCGACGAGTTGCTTTGCGTATGGGTCGAGCAGGAGCTTGTTCGGATTGAACCGATGTCCCGCCTCGGGCTCGTACGGGCCGTGCACGCGGTAGGCATAGACGGTTCCCGGCCGCGCATCGGGCAGATAGCCGTGCCAGACCTCGTCCGTGTATTCCGGCAACTCGACCCGCTCGATCTCCGTTTCACCCGTCTCGTCGAACAGACAGAGCTCGACCTTGGTCGCGTGGGCCGAGAAGAGAGCGAAATTGACGCCAAGGCCGTCCCAGGTGGCGCCGAGCGGGTGGGGGAGGCCTTCCCGGACGCGAGGGCGCTGCAGCACGGCGGGAGCGGCGCTCCCCGAGGCCGCGGCACCAGGGGCGGTCTTTTTTGAAGGCATGAGTGATCGAACGTCCGGAAAGATCGGCAGGCCGACAACGCCGTTCCCTCGGTTTGGGTCCCGCTGGATCGAGGAGTTTCGTTCCACCGCCCGGCTACCCCGGTTGAACGTTGCCCCTAGGCCGGAATTGCTTTTCGCCGATCGCACGGGCATCCCGTACGAAAGGCGTCCGGCTTCGGTGGAGGTGCAGCGTGCGGGTCGCAATGGTGGGGTCCGGCTATGTCGGACTCGTGTCGGGGGCGTGCTTCGCCGATTTCGGCCACGAGGTCGTGTGCATCGACAAGGATGCCGACAAGGTCGCGGCCCTGAAGGCGGGGAGGATCCCGATCTTCGAGCCCGGGCTCGATGCCCTTGTACAGACGAACGCCGAGGCGGGCCGCCTGTCCTTCACGACCGACCTGGCGCTCGGCGTACAGCGCGCAGACGCGGTGTTCATCGCGGTCGGCACGCCCTCGCGCCGCGGCGACGGCTTCGCGGATCTCTCGTTCGTCTACGCGGCCGCACGCGAGATCGCGGCCGCCATGGACGGGTTCACGGTCGTGGTGACGAAATCGACGGTGCCGGTCGGCACCGGCGACGAGGTCGAACGGATCATCCGCGAGATGAGGCCCGATGCGGAGTTCTCGGTCGTCTCGAACCCCGAGTTCCTCCGGGAGGGCGCCGCGATCCAGGATTTCAAGCGGCCGGACCGGATCGTCATCGGGGCCAACGACGAGAGGGGCGCGCGCGTCGTCAGCGACCTCTACCGTCCGCTCTACCTGAACCAGGCGCCCATCCTGGTCACGGGACGGCGCACGGCCGAGCTCACGAAGTACGCCGCGAACGCCTTCCTGGCCACGAAGATCACCTTCATCAACGAGATCGCGGATCTCTGCGAGCAGGTGGGGGCGAACGTGCAGGAGGTCGCGCGCGGCATCGGGCTCGACAACCGGATCGGGTCGAAGTTCCTGCACGCGGGCCCCGGATATGGCGGCTCCTGCTTCCCGAAGGACACGCTCGCGCTCATGAAGACGGCGCAGGACCACGGTGCGCCGGTCCGGCTCGTCGAGACGGTCGTGTCCGTCAACGACCAGCGCAAGCGCGCCATGGCCCGCAAGATCATCGCCGCCTGCGACGGCTCCGTCCGCGGCAAGCTGATCGGGGTGCTCGGCCTCACCTTCAAGCCGAACACCGACGACATGCGCGATGCCCCGTCCTGCGCGATCATCTCTGCCCTGCAGGATGCGGGCGCACGAATCCGCGCCTTCGATCCCGAAGGGATGGATCAGGCAAGGAAGGTCCTGACCGATGTCGAGTACGCCAACGACGCGTATTCCTGCGCCAAGGGTGCGGATGCGCTCGTCCTCGTGACGGAGTGGGACGCCTTCCGGGCACTCGATCTCGCGCGGCTGTGCAAGATCCTGGCGGCCCCGGTATTGGTGGATCTGCGCAACGTGTATGTGCCGGACGACATGCGGCGGCACGGCTTCCGCTATGTCAGCATTGGACGGCCCGAGGCCGCTCCGCCTCGCGACTAGGTTCCGGACTTGGCCGCGCCCATCCTTGTCACCGGCTCGGCCGGCTTCATCGGCTTTCACGTGGCCCGGCGTCTGCTCGATGAGGGGGCGACGGTCGTCGGGGTCGATTCCTTCTCGGATTATTACGATCCCGGGCTGAAGCAGGCGCGGTTCTCCCAATTGGAGAGCAGGCCCGGTTTCACCGGCATTCGCCTCGATCTCGCCGATACGGAGGGGACGCGCGCGCTGTTCGACCGGCACGGGTTCCGCCGCGTCATTCACCTCGCGGCCCAGCCGGGCGTGCGCTACGCGCTGACACATCCCCACGTCTATGCCGGCGCCAATCTCGGCGCCTTCCTGAGCGTCCTCGAAGCCTGCCGCCACGCGGGCGTGGAGCATCTCGTCTACGCCTCGTCGAGCTCGGTCTACGGCGGCAACACGAAGATGCCCTTCGCCGAGGGGGACCCGGTCGACCACCCGATCAGCCTGTATGCGGCCACCAAGCGCGCCAACGAGCTGATGGCGCATTCCTATGCCCATCTCTTCGGGCTGCCCACGACAGGGCTCCGCTTCTTCACGGTCTATGGCCCGTGGGGGCGGCCCGACATGGCGATCTACCGCTTCACGGAGCAGATCTCGCGCGGCGAGCCGATCGAGGTGGCGGCCGACGGCAAGGTCTGGCGCGACTTCACCTTCATCGACGATGCGCTCGAGGCGGTGATGCGGGTCCTGAATGGGCCCGCGCCGGCCAGGAGCGCCGGTGAGACCGGGCCGGACAGGAGCACGATCGCGCCGTTCCGGCTGCTCAATATCGGGGGCGACCGTCCGACCGAGCTGAACCACGTCATCGGGTTGATCGAGGCGGCGCTGGGCCGAAAAGCACTTCGCGTTTCCACGCCACTACCTCGCGGTGACGTCGTCATGACCTCGTCCGATGTCGCGACGTTCTCGGAACTTTATGGCCGCCCGCCCGCCACCGGCATCGACCGGGGCATCCGGCTGTTCGTCGAATGGTACCGGCGGTATCACGGACACGCCTGACGCTGCTTGACAGCGCGACGTTCTGAGAATATAGACCTACTCTGCTGCCGCATTCCGGCCTGGCAAATCGCCGGCTGGGGCAGCCCATTCCCACAATTCGCGCCTTCCCGCTCGCGCCGCCCCGGCGCGCGAGCCGCGCCGTCCTGCACGCCTATCCAGCCATCGAGGAGAAACCATGCCCAAGCTGCGTGTCGAATTCCATGCGCTCGGAAGCGGACGAGGGCGGCTCGGAGGGCAGATCGACTGCCTGGCCGCGACGCCGCTCGGTTCCGCCACCCTGGACGTGGGGCCGGTCGCGACCGCCCCGGAAGACCGCCTCCCAGTGCCGATCGGCCAGGGAACCGTCTTTGCGCGCCTCCTGGCGGTCGAGAGCGCGATCTACGCCGACGTCGGACTGGCGCCGGACCCCGACGCGGAGCCCCGTCTTCTGTTGCTGCCCCGCCGGGCGCAGCTGGTTCACGTGCTGCCCGGCCAATCCATCGCGGCCATCCTGGCGTCGGACATCTCCGCCCCGGCGGATTCGGGCGGCGCCGCGCTGGTCGACCGCTCGGGCACCCTGAGCGCATCCGGCGTCGCTCAGCAGGCCTGCCCGGCCAATCCGGGCCGCCGGTTCCTCCTCATCGCCAATCCCGACGAAACGCGCAGCTTCTGGTTCTCGACCGGTGGGGCGGCCTCGACCGGAGCCGGATCCGTCCAGGTCGGTCCGGGAGGCGCCTTCGCGTTCGACAAGGTCGTGCCCGCCGGGGCAATCTCGGTCTGTGGCCCCGCTTCCGGACAGCCCTTCACCGTGGCGGAGGCGTGAGATGGTGGCCGTTCTCTCCGTACCTTTCCGCGGCACGCCGGCCCATCGGGCCCTGCAGCGCGACGCGAAATTCCTGCTGCCCGCAGGCGTGAAGCTTGCTGCGCTCGGCTCCTCGTCCATCGAACGCAATACCGGCGCGTACAGCACCTCGCCTCCGATGATCACCGGCCAGGCCTCCGGCGGCCTGACCTACGCCCGGATGCGAGACCCGCGATTCGACTTCACGAACTGGTTCGATCTCGCGGACCCGCTCGGCCGCAAGATGTCCGGCGGCAATTTCGGCAAGTCCGGCTCGGGCATGGCGCAGCAGGCCGAGCTCGTCGGAACGATCATCGCGCGTGGATACGGAGCCTGCCTGCTCCAGCTCGGGCAGAATGACCTGATCGGCCCCGAGAAGGTCCCGGCGCTCCTGGCGAAGTACGAAGACCTGTTCCTTCGGCCCCTCAAGGCGGCCGGCGTGGCGTGCTACGTGGCCACCCTCAATCCGCGGGCCCATGCCGGAACGGCGAATAACGGCAGCGCGCTGCCCTTGGGTGATCCCTTCTTCCGCAAGAGGCTCGAATTCAACGCGGCCCTGCCGGCGCTCTGCGACAAGTTCGGTGCCGAGCTGATCGATTCCGGGCCTTATCTGGAAGACCCCGCCTCGCCGGTCAGGGCGGCGCGTGCAGGCGTGTCGGAAGACGGGCTCCACCTCACCCCCTTGGGCTGCTGGCTCTGGTCCGCCGCGGCGCAGGAGGTCTTTGCAAGGACGATCGAGCCTGGTTCCGGCCATCTCGTGAGCTCCGGCGCGCCCGGCAACCTCTTCTCGAACGGCCTCCTGGCGGGATCCGCTGGAATCGCCGGGCTCGGCGCGTCCGGCACGCTTCCCGACAAGGTTCGCGCCAGCACGCTCGGGGGAGCCGCGATCACGGGCTTCGCCAACAGCATCGTGGCGGATCCGGGCGCCGGAAACGCGATTCGAAGCACGATCAGTCTCGCCTCTGCGACGGGCGACGTGGTCCGGTGGCTCTTCACCGACTTTCCCGGGACCTCGGCGAGTTCCGTGTCCACCCCTGGGCTGGCCGGGATCTGGTTGCGGGCGATGCTTCGCGTCTTCGTCGAAAGCGGGGCCGAGCACCTCCAGGACCTCGGGCTGTTCTTGCGACCGCGCTCAACCTCGACGGGGGCCGACCTCTTTCAGGCGTCTGAAGCCACGAGCAACCGGAGCGCGACCGAGCCGGTCGCGGACGGGAGCATGAACGGCCGAAGCCTGTGGTTCGTCACCGAACCGATGCTCTGTCCTGCGGGCTCCGAGTTTCTCAATTTCAGTCTCGAGGCGTACCTCGCCGGCAGCGGGGTCGTCGTCATGGAGGTCTCGCAGCCGCGGCTCTGGGCGGTTTCCAATCCGCGGTTCTGGCCGGAGGGCGTGGGGTAGCGGGCGAGGCGCCTCCTGCTTCGTTAACCTCCCGTCAACCAAGGGGCGCCATGCCAGGCTTGGCGCCAGCACGCGCCCCCGTCAGTGATGCGGCGGACCGCCCCGCCCGGCCAAAGGTCGGGCGGGGTTCCCCGTGGGCAGCGGCCGGCGGGCTGCTGGCTTCGCGGACCGGCGCGCCGGTGCGGGAAAGCCGTCCCGGTGTTGACCTCGACGCCTGAGCCGATAAGCGACGCGCCACGGATGACTCAAGCGGGAGGGAATCGCCCATGACGAAGGCGTTCGCGTCGACCTCGGACCTCTCGGATAAGAGAATCACGTTCGCCGAGATCGGCCGGGATCTCTTCGCCTTCACGGCCGAAGGTGATCCCAACTCGGGCGTCATCGTGGGCGATGACGGCTGCATCGTCTTCGACGCGCAGGCCACGCCCGCGATGGCGCAGACCGTGATCGAGCGGGTGAGAAGCGTCACCGACAAGCCGATCCGCTATGTGGTGCTGTCCCACTACCACGCGGTGCGGGTCCTCGGCGCCTCGGCCTATGGGGCGCAGGGCGTCGTCGCCTCGGGCGAGACCTACCGCCTGATCGCCGAACGCGGCCAGCAGGACTGGGATTCGGAATACGGCCGCTTTCCGAGGCTCTTCCGGGATGCGGAGAGCATCCCGGGCCTCACCTGGCCGAGCCTCACCTTCTCGGGTCGGATGTCCATCCATCTCGGCAAGCGCGAGGTCCAGCTCATGCAACTCGGGGCCGGGCACACGTCGGGCGACATCGTCGCCTGGGTGCCGGATGCCGGCGTCATGTTCACGGGCGACCTCGTGGAATATCACTCGGCCTGCTATTGCGGCGACGCCAAGCTGCGCCAGTGGCCCCGCACGCTCGATGCGATCCGCGACTTCAACCCGACCGCGATCGTGCCGGGCCGTGGGGATGCGCTGCTCGGCGCCCGCACGGTGACGGAAGCCATCGCCCTCACGCGCGATTTCGTGACCACCCTCTATGGGGTGGCGGAGATGTCGGTGGCACGCGGTCTGACCCTCAGGGAAACTTTTGCGGCGGCCCGCGAGGTCATGGATCCCAAGTTTTCGTCCTACGCCATCTACGAGCATTGCCAGCCCTTCAACGTCGCGCGCGCCTATGACGAAGCCTCCGGGATCGACGACCCGGTCATCTGGACGGCCGAGCGCGACCGGGAGGTCTGGGCGGCGATGAACGGCTGATCCGCCGCTCGCTGGGACCTTCGCAAGACGTGGCAGGCCAGCGGCTCTGGTTATCTTCGCATGTTGTGTGGCAGCGCACTTACAGCCGTCGCTCGGCCCTCACTCACTCTTCCTTGTGCCCGCATGACCCGGCATAGGTCGATGCGGTTCGGAGTTGCGGACGCAGCATGATCGGGCAGGCGAGCCATTGGGGGCCGGGCTGGGCCGTGGCGGGGCTCACTGCCGTATTTGCCGTCAAGCATTTCCTGGCGGATTTCGTGCTGCAGACGGGCTGGATCGCGCGCGGAAAGGACTGCCACAACACCTGGGTGGCACCGCTTCTGACGCATGTCGCCGTCCACGCCGTCGCCACGCTCGTGATCGCCCTCATCGTGGCGCCGCACCTGTGGTGGCTGGCCCTGGTGGATTTCGGCATCCACTTCGCCGTGGACCGGGGCAAGACGCTCCTGGGGCGCTGGGGCCGCTGGAGCCCGCACGATGCCCGCTACTGGTGGCTGTTCGGCTTCGACCAGCTCCTCCACCAGCTCACGAATATCGGGATCGCCCTCGCGCTTGTCCTCCTCTGAACGCGAGGGGGGCGCCCCGCACGGGGCGCTTCTCGCGACGAGGTCAGGAGCCGAGGTGCTCCCGCACGAAGTCCTTCAGGTACTCGAGATCGCCCTCGGCACTGTCGGCGCGCGCCTCGGCGGCCGAGAGGCGCTCGCCTGCCTCGGTCAGCATGGCCTGCGTCTTGTCGAGGAGCTCGGTCGAGCGCCGCTGCAGGTCTTCGGCCCGCGTCCGCTCCCGGCGCGCTTCGTCCTGCGAGGCGCGAAGCTTTCCCTCGGTTTCCGAAAGCCGCGCCGTCTGCGCCTCCAGCATGGCCTCGGTTTGCTGGAGCCGGTTCTCGAGCGCTGCGATGGCTTCCTGGCGCGCCTCGTGTCGCGCAGCGGCCTGCGCGATCGCATCGACGATGGCTTTCAGCGCCGGCCGCGTGGCGGCTTCCCGTTCGGGGAAGGACTTGGCCACGGCGGAGCCGGAGCGCGTCGCACGGAGCTGGTTCGCGAGCTGCCGGACCAGCGGCGTCAGGGTCTCGTTGGTGCCGGCGATTTCTTCATTCGGGGCCATAGGGGGATTCTCCTCTTCCCGTTCGCTCGCCCGCCTATGGTTAACGTCCGGTTAACCTCTTGGACAGGTCACTGGACAAGGCTGATGCTCCTCTCAGTCTTCGGGCCTACCCCTTTCGGGACGGGGATGTCCGTCGCGGAGTAGTTGGTGTTCAGGTAGAGGTTCGGGCCGTCGAACAGCTCGACCTGCTTGGCCACGATGATCGTGTAGGCGGAGCGGTCCGCGACGGGTTTCTTGGCGTCGATCACGAGACGGCCGGCCGGCAGGTAGATGGTGCCGAGCAGGTTGCGGGCATTGTCGCTCACGATCCGGTAGGTGCGCATGGGCGTCGAGCCCAGCGGCGGCGGCGGTACCGGGGACAGCAGGTCCAGCAAGGGTTCGAGCGGATTGCTCACCGTCCGGTTCTCGAAGAACAGGAGCCCGGCCATCGGGCCGTCCTTCGGGGCCGAGAGGTCGATCGTGCTCTTGGGGTCGAAGACTAGGCCGCCGGCATCACCCGTGAAGTAGAAGCCGACATATTCGCCCCGGATCGAAGCATTCTCCACCTTCAGCGGCCCGTCATCGATCGTGTAGATCCCCGCCATCAGGGTGACCTGTGCACCCTTCGTGATCTTCAGGCCGCCGCAATAGCGGCCGGGCATGAGGCTTACGGTCGGCGTCTTGCTGCCATCGACGACGCGGTTGGTGTGGTCGCAACCCGAGACGGTCGGGGGCGTGCGCGCGGCGAGCGGGTCGGCCTTGGCGGGACAATCGGTCATCTGCTCGGCGTTGATCGTCGCCGACTTCAGTTCGATCCCACCTGCCGAGCAGAGCAGCGACGCCGTCACATTCGCGTTGTCCTCGATCTTCGCCGCGGTACGGGCGCTGGAATTCGTATAGAGGGCGCAGCCCTCAGCCGTGACCCGGGCGCCCTTGTGGAGGTGGAGCGTGTCCTTTGCCTTCGTATCGAGCGCGAGCAGGCAGATGCGGCTCGTCCCCACGACCTGGCCGGTCGCGCTGACGCTCACTTCGGAGGATGGCAGGGTCAGCGCCTTGCCGATGACGCTCTTCAC
>JAFAEL010000043.1 GCA_023423995.1 Pseudomonadota bacterium | reverse complement strand
GCCCAACGGCACCCCCGATCGGGGCGCCTCGATCGACGGGAGTGCGATCATCGAGAGCGAGGCGCGGGTCATCCGATCCCGCGCCATCGCCCGGCGGGTAGCCGAGAAGCTCCAACTGCACCTCCAGGTGCCGGAGAGCGCGCCGTTCTACCAGCCGATCCTGGATGCTGCCCGGCGCGCAATGGGGCGATCGGACGAGCCCTCTCCCCCGACCGCGGATTCCAACGCCGTCCGGATCGAGCTCGCCGCGCTGGCGCTGATGCGGAACATCGCGGTCGCGAATGACAGCCGCAGCTACCTGATCACCATCTCGTACACGTCCAAGGACCCGAACCAGTCGGCGCTGTTGGCCAATGCGATCGCGGACGAGTATCTGCAGAGCCGCGTCGAGGCGAGCGCCTCTGCGGCCCAGAAGACGAGCGAGTGGCTCGCAGGACAGATCGCCGATGCGCGACGGAGCCTGGCCAAGGCGGAGCAGGCCGTGGACGCCTTCCGGCGCAACACCGGCTATGTCGAAGCGGAGCCGGACGGAGCCGGCCTGCACCAGCAGCTCCTGCGGGACCTGACCACCCAGCGCAGCACCGCCCGCATGGCGCGTATCGCCGCCGAGGGCCGCTACAACCGCGCGAAGGCGGCCTACAAGGCCGGAGAGATCCCATCCGCCCAGGACCTCAACGGCGCGCCGGTCATCCAGCGGCTCCTGGAGGCGCAGACGAACGCCCGCAAGGAAGTGGCCGACCTGTCGATCATCGGCCCCAAGCATCCGGGCCTGAGCCGCGCGAATGCGATCATGGACCAGGTGCAGCAGCAGCTGCGCGAGGAGGTCGAACGGGCCATCACGAATCTGGAGGGAGAGGTCCGTAGCGCCATCGCCGACGAACAGACGCTCGAGACCCGGATACAGGAGATCAGCAACGATCTGATCGCCGCGAGGGGCCGCGAGAACCAGCTGAAGAGCCTCCAGGCCGAGGTCACGACCATCCGCTCCCGCCTCAAGCTCCTGACCGACAACTACGAGCAGGCATCGTCCCAGTCGGGCCTCGTGACGGCGCCGGCCCAGGTGATCGTCCGGGCCCAGCCGATCCCGCTTCCGTCCGGGCCGAGGGTCCCGGTCGTGCTCGGCCTCACCCTGCTCGGGGGGCTCGGACTTGGCGTCACGACCGCACTCCTCCTCGAGAAGCGGGATACCGGCTTCCGCTCCGCCAAGCAGTTCGAGGCACAGACCGAGACGCGTTGCGTCGGCATGGTGCCCCTGTGGTCGCGCGGCCAGCCCGACGGAGAACGCCGCATCTTCACCGAGGCCGTCCGGCTGATCGCGGCGTCCCTCGATCTGCACGCCTTCTCGGCCCAGGCGCGGTCGCTGCTGATCACGTCTTCCGTCCCGGGTGAAGGGAAGTCGCTGCTGGCCCTCGCGCTCGCGCGCTCCGCCCTCGCGGCGGGGCAGCGCGTTCTCATCGTCGACTGGCTCCCGGCCGACCACGAGGAGCCGGGCGGCGTCTCGAGCGCGACGCTCGACCACGCGCTGGACGATCCGGACGGCATGTTCTTCTCCGAGATCGCGGCGCAGCGTCTGGTCATCCTCCGGCCCTCCGGCGCGATCTCGCCGGCCGACCGCTACAGCGCGACCGTGTTCTCCGACATGATGCGCCGCGCGCGGGAGCATTACGACCTGATCATCATCGAGGCGCCGCCCGTCCTCCTCGTGGTCGACTTCGCCCAGCTCGCCCGGAACGCGGACAACGTCGTGCATGTCGTGTCCTGGAACTCGACCCCGCGGCACACCGTGAAGCAGGCCCTCGGCAGGCTGAACGACTTCTCGGTCAAGCTTCACGGCGCGGTGCTGACCAACGTGGATCTCGCAACGCACCAGGAGTTCCGGATCGAGGACCAATGCTCGAACTACCGTCGTTACGAGCGGTTCTTCGGGCCCAAGCTCGACCAGGCGGCCGCCTGATCGCAGCGCCCTGCGCCCCGCGCGGGCGCTGGCCCGCGCCGGGCGGCCCTCAATCGATGCTGCGATCCGTCACCACGCTGCCGCGCGGCTCCTGCCCACGCTGACGGAAACCGGCGAAATCCGTCTCCGTCCGCCCCCAGACGAAGCGCGGGCGGATGCCGGGCTTCACGCGGTAGACATTCTCGTCGAAGACGTTTCCGCCGCGTTCGATGATGCCGTAATTCGCCTCGCCTGCTTCCGCGTCGGACACCCCGCCAGCCTTCCCCTCGCCTCTCAGGATGATCTGGTTGCGAAGGGCGCGGTTGCCCTGCGTCCGGTAGTAGCTCCCGTCCGAACGGTGCCGGTTCTGATCGATGAACGCGATCGCGGTTCCTCCGGGCCGGACCGTGATGGTGTTCCGCTCGATCAGCGCGTTCTCGGAGGCCGCGATCTGGATGTCCGAGCCCCAGTACCAGCTGGGCTTCGCTTGCCCGTTCTGATTCAGCCGGTTGTCGCGGATCTGCGCCCCGATCGAGAGCTCGAAGAAGATGCCCGCCCCGGCGTTGAACTCGACGAGATTGCCCTCGTAGGTCGCATCGAGGCATTGCTCGTCGCACCAGAGGCCTGGGCCGGCGTTGCGGGTTACGAGATTCGACCTGAAGACGATGTTCCGGGTCTCCGTGATCTTGATGCCCCCGGCCTCCCAGGACGGATCGAAGCCGTAGATGTTGTTGTTCGAGACCTGATTGTTCTCGAAGAGAAGGTTGTGTCCCTCGCCGGTCGCCCCGAGCTGGCCGTTCGAGTGGATGCGGCAGTCCCTGACGACCCCGTCGGTGCTGATCGAGACGCCCGCCCCGCCGTTGAGGCGGAACTCGGAATTCTCGATCAGCCAGCCGGACCCGAGTGCGTTGAGCGCGCCATCCTGCGGCGGACTGAAGTACTTCTCGATCGTCAGCCCGACGATGCGCACGTCAGGCGCCTGTCCGGTAAAGGCGAAGTTCTCCACCGACACCTCGACCGTCCGGCCGGTCGGGTCATCGGCGAGCAGGACCTCATGCCGCGCAGGATCGAGGAAGAAGGCTCCCGCACGTAGCTCGGCCATCCGCCCGACCCGGCGCAGCGGCGTGTCGTCCAGGAATACGCCGAGCGGGAACCGGCAAAGGGTGCCGCCTCCGAGGCATATGCCGCGCTCGATCGTGGCGGCTTTCACGTCCGGGATGACCCAGCTGTCGCCTCGCCGCACGAAATCCGTCACGAGGCGGGCGCCGGAGAGCACGCTCCCTCGTTCCCCGAAGAAGCGCTGGCCTGCTTTTGGCAGGACCGCTTGCAGACGGTGGACCCCACGGCCGAGGCAGAATGCATCGCCCGGCTCCGCGGATGCCGCCGCGGCGGCGATCGATTCGGCAGGCGGGACAAGGCGGGCATCCGCCGGACATGCCGGCGCCGCCTCGGGCCCGATCCGGGCCGGTTCCGGGCTGGCTCCGGCCGAGAGGGTGGAAACAGCCATCACCAGGCAGGCAAGGCCTGGACGCCACGACCCCGCTCGGATTTCCGCCGGGGAACGCACCCTACCCTCGCTGCGCGCTCACGGCGGAAGCGCCGGCCGGAAGCGACCGGAGAGGGCCTGCGCCATCCGGAGCGGCCCTTTGCTCCGCAGGAAGCGATCGATGGGCTGCTCGACATACCGGAAGCAAAGGATTCCGGCATAGCAGGCCACAGCCACGCCGAGGATCCGCAGGGGTGCCGGCTGGTCGACATCCGGCAGGACCATCCCGAGAAACTTCCCCAGCGCCGACAGCACGAACCAGTGGATGAGGTAGAGGCTGAAAGAGGCTTCTCCGAGCAGCAGCATGAAGCGCCCGAACACCGTCTTGAGGGTGGCCAAGTGCCGGGCCGCGATGAAGCTCAGGAAGATCGCGCCCGCAAGCAGGAAGCGAAGCACCAGCCGGTCACTCCAATCCGCCCCCAGCGCGAGGCCTAGAAGGGCCACAGCCGCGAAGAAGCCCAACAGGGCGGGCCAGACCCGCCGCGAATCCATTTCCTCGCAGCAGCGGACAAGCCACCCGAAGCTGAAGGCCAGCATGTAGGGGCTGACCAGGTGGGACATCCAGGCAGGCTGGTCGAGCCCTGGACCAAAGGCGCAACCCAGGACCCCGAGCGCACCGACGAACACCCCGAAGGCCAGCCGCCCGTAGATATGCGCGCTCAGGACCGCCAGCCCGAGCGCCACGAGGGCGTAGAAGACCATCTCGTGCTCGAGCGTCCAGCCGGGACCCAGCGGCGGCTCGCGGTGCTGCGGCAGGATGAGATAGGAACTCAAGAGCCATTCCAGCGAAAAGGTCCGGCCGACAAGGACCCAGCTCGGCTGCATGATGAATATCAGGACCGCCACGCTTGTCAGGATCCAGTACAGCGGAAAAATCCGCCGGATCCTGTTCATCATGAAATCTCGCCACCCCGTACTGAATGGCACACGCATACACATGATGAAACCGGAGACGATGAAGAATACTTCGACCCCAATGCCACCGATGTGCTGATACCACCCCGTCAGGACGCTCTGCGTCGAGATGTGCTTCGTGAGGAGGTCCGAGTGGACGATGGCCACCTCAAGCGCGGCGAGCCCGCGCAGCCATTGAATCTCGACCCGTTTTTCGCTCACGAGGCCGCTCGCACCAATACGTATCGCGGGGTGTCGAGCATTGGGGGGCCATCCGGAGCTGCTGATCGGTACGTTTTTACACAACCATGCGCGGCCCGCGCCCTGCTCTACCGCATTAGCTCTGAGGGAGTATTGAAGGGCGCACCGCTAGGTGTCGCCCGCATTGCGGGAACAGCTCTGCTGGCTGTTCTTCCGACGTGGCGGCACGCCGTCAGACCGTATTCTGGGAAAGCTCCCTAGGCCGCATGGAATAGGCTGAGCCTTCCCGTCGTCATCTCAAAGGCTCGCAAGCAGCCATCAGGTGGGGCCCGGCATGACGAACGAGGATCGGCGCGGCAGCCTGCGCGCCCACGTCACAGGCCTTCTTCGCCTGATCCCGTCAGACCGGGGCCACGTTGTCGTCTCCGGAACAACCTACCGGGTGCGCCCCTCGCATCAGGGAAGCAGTCGCATTCAGATCGAAAGCCGACAGCCTTCGGCCCTCCCCGTCGACGATCACTAGGCGCCATCCATCCCATTCATGCTGGAGCCCGGGATCCTCGCCACGCAGTTCGGCTATGGCCTTCATGGCTTCTAAACGGGCCTGATCGGCCGTGGCGACGTCCGTGCCGAGTTCGTCAGGGATCCCGTCACCCCGGGGCCCTTCAAGGTGGAAGTAGCATCTCATCGCCGTCCCCTGACCATGCCAATCCACCTAAGTATTACTCAATGTCTCGTGTACCCTAACTACGAATTTCGTGCTAATCCACACTTTATCATGAGTGTTCGAAGACACCTCCCGGCCGTCGGGGGAGAGGTTCTTTGCTGGACACTCTGAAAGGGCGCTTTCGGACGCAAGACGAGCCCAGCCAAACCGGCAGGTCTCTCAATCGGGCGCGCGAAGGCGGTAGCCTACGCCCGTTTCCGTCAGGATGAACTCCGGACGTTCCGGCTCGGTTTCGAGCTTCTGGCGGAGCTGGCGCACATAGACACGCAGGTATTGCGGATCCGTCGCGCCTCCCCAGACCTGCCGCAGAAGCTGAGCGTGCGTGAGCACCTTGCCGGCATGCTGCACGAGCACCCGGAGGACCTCGTATTCCTTGGGAGCGAGCTTGACCTCGCGCTCGCCCACGCGGACCACCCGGGCGACGAGATCGACGGAAAGCGCGCCCGTGCGGAAGATCGAGCGCTCCCCCTGGACCTGCAGCCGGTGGCGGAGCGCGGTCCTCAAGCGGGCCAGGAGCTCGTTCATGCCGAAGGGTTTCGTCACGTAATCGTCCGCCCCGATATCCAGCGCCTCCACCTTGCCGCGCTCGTCATCGCGGCTGGACAGGACCACGACCGGAAGCGCCTCGTAGCTTTCCCTGATGCGGCGGAGGAGTTCGTGGCCGGAGACATCGGGCAGCCCGAGATCGAGGATGACCACGTCCGGCTCCTCGGCGGCCAGCGCCTGGAGCGCCGTCTTCCCGTTCGTGGCGTCGATGATCTCGTAGCCCTGGGTGGAGAGCCCCGTCCGCAGAAGGCGACGGATCGGCGGCTCGTCGTCCACCACGAGGACGCGGATCTTGGCGGATGTCATGCAATCGCTTCCAGGCTGCGCGTTTCCGCCGGCACCGGCAGGACGAGCGTGAACACGGCCCCGCTCCGGTCCGTGCGGTTTCCGGCCGTGATGGTCCCGCCGAGCGCCTCGATGAAGCCGCGCGAAATGGCGAGGCCCAGGCCCGTTCCGGCCCGCACGGCATCAGACTTCCGGGCGCGGTAGAACTTGTCGAAGACGCGCTCCAGATCGTCCTCGGGAATGCCGGGTCCCTCGTCGAGCACCTGCAGGCACATCACGCCCCCGTCGCGCCAGCTTTCGATGCGGATGGTCGAGTTCTCGGCCGCGTATTTCGCTGCGTTGTCGAGAAGGTTGAAGAGCACCTGCTCGAACAGGACCGGGTCGAGGTCGAGCATCGGCAGATCAGGAGCGAGTTCCACCTCGACCCTGTGGCGGGCGAGGATCTTCGAGGCCCGGGACAGCGCAGAGCCCACGACCTCGCCAAGGTCGTGCGGGGCCACCTTCGGGGCGACGGCACCGGATTCGAGCTTCGTCATGTCGAGGAGATTGGCGATGAAGCGGTTGAGCCGCTCGGATTCAGCGATGACGGTCGCGAGAAGCTCCGCGCGGTCGGCCGCGCCCAGCGCGTCGTCGAGATCGCGCAGCGCGCCGGCGGCCCCGAGGATCGATGCGAGGGGCGTCTTGAGATCGTGCGAGATCGAATTGAGGAGCGCCTGCCGAAGCCGGTCCGTCGCGGCCGAGAGCTTCGCGCGCTCGAGGTCCTCCACGAGATGGACGCGCTCGATCGCGAGGGAGGCCTGGTCGGCCAAGGCCTCGAGCAGCCGTCGCGGCTCGGGCCCCAGGAGCGCGCCGGCCCGTCCGGTGTCGAGCCCGATGACCCCGACCGCGCCGCGCCCGGTCCGCAGCGGCAGGAACAGGCGCTTCGCCCCCGGCAGGGTATCGGCGTCGCGTCCGGCGGGCATCCCGTTCTCGAAACTCCACTTGGCGGCGGCGAGATCGGCGTCGTCGAGCCCATCCTCCGGCGGGTAGGCCGCAGCGAGGTCGAGGCCGCCGCTACCGGGCAGCAGGATCACGACGTTGAGCCTCAGCATGGAGGCGATCTGGAACGCGCTCGCCCAGAGGACGTCGTCGAGCACACCCGTCCCGGCGAGCTTCCGGCTGAAGCTGTAGAGGGCCTCCGTCGTGCGCGCCCTGGTCTGGGCCGCGAGCGCCTGGCGCCGCGCGCTTGCGGCGAGATTGGACACGAGCACGGCCACCAGCGCGAAGAACAGGAAGGCGGCGACGTTGGTCGGCTCCGCGATCGTGAAGGTATAGAGGGGCGGCAGGAAGAAGAAGTTGTAGCAGAGCGAGGCTGCCACGACCGCCGCGAGCGAGGGCCACAGGCCGAAGCGCACGGCGATGCCGACCACCGTGGAGAGGAACACGAGGTCGACGCTCTCGAGCCCGATCAGCGGCTGCACGAGCAGCCCGAAGACGAGCGCCCCCGCGACTGCGATTGCCGCGACGGCATAAGGCAGGAGGGCGGCACCCTGGCTCTCGCGATCGCGATCCGGCTGGGCCGTCCTCGCGCGTCGCCCCCTCGGCTGCTCCGGCTCCTCGCCCGCGATCACGTGGACGCTGATCGCCCCCGAGCGGCGAACAAGGTCATGGACCACCGAGCCGTGCAGCATCTCGAAGAGGCGCGAGCGCGAGGATTTCCCGACGATGATGTGCGTGACGTTGTTCTCGCGCGCATAGGCGATCACGTCGTCCGCCACGCGACGCGACGAGCCGGGCAGCGTCGCGGTCTCGCCGCCGAGCAGGGCCGCGAGCCGCTGCGCCTTTGCGATCTGGTCCCGCTCGGCCTCGCCGAGCTGGAGGACGCGGCGATCCTCGACCGAAAGCACGGTCCAGGGGGCATGCAGGCGATCCGCCAGCCGCCTCGCGTAACGGACGAGCCCTTCCGAGCGAGGATCCTCGCTCACGCAGACGAGGACGCGCTCTCCCGCCGGCCAAGGCCCCTCGATCGCGCGTGCCTGCATGTGGGACAGGAGCTGCTGGTCGACGCGCTGCGCCGTCCGGCGCAAGGCGAGCTCGCGCAGGGCGGTCAGGTTGCCGGGCGAAAAATAATGCCGGAGCGCACGCTCGGCGTTCTCCGGCACGTAGACCTTTCCGTCCTCCAGACGGCGGATGAGGTCCTCGGGCGTGAGGTCGATGAGCTCGACCGCATCCGCCCGGTCCACCACCCGGTCCGGGACCGTCTCCTGCACCCGGATGCGCGTGATCTGCGCGACGACGTCGTTCAGGCTCTCCAGATGCTGGATGTTGAGCGTCGTGTAGACGTCGATCCCGGCCTCGAGCAGTTCCTCGACGTCGAGGAAGCGCTTCGGATGACGGCTGCCGGGTGCGTTGGTGTGGGCGAGTTCGTCCACCAGGACGAGCTGGGGATGGCGGGCCAGGACGGCGTCGAGATCCATCTCGTCGAGCCGCGTCCCCTTGTACTCGGAGCTGCGGCGCGGGATCACCTCGAGGCCGGCAACGAGGGCTTCCGTCTCCGGCCGCCCATGCGTCTCCACGATGCCGATCACGACGTCGACGCCCTCGCGCCGGCGCGCCTGGCCGGTCGCGAGCATCTCGTAGGTCTTGCCCACGCCCGGTGCGGCGCCGAGAAAGATCTTCAGCCGCCCCCGGGCCCCCGCCTCGCGTTCGGCATCGGCGAGGAGAGCGTCCGGCGACGGGCGTCGTTTCGGTTCCTGCATGGGCTTCTCGTCGAAGCCCAGTCTAGCAGCTAGCGCGGGGCTGCGGCATCGAGCGCGAGATTGAGGGCGAGCACGTTCACGCGCGGCTCGCCGATGACGCCGAAGAGCCGGTCCTCGACATGGCTCGCAACGATCTGCCTGACCGCCGCTTCGGGCATGCTCCGGGCCTTGGCGATTCTCGGGACCTGGAAGGCGGCGGACTCCGGCGTGATATGCGGGTCGAGCCCCGAACCTGACGTCGTCACGAGGTCCATCGGCACCGGGGCGGCTGCGTTCTCCGCCTTCAGGAGCCCGGTCTCCTCCTTCACGCGGTCGACGAGCGCCGCATTGGTCGGTCCGAGATTCGAGCCCATCGAGTTCGCGGCGTTGTAGGGCGACGGCACGGTCTTCGTGCTGTCGGCGGGGTCGGTGCCGGTCGTGGCCGAGGGCCGGCCGTGGAAATACCGGTCGTTCGTGAAGCTCTGGCCGATGAGCGCCGAGCCGATCACCTCTCCGTCGCGCTCGATCAGGCTCCCGCCGGCCTGTCTCGGAAACAGCGTTCCGGCGATCCCCGTGATGGCGAGCGGGTAGAAGAGGCCGGTGATGGCGGTCAGGCCGACGACCAGGACGAGGGCGGGGCGGATATGCTTGAACATCGGGGAGATCCTTGAAGCTCTCCGCTCATGCCGGGGGAGGCCGGCACCCAGAGCGGGGAGTTGTTTCGGGCCCCGGCTTTCGCCGGAGTGAGCGGGTCACGCGAGGTGAAGCCCGGCCACGACGAGATCGATCACCTTGATGCCGACGAAGGGGACGAGGATTCCGCCGAGCCCGTACAGGAGGAGGTTGCGGCGGAGCAGCGGCGCGGCCCCGATCGGGCGATAGCGCACGCCCTTCAGGGCGAGCGGGATCAGGGCGATGATGACCAGCGCGTTGAAGATGATCGCCGACAGGATCGCGCTCTGGGGCGATGCGAGCCCCATCACGTTCAGGGCGCCGAGCTGCGGATAGAAGGCCAGGAACATGGCCGGGATGATCGCGAAATACTTCGCGACGTCGTTGGCGATGGAGAAGGTGGTGAGCGCGCCCCGGGTCATCAGGAGCTGCTTTCCGATCTCGACGATCTCGATCAGCTTGGTCGGATCGGAATCGAGGTCGACCATGTTGCCGGCCTCGCGGGCCGCGACCGTGCCGGTGTTCATGGCGACGCCGACATCCGCCTGGGCGAGGGCCGGCGCGTCGTTGGTGCCGTCGCCGCACATCGCCACGAGCTTGCCCTTGGTCTGCTCCGCACGGATGAGCGCGAGCTTGTTCTCCGGGGTCGCCTGGGCGAGGAAGTCGTCGACGCCGGCCTCCGCCGCGATCGCCGCCGCGGTCGTCGGGTTGTCGCCCGTGATCATGACGGTGCGGATGCCCATGCGGCGCAATTCGCCGAAACGCTCGCGAATGCCGCCCTTCACGATGTCCTTCAGGTAGATGATTCCGAGCAGGCGCCCGTCGCGCGCGACCGCGAGCGGCGTTCCGCCGAGCTTGGCGATCTCCTCGGCGATCGCCTGGAGCTCGCGGATGTCGTCGATGGAGGTGCGCGTCTTCAGCGCCGTCACCGTCCCGCCGGCCGCGACGGCCGTCCGGGGCGCCTCGACATGGGCGAGGATCGCATCGACGGCGCCCTTCCGGACCGAGATGCCCGCCGCGTCGATGCCGCTCATCCGGGTCTGCGCCGTGAAGGGCACGAAGGTCGCCCGAAGCTCGCTCATGTCGCGGCCGCGAATGCCGTATTTCTCCTTCGCCAGGACCACGATCGAGCGGCCCTCCGGCGTCTCGTCCGCGAGCGAGGCGAGCTGCGCCGCGTCGGCGAGGTCGCGCTCGGCGATGCCGCGCAGCGGCCGGAACTCGGTCGCCTGCCGGTTCCCGAGCGTGATCGTGCCCGTCTTGTCGAGGAGCAGGGTGTCGACGTCGCCCGCGGCCTCGACCGCGCGGCCCGACATGGCCAGCACGTTGAAGCGGACCAGCCGGTCCATGCCGGCGATGCCGATCGCCGAGAGAAGCGCCCCGATGGTGGTCGGGATGAGCGTGACGAACAGGGCCACGAGGACCACGACCGGGATGGCGCCGCCCGCATAGCTCGCGAAGCTCGGGATGGTCACGACGGCGAAGAGGAAGATGATCGTCATCCCGGCGAGCAGGATGTTGAGGGCGATCTCGTTCGGCGTCTTCTGGCGCTGGGCTCCCTCGATGAGGGCGATCATGCGGTCGAGGAAGGTCTCGCCCTGCCCGGCCGAGATGCGGACCACGATCCAGTCGGACAGGACCTCGGTTCCCCCGGTCACGGCCGAGCGGTCGCCGCCGCTCTCGCGGATCACCGGCGCGGACTCGCCCGTGATGGCGGATTCGTTGACGGAGGCGATGCCCTCGATCACCTCGCCGTCGGACGGGATGATGTCGCCGGCCTCCACGACCACGACGTCGCCGGGCTGCAGCTCGACGGCGGGCACGCGCTGGAACAGCTCCCGCCGGGTCGGATCATAGAGGCGCCTCGCCACGACATCCGTCCGGGTGCGCCGCAGGCTGTCCGCCTGCGCCTTGCCGCGGCCCTCCGCGACGGCCTCGGAGAAATTCGCAAACAGGACCGTGAACCAGAGCCAGAGGACGATCTGGCCGGTGAACAGAAGATCGGCCGCGCCCGTGACGACGTCCCTCACGAAGAGCACCGTTGTCAGGGCCGCCACGACCTCAACGACGAACATGACGGGGTTCTTCGCCATCGCACGCGGATCGAGCTTCCGGAAGGAAGCCGCCACGGCCGGCCCGAGTATCGCGGGGCTGAAGACGCTGGTTTGGGTGAGGTGGGACATCGTCGTTACTCCGGGTCTGCGCCCCGTTCGAAGTACTGGGTTCACCGTCCGAGCCAGGCGACCGCGTAGAGGCAGGCCGACACGAGGAACACGAAGGAAGCGAGGCCGAGCGTCAGCTCGGACCAGCTCGGATCGCGATGGCGCGCAGCGCGGCGCTGCACGGCGCGGCTCCGGAAGATGCGAGCCTCCAGCTCGCGGCGGGTGCGGAACATGGCGGCGGAGGTCATTGTGCTGCGAAGCTCTGGCCGCCGATCATCGAGAAGTGCTCGACGACCGGACCGAGGGCGAGCGCCGGGAAGAAGGTCAGCCCGCCGACGATGAGGATCACCCCGACGAGCAGGCCCACGAACAGCCCGCCATGGGTGGGGAGGGTCCCGGCCGAGACCGGCACGGTCTTCTTGGCCGCGAGCGAGCCCGCGATCGCCATGGCCGGGACGATCATGAAGAAGCGCCCGACCAGCATCGCGACCGCGAGGGTGACGTTGTACCAGAGCGTGTTGCCCGTGAGGCCGCCGAAGGCCGACCCGTTATTCGCCGCAGCCGACGTGTAGGCGTACAGGATCTCCGAGAAGCCGTGCGGCCCGGGATTGGCGATGGACGCCACGGCACTGGGCAGGACGGTCGCGGCGGCCGAGAAGCCCAGCATCATCAACGGCAGGCACAGGATGGCGAGCATCGCCATCTTGACCTCCTTCGCCTCGATCTTCTTGCCGAGATATTCCGGCGTGCGCCCTACCATCAGGCCGGCGACGAAGATCGCCACGATGACGAAGATGAGCATGCCGTAGAGGCCGGCGCCGACGCCGCCGATGATGATCTCGCCGAGCTCCATGTTGATCAGCGGGATCATGCCGCCGAGCGCCGTGAAGCTGTCGTGCATGGCGTTCACGGCGCCGCAGGAGGCCGCCGTCGTGACCACGGCGAAGAGCGCGGAGGCCACGATGCCGAAGCGGACCTCCTTCCCCTCCATGTTGCCGCCCTGGAGCCCCAGCGCGTGGAGCAGCGGATTGCCGGAGGCCTCGGCCCAGTAGGCGACGGCGACGCCGGCGAGGAACAGGATCCCCATGGCGGCCAGGATCGCCCAGCCCTGCCGCTCGTCCCCGACCATCCGGCCGAAGACGTTCGTCAGCGCGGCCCCGATCGCGAAGATGGAGACCATCTGGACGAAGTTCGAAAGCGCCGTCGGGTTCTCGAAGGGATGGGCGGCATTGGCATTGAAGAAGCCGCCGCCATTGGTGCCGAGCATCTTGATAGCGATCTGACTCGCGACCGGCCCCAGGGCGATCGTCTGCTTGCCGCCTTCCAGCGTCGAAGCCTCGACATACGGGCCGAGCGTCTGCGGGATGCCTTCCCAGACGAGGAACAGCGCGTAGACGACGCAGATCGGCAGCAGCACGTAGAGCGTGCAGCGCGTGACATCGACCCAGAAGGAGCCGATCGTCCGGAACGAGGCCCGCGCGAAGCCGCGGATCAGCGCCACCGCGAGCGCCACGCCGGTTGCCGCGGAGAGGAAGTTCTGCGTCGTCAGAGCCAGCATCTGGCTCAGGTACGACATGGTCGATTCACCGCCGTAGTTCTGCCAGTTGGTGTTGGTCAGGAAGCTCACGGCCGTGTTGAAGGCGAGGTCCGGTGCGACATTCGCCATTCCGGCCGGGTTGAACGGCAGCACGCCCTGCAGGCGCAGAACCGCGTAGAGGATGACGAACCCGACAATCTGGAAGGCGAGCATGGCGGCCGCGTAGGCGAGCCAGTGCTGCTCGTGGTTTTCGTCGATCCCGGCGAGGCGATAGAGCCCTCGCTCGACGGGGTTGAGGATGGGCGTGAGCGGGGTCCGCTCGCCCGTGAAGACCCGCGTCATGTAGAAGCCAAGCGGCTTCACCAGCGCGACGACGACCAGGCAGAACAGCGCGATCTGCAGCCAACCGACGATTGTCATGGCACGTTCCTTCAGAACCGCTCGGGGCGGACGAGGGCGTAGGTCTGGTAGACGAGGAGACCGGCGCTCACGATCGCGCCGAGCGTGTAGTCGAGCAGCATGACGTCCTCCTCAGAGCTGCGCGCAGAGCGCGGCGTAACCGACACTGAGAAGAAGAAAGCCCGCTCCCGAGAGGAGAAAGATCACGTCCAACATCGCATACCGCCTTCGAGTTGGGCGGAATGTCTTCACGGCCGCATATGAATTCGAGAGCGGATCCGGAGGGACTTTATAAAGGCCGTATAAAGATCAGCCGCCTGCCCCTCCCCGCTCACCCCGGCGCAGGCCGGGGTCTAGTCCCTGGACACCGGCTTCCGCCGGTGTGAGCGGAATCCCGAGTTGACAAACCTAGCATTTATTCCTATACATGGAGAACTCCCCTCCGGCGAGGGAGCCGCGTGCGCACCGGTCACGTCTGGCGGAGGGGAGGACGAGTCCCGGGGTCTCGGTTCGGTAGCCGGGGCGTCCGGGCGGCTGACCGGGCGCGTGCCTATGGGGCCGAAAAGACCGTCGCGGGACGCCGGGAGGGACCTGGCAAATCCGCAAATCACCATCACCGAAGGCCGGAGAACCGGCGTCCCGCTCCCCTCGATGTGGAACGAGACCGTTCTTTGACAGTGCCGATGGACCAGACCCCGGGCCGGGGAAGGACGGCGCGTGCCCGCTGGCGGCCAAGCCGCCTGATCCCTCCCCTCCAGGGGAGGGCCGAGTCGCGCCGCAGGCGCGAACCGGGGTGGGGTTGCGGCTAGGCAGGCAGCCCCACCCGGCCCTCCGCTTCGCTCGGGCCACCCTCCCCTGCGGGGAGGGATCAGATTCCGGGCACCGGCTTTCGCCGGTGTGAGCGCCGACACCCCGCAACGGGAGAAGGAAAGCCGGGGCACCTCTCCCCGGAACCCTAATCCGACGCCAAAGCCTCCCCCCGCGTGACCCGGACCGGCAGCGCCTTGTAGGCCGGCGTCTTCGATTTCGGGTCGTGATGATCAAGCGGGAAGAGCGGGTTCGTTTCCGGGTAATAGGCGCCGCAAGATCCGGGCGGGATGCTGTACGGGACGACGCGCAGGCCTTGCACCGAACGCCTCGCGCCGCCGTCGAGCGCCGTCGTGAGATCGACGGCGTCGCCATTGTTCAGGCCCAGCCGCTCGATATCGAGAGGGTTCATGAAGACGACGTGCCGCGTTCCCTCCACGCCGCGGAACCGGTCGCTGTAGCCGTAGACGGTCGTGTTGAACTGGTCGTTGGACCGAAGGCTCGTGAGGGTGAGCACATCGCCGGCCCCTCCGCTGATCTTCAGTTCCGGCTCCAGCCGCTCGGGCGTGAGGAAGTTGGCCTTGCCGTTCGGCGTCACCCATTTGCGCTCGCGCGCCGGGACGGGGCGCGGGATGCCGCCGGGCTCGAAAAGGCGCTTGTTGAAGTCCTTGAAGGTCTCCGGATAGGTCGTCTCGATCGCGTCCCTGACCTTCCCGTAATCCCCCACCCACTCGTCCCACGGCACCTTGGCGTCCGGAATCGTCGCCTTGGCGAGACCGGCCACGATCGCCGGCTCGGAGAGCAGTTCGTCGCTCGCGGGCTTCACCTTGCCGCGCGAGCCGTGGAAATGCGCGACCGAGCTCTCGATGGAGACCGCCTGCGGGCCGCTCGCCTGCTCGTCGATCTCGATCCGCCCCAGGCAGGGAAGGAGATAGGCGATCTCCCCGTGCACCAGGTGGCTTCGGTTCAGCTTGGTGGCGATGTTGACGGTCAGGCGCAGCTTTCGCCAGGCCTCCTCCATGGCCTCCGTCTCCGGAATGGCCCGGATGAAGTTGCCGCCGAGACTGATGAAGCCGGTCACCTCGCCTTTGAGGATGGCCTCGCAGGCCTCGACCGTCGAGTGACCCGTCCAGCGCGGCGGTTCGAAATGGTAGAGCTCCGACAGCTTGTCGAGCGGCGCTAGGCCCGGCTTCTCGGTGATCCCGACCGTGCGCTGGCCCTGCACGTTCGAGTGGCCGCGGATCGAACAGATGTTGCCGCCCGGCTTGCCGACATTGCCGCGCAGCAGCGCGAGGTTCGCGATCATGTGCACGTTCTGGACGCCCATGACGTGCTGCGTGACGCCCATGCCGTAGCAGATCAGGACGGTCTTCGCGTTGGCGTAGGTCTGCGCGGCCTGCTCCATCTCGGCCCGGGTCAGGCCGGAGACGCGCTCGAGCTCGGACCACTCGTAGCCGCGGGCCGCGGCCGCGAACTCCTCGAAGCCGGCCGTGTGCTCCTTGATGAAATCGTGGTCGAGCACGTGCTTCTTGTCGGCGGCCGCCATGGAGGCCGCGAAGGCCACCTCCGCCGCATTCGTCGGATCATCCGGGATCGCGTCGCCCGCGGCGACCTTGCTCGCCCCCGATGCCTTCAGGGCGTCGTCGGCCTCGATCAGGGCCTTGCAGATCCCGAACAGGGCCGCGATGTCGCCGCCGCTCCTCACCTGGTAGTATTCCGAGGAGATCCGCGTCTCCTTGCCGGTCAGCATCTCGTCCGGGGCCTGCGGGTTGATGAAGCGCTCGAGCCCGCGCTCACGCAGCGGGTTGATGCTGACGATCTTCACGCCCCGGTCGACCGCCTCCTGCAGCTGGTGGAGCAGCCGCGGCGAGGACGTGCCGACATTCTGGGCGATGTAGAAGATGCAGTCGGTCTGCTCGAAATCCGACAGGTTCGCGGTGCCGACCGATGCCCCGATGCTCTCGGGGAGCGCCACGGACGTGCTCTCGTGACACATGTTGGAGCAGTCGGGCAGGTTGTTGCTGCCGTAGATGCGGGCGAAGAGCTGGTACATGTAGGCCGTCTCGATCGAGGCTCGACCCGAGGCGTAGAACTCGACCTTCTCCGGGGCGGCGGCCCGCAGCTCGCGCCCGATCTCCTCGAAGGCCTCTTCCCAGGCGACAGGGACGTATTTGTCGGTTGCCGGATCCCAGCGCATCGGGTGCGTCAGCCGGCCCTGCTCCTCGAGGTCGTGGTCGCGCCAGTCCAGGAGCTCCGTCAGCGTGTGCTTGTCGAAGAATGCGCGGTCGGCCCGGCGGGGCGTGATCTCCCAGGCGGTCGCCTTGGCGCCGTTCTCGCAGAATTCGAGGGGGTGGGGCTTTGCGGGCTTCGCCCAGGCGCAGCTCACGCACATGTAGCCTTCGGGCTTGTTCTGCTCCGCGAGCACGACGGAGCCGCGGGCGGCGACATGCTCGCGCACCAGGATCTCGCCCACGGACCTCGCGGAGCCCCATCCACCGGCGGGCCCCGTGTAGGGCCGGATCTTCGGATCTGTCTTCGGCTCGCCGGCCATTCCATTCCCCTCCCTTAGAAAGCTTCTGAGGAAACTTCCGAGGGAGAGCCCGGTTCGGTCAGCCGGCCAGGCGCTTCGCCGCGCCGCGGACGACGCGCCGTGGCGTGGCGTGACCGCTGAAAGGCGGAGCGGGCGGAAGGCGCGGCCGCTCCTGATGGTGCCCGTGGAGGGACTCGAACCCCCACTCCTTGCAGAAGACGATTTTGAGTCGTCCGCGTCTACCATTCCGCCACACGGGCCTGTGGGGCTACCTGCCGGGGCTCATTCTTCGTGTCAACCTGCCGTCCCCCGGCGGGACCCGCCCGGCCTCCCGGCGCGGCAGATCCCTGCCGCCCCGCCCCTTCTCCAAACGGCCAAGCTCACGTAATCTGGGGTCAGCCGTGGCACGCCGCTGGCGGCGGGAGAGCTTGTCCCGCCAGCTGGTGCTTCCCCGGCGAGTTCGCCCCCTCAGCGCTCCCCAACCGCCGCCTTCATGGTGCCAGCCAATGCGTCTTCGGCTTTTCCTGTCTCGACCAGCGGCCGTCCTGGCACTTGGGCTCGGGCTCCTGTTCTCCGCGGCCGTCCCTGAGCCGGCCCAGGCCATGTGCGGCGGAAACATTCTGGCGACCTGCAAGCCGCGGACGGCCGTCAAGGCGCAACCGGGTTCGGAGACCCGCTCGAAGCCCCGCAAGCGGCGGCAGCACCAGGCGGCCAGCCAACGCTGAGCGACAGGCGCGCTTTCGCCTGCTAGATCTCCCGGCGATTTCATCCCTGGAGGCGAATCTGAAGCGGCTTGCCCTACTCTCCTGCCTGGTCCTTGCCGGATGCATGTCCGGCCCCGATCAGCGGGCCGCGATGCCGGGCTCGCTTCCACCGATCACGCGCGACTACCGGGCGAAGATCGCCGAGTGGGCGCGCCGCTATTACGTCGAACCTGCGGCGATGCGCGATGCCGCGCTCAGCGATCCCGTCCTCACGCGGGACGGCACCGGCCGGCTTCTCTGGCTCGTCTGCCTGGACGTCGATGCGGGACCGGCCGCGGGCGGCCGGCAGTTGCAGGCCTTCGGCTTCGCGCCGAACTACGTCTCCGCCCCGCTGGAGCGGAGCGGATCGAGCCTGAACCGGGAGGACTGCACCAGGATTCCGCTGACGTGGCGGAACTGGCCCGGCATGCGGGCGCGCCGCTGACTACTCGGCCTCGGCTGCGCCAGAGCGGTTCGCAGGCTCCCGGATGCGGGACGAGAGCAGTTCTCCCTGCCCCTGCAGCACCGGGTAGGCCGCGCCAGCGACCAAGTGGTCGTTCACGCGCTTGAGGTCCCGCAGCAGGTCGAGATGGAGGGGACTGGTCTCGGCCGGCGCGACCTCCTTGCCGCGCAGCTGGCCGAAATGGGCCGTCATGGCGCGGGCTTCGAGGTCGCGGAAAGCCGCCTTCTCGTCGGCCAGGATCCGGGCGGCCCGTGCGTCCTCCGTCATGAAGACGGCGGCGGCGGCCCGGATGTTCGCCTCGAGCCGCTCGATCACGGCCCTCATCTCGGCCTGGTCCTCCTTGGAGAGTTGCACGCCGCGCTTCAGCCGCTTCGCCGCGAGCGCCATCACGTTCTTGTCGATGATGTCGCCGGCATGTTCGAGATTGATCGAGAAGCGCAGGATGGCGGCCGCCCGGCGGCGGTCCCCCTTCGTCATGTCTTCGACATCCAGCCCCATCACGTAGGTCTTGATGGCGCCGTTCAGCTTGTCGAGTACGTCGTCCATGCGGCGCGTTTCCGCGATGCGGTTGCGATCGCCCCGCTCGAGCGCATCGGAGGCGCCGCGCAGCATGCCCTCCAGCACGTCGGCCATCCTGAGCGCCTCGCGGGCGGCGAGGCCCAGCGCGATCGGCGGCGTCTCCAGGGCGCCCTGGTCGAGGTGCTGCGGCTGGCCGGGATCCGCTGCGTTGACCCGTGTCGGGAACCAGCGCTTGAGCAGGCTCGCCAATGGGCCGAGAAGCGGCAGGAAGAGCAGCGCCAGGACCAGGTTGAAGGCGGTGTGGAAATCCGCGACAGCGCGAGCGAGATCGGGCTGGTAGCGCAGGATCGCCGGCCCGATGAGGCCGAGAAGCGGAAGCACGATAGCCAGCCCGACGAGGCGGTTGATCATGTTCCCGACCGCGACGCGGCGCCCCGCCGGGTCCGAGCCGGAGGTACCTTCGAGAAGGGGGTTCAGGGCGGAGCCGATATTCGCGCCCACGATGAGCGCCATCGCGGCCTCGAACGGGACGATCCCCTTGTCGGCGAGGGACATCACCAGCAGCACGACGGCAACGCTGGAGTGGGCCACCCAGGTGATCAAGGCGGCCATGGTGACCGCCACGAAGGGGTCGGTCACGATGAGGCCCAGCATCGAGCGAAGCGACGGTGAATCCTCGTAGGGCGTGAGGATCTCCAGCAGCCGTGCCAGCGAGAGCAGCATCAGGCCGAGGCCGATCGCGACGCGCCCCAGGTCGCGAGCCCGCGTGGACCCGCCGCGGCGGAACATCACCACGCCCGCCAGCACGAAGACCGGCGCGATCCTGGCGACATCGAAGGACAGGACCTGGACGATCAGCGTCGTGCCGATATTGGCGCCGAGCATCACGGCCAGCGCCGGCAGGAGGTCGACGAAGCCGCCGGCCGCGAAGGAGGCGGCCATCAGGCCGGTCGCCGTGCTCGATTGCAGCGCTGCCGTGACCCCGATGCCGGCCAGGACGGCCTTCACGCGATTGTCGAGGGCGGAGCCCAGCATGCGGCGCAGGTCCGGGCCATAGGCGCGCTGGATGCCGCTCTGGACCATGTGCAGGCCCCAGAGGAGGAGGGCCACCATCCCGGCGAGGTCCAGGAGGGTCAGTGTCGCGCCCATTGTCTCTCCTGACGCAGGCGGAGACCTGCGGCATTCCGCTCCCGATCTGATGCGGGCCGTTAGGCCGGCGTCAACCCTGAAGGAGTCTCAATCAGCCTCATCAACTTCGATGTAAGCGGTGTATTTGTGATGCGTACCTATGACTGGGATGCGCCAGCGAAGCTGTTCTTCTGGCCGGCTGGAAACGGCTGGGACGAGGAGGCCACCTATCCGACCCTCGCGGACGCCCTGCAGGCCGCAGCCGAGGGCGAACCCAGCACGGCCTGGATCATCACGCAGGACGGGGACATCATCCCGCCGCGCCGCATCGCCGACCTGCGAGCCGAGATGGACAGCATGCCCCGCCGCCGAGGACCGATCGCACGCGCATTCCTGCCCTGGGCACGTGCCGCCTGAGACAGGCTACCTGCCGACCTGGAAGAATGCCTCCGGTCCGGCCTGCTCGTCGCCGAAACGCGCGGCCGTGAGCAGGCCGCCATAGACGGCCGCCGTGTCCAGGTTGAGCCGGTAGCGCCGAAGGTCCGGGCGACCATCAGGCCGCGGCGTATGGCCGTGCACGACGAACTTTCCGAAATCGTGGTCGCCGACCAGGAATTCCTCGCGGATCCAAAGCCGGTCGTACTCGCTCTGCTCGTCGAGAAGCCGCCCCGGCCGCAGGCCCGCATGGACGAAGTAGCGTCGCTCGTCCTCGAAGCCGACCGGGCAAGCCTCGATCCAGGCCGTCACGTCCGGAGGCATGTCTTCTAGACCGCGTGCGCCGAAAGAGGCGAGCATCGTCTCGCCTCCGTTCTGGATCCAGGTGCGGAAGACGTCCGGTCGGCCGAAGGATCTCAGATAGAGCTGCTCGTGGTTGCCCTTGAGGCAGACCACGTCTCCCCCGCGCTCGTCCTGCAGGGCCCGCAGGGTCCGGATGACACCGGCGCTGTCCTCCCCCCGGTCGATGTAATCGCCGATGAAGACGAGCCGATGCGGCCTTCCGGCCGCATCGGCTGCGATACGATCGAGCAACTGGCGGAGGAGATCGAGACATCCATGGATGTCTCCGACAGCATAAGTCAGCATTTCAAATGTCTGCGGGGCGGGATCGCCGGCCGTCTGCCGGACCTCCCATGTCCCTAGACTTATAGCAACCGATTAAGGCCGTGTGACCGCGACCTGTGGCTACCGCCCGGCCCTGGATCGGGGTCTAGCGAAGAACCGGCCGGGCGCCGAGATGCTGTGGCCTCACGACTTCTTTTCGGCGTCCTGCTTGTCGAGATCCTGCGCCATCTTCTCGTGATGCTGAAGCGCCGGCAGAGTGCTGTTGGCCCAGGTCTTGAGCTGCTCGTTGTCGCCGCCCTTTCCGTAGCGCTCGAAGAGGGACACGGCGTCCTTGTGAGCTGCAACCTGGTCGTCCAGGTACTGCTTCGTGAAGTCGGCGCCGGTCAGGCTCTTGAGCTTGTCCAGCATCTTCTCCTGCGGGGGCAGCATGGCGGCGGGGATCTCGACCTTCACGGTGCCGGCCTGGACCAGGCTCTTCAATTCGCCGGACGTCTTGGTGTGGTCCGTGATCATCTGTTGGGCGAAGGCCTTCACCTTCTCGTCGGTCGCGCGCTCGAGGGCGAGTTGGCTGGACTGGATCTCGAACATGTCGCTCGAGGCCGCCTCCTTGACGAAGTCCTCCGTCTTCGGCGCGATGCCGAGAAGGGAATTGACGCCTGTCCTCTCGCTCAACGACTGGGCATAGGCAGGCCCCGCCAGGGCAAGGCAAAGCGCAGCAGCAACCATTCTGTTCATCAGGTGTTCTCCTTGTGCGTTGAGAACAGAGGTCGACTTTGAGCGGTTCCGGCAGCGGCTGACGAAATGTGAGCTTCGGTTTCCGAGCGAACCGAATGGCCGGCGTTGCGCTCTCCGACCACCTTCCAGCCCACCACGACTCGTCCCATATTCGTGCATGGCCAAGACTCCGAAGAGCGCCGCTGCCGGCGAGGATGGGCGCAGGACGCGCTCTCGAGCCCAGCCGAAGGCATCCAAGCCCGAGCTGAAGCCGCTCGATGCGTATCTCGCCGAGCTCCTGAACCCGGGTATCTCGCGCGGGAACGCCAGTCCCACCGCACCCCAGGCTCCGCAACCCGAACCGAAGCGCAAGACGAGCAGCCGCCGCGCGAAGGCGGCACCGGTTGACGGATTCGGCGAGGCGCCGCAGGCCGGCTTCGATGCGGGGCCGCTCGAGGATCTCGACCCCAAGCTCGCCGAGGCGCTCGGGCTGGGCACGCCTTCCCTCCCCGCCTCCGACGCGGAGGCGAGCGAAGATGCGACCGACGACGACACCGCCCTGCCCTCCTCGGCG
>JAFAEL010000242.1 GCA_023423995.1 Pseudomonadota bacterium | reverse complement strand
GCCGCAGGCGCCCCAGCCCGTGACTGACCGCGGATGGAGAGAGGTTCAGCCGCTCCGCTGCTCGCCCAACGTTTCTCTCCCTCAACACGGCCTCGAACAGCACGAAGAGGTTCAGATCGACCCGGCTTAGATCAGCAATTTCGTGCAGCATGTTCGTGAAATCGTATCACTGGATGCAGCGGGAGAAGAGCGCATTCTTCGCGAGCCAGCCAGTTGGGCCGGCGAGGCGCGTTCTGGCGCCGGTCTTGGGAGACCCGAACATGAGTACTCGGCGAGACATCCTGGTGGGCATCACGGCCAGCAGCTTCCCTGGTGCCGAGGGTCAAGCTTCGGCGAGCTCTCGGGGCGAGGAGGTTGTTGAGGCCCTGGCCCGCAAGGCCGCGGACGGAAACGCCGCTTTTATGCGTGGTGACATGAAGGCGTGGTCGTCTCACCTCCCGCTCGCGGAAGACATCCTGCTGATGACGCCCTTCGGCGGGCCGCCGTCCCGTGGCTTCGAAAGCTCCGACGAGAACCTGGCAAAGCTCTCGCGGTACTTCACCTCCGGGACGACAAGCTTCGAGCTCCTGGCTGCCTATGCGGCCGATGATCTCGTCGTGCTCGCGGCGATTGAAAGGCAAGTCGCCGAGGTCGGTGGCATGCCGGAGCAGGACTGGTCGCTGCGGGTAACGTTGGTGTTCCAGCGGCGCGGATCCGAATGGCTTCTCGCCCATCGACACGCCGACCCGCTCGTGCGTCATGTGAGCCTTGCCGGAGCGGCAGAGATTGCCCGGGGCATGAACCTGAGCAACTCATCCGTGTTCAGGTAAGGACAAAGGGAGCTCACTACGGCTCGCGCCGCCACTAGCCGATATCCCGTGCTTGTCCGAAAGCGGAACTTCCCGACCGCGTCGGTTTACGCCCGCTCTCGACCTCACTCAGGCATCGGACACTCGGATTGCGCTCGGGCAAAGCCGCCCGAGCGCGTCGACTCCCCGTCAGAGTGTCAGGCCGCAGGCCCGTCGTATGGCGACTTGTACAGGGGATGGCGGGAGTGCCGGATCGAACCCACCTCTCGGCAGCAGCGGCGGCTGTGCCATGAAGCGGGGGCGTGTTCCCCTGTGCGCCTGCGCCGAATGCACGAGGAATGGATGACAGAGGTAGACCGTGCCCGCCTCTCCCGTCGCGAAGACCTCCTCGCATTCGGCTGTCGAGGCAAAACCATCGGCAGCTAACTCTTCCAGCGTCATGCCGCTTTCGCCATGGGGCATCAATTGCCGAGCGATGTGGGCGTGAGAGCCCGCCCTTATGATGGTGGGAGCGTCCTCGTTATCCACGTCCGAGAACAGGAACAGCATCAGCAGTGCTCGCCCTCGGCTCTTCACGTTCGCCCGCCACTGCATGAAGTCGGGGTTCTCAGTCCCGAAGCTCACGTCGATGTGCCAACCAACGTCACCGGGCTCATCCGTTGACGGAAAGCGCACAGGGAACGTGCCGAGACCGGTAGGACTGACCCAGCGCCCCTCACCGACGAGCCCATCGTAGGCGGCATGCAAGCTTGCAGTATTCGCCGCCATGACGAAGGTCGGTCCTGACATAAACCCGAGGCGCACCACGGGCTGAGTCCAGGTTGCAGGCTGGCCGGGCGACAAGCCCATCGCTGCCCAAAGCTCTTCTCGCCCACGACGCGCGAGATCGGCATCGAAAGCGCCTTCGAGCTTCAAATATCCATGTTCGATAAAGCCGGCGATCTGAGCGTCGCTCAGGCCCGGTGATCCGGAGGTTGGCATGTCCGCAAATTCCCGTTCGACCGTCACTCGTGACCGGTCGTGAGTTCTGATGGCTGCTCGTCGCGCCAGGGCGACGGAGGTCGCTCAGCTCAGGGGAAAGAACGTGGACATGAACATAGTGACTGACGGTACTGCCTCCAGCGGCCCGTGACAAATCCCCTCGAGAGCAGGCGGGTTGCACGCGAGCGTGTCCCAGCGGACGCTTCCCGCCGTCCGCTTCCCCACCCAGCGGACCCGTTCATCACCCATCCCGATCGGGGCCGGAACATCTCAGTCCTGCATCCGTTCGCGCTTCGCAGGCCGTAAAGCGGGTAAAGTGATGATCTCGACCAAGAAGCCAGATGACATCGTCGGCCAGGCGCGAAAGCTCGACGATTTCAAGCAGAACCCTGAGCAGGCGGCCGTTCTAGGGAATAGTGGCGGGGAAGGCGGACAGCCTGAGCCGAAGGGCGAGTGGGGCAAGAGCAGCGACGCCGGGCGCCCGCCCGTCGCGATCGGCGGAAACAGTCAGGGGCAGGGCGATCGTATGCCGGCCGGTGGCGGAACGGTCTCGAACGCTCCCGCTTCAAACCCGAAAACGCTGCCCGGCGAGACGCACGACGCCTGATCTCTCGGAAGCGGCTGGATACGACCTGACCCAAGTCGTACTCTGCTGCGCACCGTGGCCCGTCTTAGCTCTTGGTGAGCTACCACCGCACGCCCCGCCCTGATCGGCGAGTGCCATCTCGCGCGAATGGTCGACTGTCCGCTGCAAAGCCACGGAAGGGGAGTGCGAGGGCTAACTCGTTCGAGTCCGTCACTCGTCACTTCAGAGCCATTTACCTGACCCGCCCTCAGCTGCCTGTATACGGGGCGGGCACGCGCGTGCGTAGCCACGACGGAGTTCCGTGCGATGGCCGAACGGTGGACGCCCGAGGTGCTCGCAACCTCATTGCTCAGCGACCGGTTCTCAGCATTTCTCGTCTCTGCCCCATTCGACATGGCAGCGAGCGCGCCAGAATTGATCGGGGCAAGGGCGGTTCTCGATCGAGTGGAACGAACGATCCGCGGCATCATCGCGAAGACGCCAAGCACGACGATCCGGCAGGGTGAGCTTATCGCCCTGCTGGTCCGCTCCGACTAGCGGCCCGAAAACGAGCGGCGTCGTGAGGACACTTCGGAGCTGGTTCGCAGATCCTCGTCAGCCTCCGCCGCGGCCGAAACACCGGCGCCGCTGGTCGGTTGCCAGGCATCTCGATACTCGGTGAGGGCAGACGAACTCGATCGCCCTGCGAAATACCGGTCTGTCGAGATCCCTCATCCTGCTGCGTGCAGGAGAGATTCAAGTGGACAAAAACACAGGTCTGTAGGCAAAATCCCTCGTTCCAGTTGTGCGCGTGGAGGTCAGCCGTGGCTGATGAGCAGAAGCGCTCGCCTGTCAGGGACCACGTCGCTCGCGTGTTAATGCGGCTCAGTCCTACCCGGCCCCACGTCAGGATCGGGACGTCCGTCTACACGGTCGACGATAAGGGCTCGCCTGAAATTGGTGCGCAACGGGATCGTCGAGATCACTTCCCCCGCCTCATCGACGATCTCTAGGTTCCATCCGAACCAACTGGACGTCTCGTTTGGGTCTTCCCGGCGGATCTCATCAATTGCCTTGAGCGCCTCTGCTCGCGCGTCGTCAGCCGACGCAACCTCGACTCCCGTATCATCGGTCAGCAGTTCGTCCGCCGGCCCAACCAAATGGAAGAAGCACCTCACAATAAGTCTCCGCGGGCCTCGCCCGAGGAGGCCAGTGTATGGCAATCAGACACCGCGTCTAGCCGCAGTCGCGCTTTGCAAGCCTGCCGAACGCGCTCCCGTTCCGGTTACACACGTTCAGCGTACGGAGGAACGTCCACGAGCGTTCCGATCAGTCGCAAGAGAGCCTGGCGCTCGGGACTGCTGCCACCTTGCAGCAGGAAGGCACCCAGCTCGATGTGGGACACATGTCCTCCGGAAGCGGGATTTGGCTGATGGATCACGAAGGCGTGCCCGTTTTGCGGCTCGCGGCCGAGATACCACGCATCTCCGTTCGGGCTTCTATACAACTCTCGACGCTCGCTCATGCTTTAGCCCCGCCGCACTCCGATTTGCAGGCACTCCCATCCAAGACCTCAACGCTCATCGAAAGAGTTGCCCGGAGGATCTTGTCGCCTCCCTCGCCGCGCACCTCCACCACGAATCTGCGCCCTGCACCCTTGCGTAGAGTGTCTCGCGTTATGTCGGCGAGGGCTGAAACGGCCTGCTGTTCAGCCTCACTGACACCGGCCAACTCCAGCCCGATGTCATCCACCGACGTGCGCAGTCCGTCGTGCACATCGAAAAAGAACCTTCGCTTCCTCTCTGGCGTAGGGGCACTGAAGACGTCTTCCTGGGAGTGCAGAAGATTTTCCATCTATCCCAACGCTTCTCGAGCGGATTGGTCTCCTGGAGATCTTGTTTAACAGGGGGCGTCGGAACTGCTCCGGCTCTCCGCCCGTCGGCAGGCCAGTTCGGACAACGCCCAGCTTGCCGCTTCGGCCGCTCGCGGGGGTCTTTCGTCGGCCCCTTACTTCCCGGAACACCAGATCTAACGGGCAGGCTCTCGGTGCCTATCAACCGCTTTATCTTGCGGGGGCGGATCCCTTTCAGGGATGTTGATCGTGTTGCCGCAAGTGGTGACCGGTTCCCAGGGCCGCAGTGGCCGTTTCCCGAAACCAGACTGTCACGACATGGCTGCCGTTCTCGTCGTAGGTCTGGAGGATGCGAATGTCGCTTCAAGTCAAAATCGCTGAAGCGGCTCTCGGTTGCGGTACGACCAGAGACTTGCGCGACGGCCCTCGAGGCTGACGCGATGGTCAGACGAGACCTTCACGAGAACCTGTTGCGACCTATTGTGCCGAGATCGCAGTCTCAATCACCGCGCGCGGAAGCGCCCTGATGAGAGTGGAGGCGATTTCCTCCCTTTGCCCCATAGTCAGGTTCGCCTGCTCTGCGCGACGCATAAACGCCCGCAGCGCCTCAGGGTCAGGGTTGAACAGCACCTTGCGGGCCTCGTTCATCACGGCTGCCCGCTTCTCGGGGTTCGCCTTCTGCAGCGTGCGCCAGATGGTGGTGATCGCCTCCCGAGCTCGGCCAGTGCCGGCCTGGATGGCTGCGGCCCCGAAGTCCCCAACGGCGCTGTCTACGTCTCCTGCGATCGCCAGCCGCTCCTGCGTGGCCGAGCCCCCGAGCGACTTGCTGCGCGTCTCAAACATCCGGCTTTCATTCCGGAGGTATTCCATGAACCGGGCATGCCCCTTCGGATCGCCGCGCATCATGGCCGCGACCTTCTCCCGGGTCGCGGGCGCCCCAAACGCCGCCTTTGCCTTGTCGGCACCGTCCGGCATGTTGGCGAGCCGATCGCGCAGGGCGTTCGCCGCCCCTAGCCGGTACATCTCGGCCTCGCCCTGCGAGAGCCCCTTCAGGGCCTTCTCGACAGCTTCCTTGGACATGGTGGGATGGAAGGCCTTTTGGCCAGCCCGGAGCGCATCCAGTAGGTCGCTGTCGCCCTTGTAGACGGCTCGAGCCGCCCGAAGGGTTGGGACAGCCTCGTTCAGGCTGTTGTCGATACGGCCGATAAGCTGACGGACGGCGGCGCCATATTGCGATATCTCGCCTTCCTTGCCGAAGCCCTTGTTGCCGAGAGCGTCATCCCAGAGCGCGCGCCGGATGTATTCCCACTGCCGCGTGTTCGGGACGGCCTGCAGGGGATACATGCCGTTCCGGTTTGGGACGTTGCCAAAGACGAGCTGTTCGCCTCCCTTGCCTTCCAGCATCAGAAGCTCGTTCGCCCTGAACCGGGCCGAGTTCGGAATCTCGTCGAGCATCGCATCGAGGCGCTGCCCGGGTGCTGAGCGGTAGTCGATCGGCTTGGCAAAGGCCTTCTCGTAGATCGGCTGCGCCTTCGCGGCCCGGGCAGCGATGATGGAATCCGCCGTCGCGATAGCCCCGTCATCCCCCAGGATGGAGCCGAGCTGCCGCGTGATCCGCTCGCCCTGGCTCGGGGCCGTCTCCGTCCCGAACTGGCGAGCGTTCAGGAACTCCTCCGCGGCCGTCTTGCCCGGGCCAGGCGTGCGCGCCGCATTGCCGGCGAGGCCGCGCGTGTTCGGCCCGGCGAGATC
>JAFAEL010000232.1 GCA_023423995.1 Pseudomonadota bacterium | reverse complement strand
GCGCGCGGCCGTGCCCTACACGGCGCTGGCCTACCGGCCGACGGACATCGTCATGGTCGGGCGGGAATCGGCAGGCGTGCCGGATGCCGTGCACGCCGCCGTCGATGCCGGCATCACCATCCCGATGCGGCCGGGGCTGCGGTCACTCAACGTGGCGGTATCGGCCGCCATGATTCTCGGGGAGGCCCTACGTCAGACCGGGTTTCCGGGCCGCGAGGGCTGACCTCACGCCTGCCGGGCGACCGAGGCCGTCCGCCCCGTGCCGGGCAGGACGAAGAAGCCGCGGTGGTTCGGGTCGGGCTCGAGCGCACGCGTGTAGCCGAGGATCGTCTCGGTCCCGCCGAGGCAGAGCAGCCCGCCGGGCAGGAGCGCGCCGGCCAGCCGCTCGAATAGTGATGTCTTCGTGGGGCCGTCGAGATAGATGGCGAGGTTCCGGCAGAGGATCAGGTCGAACCGGCCCAGATGCCCGAAGAAGCCCAGGAGGTTCAGGACGCGGAACTGGACCGCCTCACGCAGTTCCGGCGAGATCGTCCAGGCGAGCCCGTCGGGGCTGAAATGGGCGAGCAGGCAGCGCACCGGAAGCCCGCGCTGCACCTCGAAGCTCGAATAGCTCCCGGCGCGCGCCCGCTCGATCGCGGCCGGGGAGATGTCGGTGCCCAGGATCTCCACGGTCCAGCCATCGAGCGCCGCCCCCATCTCCCGCAGGATCATGGCGACCGAATAGGCCTCCTGGCCGGTCGAGGCCGCCGCCGACCAGATGCGCAGGCGCCGCCTGTCGGCACGCGCGTCGAGCAGGCGGGGGAGGATCGTCGTGCGAAGGTCCTCGAAGGGCTGCCGGTCGCGGAAGAACATCGTCTCGTGCGTCGCCATCGCGAAGACGGTCGCGTCGGCGAGATCCCGCTCCTCGGCGGTGCGCAGGCGCGCGATCAGTTCGGCGAGGGACGACAGCCCCGCATCGCGCCAGACGGGGCCCAGGCGGCTTTCCGCGAGGTAGCGTTTCTCCGCCCCGAGATCGAGGCCGGAGCGCCCCTTCAGGAAGCGACGCAGAAAGGCGAAGTCGGCCTCGCTCAGCATGGAAGCCCCAGCGCCTCCGACGCCGCCTTTCCGATGCGATCCAGCGGCAGGACCTGCGTGGCGAGGCCCGCCCGGGCGATGCTCCCGGGCATGCCCCAGATGACGCTCGTCGCCTCGTCCTGAACGAAGACCCGTGCGGCCGCGCGGCCGAGGGCCTCCGCCCCGTCCGTGCCGTCGTGGCCCATCCCGGTCAGCACGATGCCGAGCGAGGCCGGGCCGTAGATCCGGGCGAGATCGGCGAAGAGGACGTCCACGGCCGGGCGGCAATGATTCACGGGCGGCCCGCCGTCCAGGCGGATCGCCGGCGTTCCGTCCGGGGACGCGATCCCCATGTGGCGGCCGCCCGGGGCGATGTAGATGCGCCCGGGCCGCAGCGGCTCGCCGTCGCGCCCTTCCGCGATGGTGAGGCCCGTCTTCGCGCGGAGCTGGTCGGCGAAGACGGCCGTGAAGAGCTCCGGCATGTGCTGCACGACGAGGATCGGGACCAGCCGGTTGGCTGCCGCGAGATCGCGCAGGAGCTCGACCAGCGCGGTCGGTCCTCCCGTGGAGGCGCCGATCCCGATCGCACGGGGCCGGATGGCCGGCAGGGCGGCCGGACGCATCCGGGGCGGCGGCGATGGGATCGCGAGGGGCGGCGCCTGGCGGGCGAGATGGCGGGGCGCGAGCCCTCTCAGCTTGCGCAGCAGCTCGTCGCGGAATCCGGCGAGGCTCGACGGATCGCGCCGCATCTCGGGCTTGGTGAGGCACTCGACCGCCCCGGCCGCCATGCAGGCGAGCGTCAGGCCGGCATTCCGCCGCGTGAGCGTGGAAACAACGATCACGGAGAGGCCAGGGCGGCGAGCGAGAAGCTGCGGCAGGGCCGAGAGCCCGTCGAGCACGGGCATCTCGAGGTCGAGGAGTACGATGTCGGGGCGTAGTGCATCGACGAGGTCCAGCGCCTCGCGACCGTCGCCTGCCGCGCCGACGACGCTGAAGCCGGGCTCCGCCGCAATCCAGCGCGACATCACGCCCCGCACGACGGCCGAATCCTCGACCAGCATCACCCGGAGCGAGGCTGGGGCGATCGCGGCTGCGGCCGAACGGAGGGTCATCGGGCTGGCGGAATCTCGCCTCAGACGACCCCGACCTCCTGCAGCTTCGCCGTCATCGTCTCGCGGTCGAAGGGCTTCATGACGTATTCGTCCGCCCCGGCATGCATGGCGCGCGCGATGCAGGCGACGTCGTTCTCCGTCGTGCAGAACACGACCTTCGGGGCCTTCCCGCCCGGCATCTTCCTCAGCGCCTTCAGGAACTCGTAGCCGTCCATGACGGGCATGTTCCAGTCGAGGAGGATCATGTCCGGCATCTCGCGGCGGCAGGCGAGGAGCGCCTGCTCGCCATCCTCGGCCTCGCTCGTGCGGAGCGACAGCCCTTCCATGATGCGGCAGGCGACCTTCCGGATGACGGCGGAATCGTCGACCACGAGACAATGCTTCATTGCGGGCTCTCCAGTGAGCGCGATGGGTTCGGCCGTGCGGGCCGGGGATCGAGGATGGTGTCGGCGTCCAGGATGACGAGCAGATCGCCATCGAGCTGGCAGACGCCCTGGGAGAGCTCGGCCCAGGCCGGGTCGAGGTGGATGGGATTGGCTGCGACCGCCTCGGGGGCGACGGTGACGATCTCGCCGATCTGGTCGACGACGAGCCCGAAACCGTCCTCGTCGGCGTCGAGCCCGATCGCCATGCCGCCCGCCTCGATCGGGGCCGGCTCGACGCCCAGCCGATGCCGCAGGTCGATCGCCGTGACGATCCGGCCGCGCAGGTTCATCAGGCCGCGGATATCGGGCGGTGCGAGCGGGACGGGCGTCAAGGCGCCGAGCGTGAAGACGTCGTGCACGCGCTGGATCGGCAGCCCGAAGAGCTGGCCGGCGATGGTCGCCGTCACGAAGGCGAGGCGGGCCGCCTCCGGTTCCGGGCCGCTGCTCGCGCCGCCGGGCCCGCTCATGCGGCAAGCTCCCGGAACTCGCGTCGCTCGATGCCCGACAGCGAAGCCAGGAGGCTGCTCCGGTCGAATTTCGATACCGTGCGGATCACGCCCATCTCGGCCGCCTTGCGGGAGAGGTCCCCGTCCGGCCGCGATGCGATTGCGATGACCGGCATGTCCGCCGTCTCGGGCTGCCGGCGAAGTTCGGCCAGGAAGTCGAGGCCGGACCGGTCCGGAAGGTCGAGATCCGTCACGACGGCATCGACCGGCCGCGCGAGGAGGGTCCGAAGCGCCTCGTCGGCGCTGGAGGCCGTGCGGACGCCATGGCCCGCGGCCTTCAGCACGGGAATCAGCATCTCCCGGAAGAACGCATTGTGCTCGACGAGCAGGACCGTTGCCCCGCCGGCATCGCGCTGGCCCGACCAGCAGGCCGCTGCCCGGGGCACGAAATCGGCGACGTCGATGATCTCCGTCGCCCTGCCGCGCACGATCGCCGTGCCGACGAGGTCCGGCCGCCCGGGTGCCTGCCGCAGGTCCAGGTGCTCCTCGACGACGTCCAGGATCTCCTCCACGGCGAGGCCGAGGAGCAGGTCCTGGCCGGACAGCACGATCACGGGCTGGAGGCCTTCCGTCCGGAACCGCGTGCGCTCGTCGACGCAGACGAGCGGCATCAGGCGCCCGCGATACTGGACCTGGGCGCGCGAGCCCGCCTGCTCGATCGCGCTCGCCTCGATCTCCTCCAGCCGCGCCACGAGGCCCAGCGGCACCGCCTTGTAGGCGCCGTCGCCGCCGCGGAAGACGAGAAGCGTCGCGAGGTCGGCGGTCTCCTCGATCTCGGGCTGCGGGGCGGTCGCCGCCTCCTGTGGGCGCGCGAACTCCGCCCCGGCCTGGCGGGCGGTCCCGCCGGGATCGAGGATCAGGGCGACCGAGCCGTCGCCCAGGATCGTGTTGCCCGCGAAGGCGTGGAGATGCTTCAGCCGCCGGCACATCGGCTTGACGACGATCTCCTCCGTCTCGAGGACGGCATCGACCCGGATCCCGAATGTCAGGTTTCCGCTCTCGGCCACCACCACGTAGCCGCCGCCCGCATCCTGCCCGGGCGCCGGAAGTCCGAGCAGGGAGGCGAGGTCCATCACGGGCAGGAGGCCGCCGCGCAGGCGCAGGAGCTGCGCCCCGCTGATCCGCTCCAGCACATGCGCCGAGCCGTCCCCGACCTTGACGAGCTCCTGGATGGCGACTTGCGGAATCGCGAAGCGCTGGCCGGAGGTCTCGACGATCAGGGCTGCCGCGATGGCGAGCGTGAGGGGCAGCTTGATCCTGAACGTCGCCCCGCGGCCCGGTTCGGACAGGATCTCGATGCTCCCGCCGATGAGTTCGACATTGGTCCGGACCACGTCCATGCCGACGCCACGGCCGGAGACCGCATTGGCCACCGACGTGGTCGAGAAGCCCGGGTGGAAGATGAGGTCGGCGACCTCCGCGTCGCCCAGGCGGGCGGCATCGGCGGGCGCGAGGAGCGCCGTCTCGACGGCACGCCGGCGGATCGCCTCGATGTCGAGGCCGCGGCCATCGTCGGCGATCTCGATCGAGATCGCGCCGCCTTCCTGGGCGGCCGAGAGCGTGATGGTGCCGTGGGCGGGCTTGCCGGCCGCCAGCCTCTCGGCCGGGGGCTCGATCCCATGCGCGGCGCAGTTGCGCACCATGTGGATCAGCGGGTCGCGCATGATCTCGAGCACGTGGCGATCGAGTTCGGTGTCGGCGCCGCGGGTCACGAGCTCGATCCCGATGCCGAGCTCGGCCGCGAGGTCGCGCAGCAGGCGCGGCACCTTGGCCCAGGCCGATCCGATCGGCTGCATGCGGGTCTTCATGATCCCGTCCTGCAACTCGGCCGTGACCTGCGAGAGCCGCTGCAGCGGGATCTTCAGCGCGGCATCGTGGCTGAGGCGGCGCGAGGCCTCGAGCAACTGGTTGCGGGTGAGGACGAGCTCCGAGACCGTGGTCATGAGGTGCTCGAGCGTGTCGAGTCCGACCCGGACCGATTGCTGGCGTGCCGGCACGGCCTCGATATCCGGCTCGACCCGGCGCTCCGCCGACGCGGGAGGGACGGCAGAAGGCGGCGCCTGCGGCTCGGCACCGGGGCCGGGCGCATCCCGAAAAGCCTGTTCCAGGACGTCGAGCGGCACCTCGTCGGACCGCAGGGGCCGCAGCAGCACCTGGTCCAGCCCGGATTCCGCGCGGTCCTGCGGGATCGCCGCGCCATCCCCGGGGCCGGCGCGCGCGGCCCGGTCCAGCGCCACGATCAGCTCCGAATCCGAGCCGACCGGCTCGCCGCCGAGCCGCTCCAGCTCCGCGATGATGAGCTTGATCCGGTCGATGGTCGCCAGGATGAGGGTGACGAGATCGCTCGTCAGCGGCTTGCCCGAGCGGACCTGGCCCATCAGGGTCTCGGCCGCATGGGCGAGCGCCTCGAGCCGGGGCAGGCCGAGGAAGCCGCACGTCCCCTTGATGGTGTGGACGAGCCGGAAGATGTTGCGGAGGATGGCCTCGTCGCCGGGATCACGCTCCAGCCGAACGAGCTCGACGTCCACCGTGTCCAGGTGTTCGCCGGCCTCGGCCAAGAACTCTCGCAGAAGATCGTCCATGACGATCGGCGACCCGACGCCGCTCAGGAACTTGAGCAGCGTCGACCATGGTCACGGAAGGTTGACGATCCGTTGCGCCGGCAGGGGCCCGGGCGGCGCCTACGGCTTCTCGGCGCGGATCACGACCGTGTCGCCGTCGAGCGTCATGCTCACGCCCATGCCGGCCGCCTGCGCGACCAGCCCCGTATAGAAGGGCTGGATCGCATGAGCGTCCACGGTGCCGCTTTCCGGCTCGCCGCGGATGAGGGCTTCCGCATGGGCAGGGATGCGGGCGTTCGTGCCCCTGGCGGACAGGATGAAGGTCGGCACGTCCCCCTCCGTCTCGCCCGCCTTGACGTCGACATGGATGGAGCCGCCGCGCGGAATGGCGTTGGTGGCCAGCATGACGAGGTTCAGGAGAAGCTTCACCTGGTTCTTCGGCATGAGGACGCGCGGCGCCGACCAGGTCAGCGAGATCTTGTCGTCGTTGAACATGCCCTTGGCGACGGATTCGGCATCGCCGAGGTCGATCGCCGCGCCTGCCGAGCCAGCGGCCCCGAAGGCGAGGCGGGCGAATTGCAGCCGCGCGGAAGCCTGGCCCGCGCTCTTGCGGATCAGGTCGAGGGCGAAATCCTGCATGGAGGCATCGTTGTCCTCCTCCAGCACCTCGAGCCCGTTCACGATGGCGCCGACCGGGCTGATCACGTCGTGACAGACGCGCGAGCAGAGCAGGGCTGCAAGGTCGAGAGGGTCGAGCGTGACCGTTGCCATGAGCGGGCTCCAGGGCGGCGGCAACGGTTGCCGCCGCGAATCCAACCTGGGATAAACGCCGCCCCGCGGCTTGAAAAGCGGGCGAGGCGAGCGGCTGCGCTCCCTCCCGCACGATATGTGGATGAGTGGCGACCCTCGACAGGACACGGATGCGACCGCCGAGCAGCTCGGCGCCATAGCGGCGGAGGCGGGACGCCTCCTGGCCGCGGTGGCGGACCGGGCGGGCGGCCGCCGGCTGAAGGATGACGGCTCCCCCACTACGGGGGCCGATCTCGCCTCGGAGAAGCTGATCCTGCGGCGGCTGGCGGAGCGCTGGCCGGACATCCCGGTGATCGCCGAGGAAAGCTTCGGCGCGCCGCCTGCCTCCGATCTGTTCTTCCTGGTGGATCCGCTCGACGGGACGAAGGACTACCTGACCGGCGCCGGCGAGTACTCCGTCAATATCGCGCTGGTCGCGGGCTCCCGCCCGATCGCGGCCGCCGTCGCGGCCCCGAGCGTCTCGCGCGTGTTCGTGGCCGGGACGGCCGTGAGGATCGCGTCGATGTCGTCCGAGGGTTGCGGGCAATGGGCTCCCGCGAGGGCGCGCGCCGCGCCGGAATCCGGCCTCGTCGCCCTGGTGAGCCGCCGCCATGGCGACGATGCGACCGAAGCCTGCCTCGCCGCCTTGCCGATCGCGGAGCGGCGCGTCGCGTCCTCGGCCTACAAGTTCTGCCTCATCGCGGCCGGGGAGGCCGACATCTACGTGCGCTGCGGGCCGACCATGGAATGGGACACGGCCGCCGGCGACCATCTGGTCGAGCGCGCAGGCGGGATCGTGGTCGAGGCTCCCGGCGCCATGCCCCGGTACGGGCGGTCCGGCCGCGGCTTCCGCAACGGCCCCTTCGCGGCCTGCGGGGACCGGAGCGTCGCGGCGCGGCTGAGGCTTCCCGAGAGCTGCGCCTGAGCCGGCCTAGCCCCTGACGACGGAGCCCCGCAGCTTGGCCCAGCCCGCCTCCGCGCGGGCCGCGAGGCCGGGATCGGTCTCGAACTGCGCCCGGGCCTCGGGGGTGCGGAACAGGTACAGGCGTCCCGACCGGACCGCGAAGATCTCCGGATCCGCCTCCACCAGCCTGCCCTCCGCGGCCGCGACCGCATCGTGGCCGCCGATCCGCGGCGCGAAGGCGTCCGGCGCGCGCAGAAAGGCGACGCGGTTCGCCGCGCTGGCGAAGCGCCAGCCTGCGCCCTCCCACAGGGTCTCGTGCTCCGGACGGCCGGCCCGGGCGATCCCGTCCATCTGGTAGCTGACGGGATCGCGCCCGCCGAGCGCGAGGCCGGATCTCGCATCCGTCGCATGGAGCTGCGTCACCCCGATCGCGCCGGGTAGAAGCCCGGCATCGCCCGGCATCGCCTGCGCGGCGGCGGACAGGAGCCCGGCGATCACCAGGAGGGCCGCCGGCGGGATGGGAACAGATTTCATTAAGGTTGATGGAATAGCTTCGCCGGCGCCTGACCCAAGCTCCCCTTACCGGAGCCCCATTCAAGGACTCGTAAAGGCGGCCCGCTCGACCGAACGGTCGCCGCCGAGGAGAGAAGACATGCGGCGCAGCCTTATCCCCGGATTGATCCTGGCACTCTGCCTGATGGTCCTGGCCGATCCTGCCCTCGCGCGCGGCCCCCGTTCGGAACGACCGGACACCTTCTCGACGAACGAACTGCTCGATTCAGGGCACAATTTCTTCGGCAACGTCTCGCGCGGGCTCGCGCTCACCATCCGGGAGGCGGTCCGCCGCTGGGGCGAGCCGGACGGCTACATCCTCGGCCAGGAAGGCTCCGGCGCCTTCTTCGGCGGCCTGCGCTACGGCGAAGGGCGCCTCTACCGGCGCCGCGGCCCGGGCGAGCGCATCTTCTGGCAGGGCCCGACGCTCGGCTTCGACGTGGGCGGGGAAGGCGCCCGCACGATGATGCTGGTCTACAACCTCGACAGCGTGCCGGATCTCTACAAGCGCTTCGCCGAGATCGACGGCTCGGCCTATCTGGTGGCGGGCGTCGGCCTCACGGCCGCCCGGGCGGACAACACGGTCGTCGTGCCCATCCGGACCGGCGTCGGGCTGCGGCTCGGCGTGAATGTCGGCTACCTGAAATTTACCGACAGCCCGACCTGGAACCCGTTCTGAGCGAGCGGGCTGGCACCTGCCGGCCGCGGATGCCAGGATTGCCGCCGAAGTTCCGCGTCCGGTATCCCGCCCCGTGTTCGACCTCCTGCTGCTGACGGCCGGCCTCCTGGCCGGCGTCCTCGCAACCCTCGCCTTCCTGCTTCCGAAGCTCCGGAAGGCCCGCGCGACCCTCCAGGTCATCGAGGCGGAACTGGCCGCCGCTCGCAACGAGAGGAATGGGCTGACGGCCGAGCTCGAGACCGCCAGACGGGCCGTGGAGGAGCAGGACGCGGCCATCGCGGCCGAGAACGCCGAGCTCCGCCGGCGCATGGACGAACTCGCCGACCAGATCCTGGCGCGCGAGATGCCGCCGCCTCAGGCCGGCCCGGCGCCCGATCCCTCCTGACCTGCGCCCTCCGCGCATGACCTCGCCGCCTGAGCGGTTCCCACTTCGGCGGAGGATGCGCTAAGCGGGCTGGTCAAATCGGAGGAAGCGATGGATCTGGGTCTGAAGGGCAAGCGTGCGCTCGTGCTGTCGTCGAGCCGGGGGCTCGGACGGGGCATCGCGGAGGCGATCGCCGCCGAGGGCGCGAACGTGTTCCTCACGGCGCGCAGCGAGGACAAGCTGAAGGCCGCCGCCGAGGCGATCAATGCGCGCGGGGCCGGACGCGCCGCCTATCTGGCGGCCGACCTCAAGACGGACCTCGAGACCATCCACGCAAAGGCCGTGGAGGCGCTCGGCGGCCCGATCGACATCCTCGTCGCCAATACCGGCGGCCCGCCGGCCGGGACCGCCCTCGGGGTCGCGGCGGACCAGTGGACGGCGCAGTTCGAGGCGATGATCCTTCCGGTCATCAAGCTCTCCGGCCTCGTGATCGAGGGAATGCGCGAGCGGAAGTTCGGCCGCATCCTGATCGTCGCCTCCTCGGGCGTGATCCAGCCGATCCCGAACCTCGTCATGTCGAACACGCTGCGCTCATCCCTGGTGGGCTGGGCGAAGACGATGTCGAACGAGGTCGCGGCGGATGGCGTGACCGTGAACATGATCCTGCCCGGCCGGATCGAGACCGACCGCACGGCCGAGCTCGACGCCGCGAATGCCAAGAAGCAGTCGAAGACCGTCGAGGAGATCGCCGCGAACGCGCGTGCCACGATCCCGGCCGGCCGCTACGGCCGCGTCGAGGAATTCGGCGACGTCGCCTGCTTCCTCGTGTCCGAGCGCGCGAGCTACGTCACCGGCAGCCTGGTGCGCGTGGACGGCGGCGCCATCAAGTCGGTCTGACGCCGCCGGACATCCTCGCCCCCGCTACTGTCCCGCCGCTATTTGGGGTCGAGGCGGGGGTTCCCGCCCGGGCTCCCGGGCGGCGGGATGACGGGCGTCGTCCCGGGATTCGGGACCGGGGGCGTGACGGTCATCCCGGTGCCGACATCCGGCGGCTTGATCACGCCGTCGGTACGGTCGAGCTTCTCGCTCAGGTTGTTGGTCGAGCCCGTGGAATCGAGCTTCTCCGGCACGGTGTTGTGCGGCGCCGGCATGTTCGGATCGCGCGGCTGCTGCTGCACCGGGTTCGTCGGTGCGGTGGTCTGGGCTGCGGCTGCATTCGCCAATCCGGCGGCGAATGCCGCCGCCAGGCCGATGCTGATGATGGCTCGTGCGGTCATGTGATCCACCTCGCCAGGGCGCACCGGCAGGTCCGGTAGCGCACCGATTGCGTCGGTGGGTCAACCGGCCGCGAGGCGGCCGGGTTCCGGGCAGAGAAGGATCGTCTATGCCGCGGCGGCCGGAAGCTCGGCCAGCTCGAAATAGAGGGCGCGCAGCCGCAGCGCGAGCGGCCCCGGCCTCCCCGACCCGAGCGGCTTGCCGTCGATCTGCACGACCGGCATCACGATCGACGAGGCGCTGGTGATGAAGGCCTCGGCGGCCGCATGTGCCTCCTCGATCGTGAAGAGACGCTCCTCGACGGTCAGGCCGGCCTCCCGGGCGAGCTTCATGACCGCGACGCGGGTGATGCCGGGCAGGATCGAGTTCGAGAGCGGGCGGGTGACGATGCGCTTGTCGGCCGTGATGATGAAGGCCGTCGAGGACGAGCCTTCGGTCACGTAGCCGTCCTCGATCATCCAGGCATCGCCGGCGCCCGCCTCGATGGCGGCCTGCTTGGCCAGGACCTGGCCGAGGAGCCCGACGGACTTGATGTCGCGTCGCTTCCAGCGGAGGTCCGGCACCGTGACCACCGCGATGCCGATCTCGGCCTGGGGCGCATGCCGGATGGTCTTGGCCTGCGTGAACATCACCACGGTCGGCCGGGTGCCGGATGCCGGAAAGCCGAAATCGCGCTCCGCCACGCCGCGGGTGACCTCCATGTAGACGAGGCCTTCGTTCAGGTTGTTGCGGCGGACGAGTTCCTCCTGCAGCCGGGTCCATTCGGCGGCTGAGTAGGGGTTCGGGATCCGGATCTCGCCGAGCGATCGGTCGAGCCGGGCCAGATGGGCCTCGTTGTCGACGAGCCGACCGTTCAGGACGGCAGCCACCTCGTAGATTCCGTCCGCGAACAGGAAGCCCCGGTCCATCACGGAGATCTTGGCATCCTCGAAAGGCACGAAGGACCCGTCGACGAACACGGTGCGGGACATTGCAAAACTCCTGAAGGCGCGGAGGCGCGAGACCACGCAAGAGAGGTGCCCAAAGCGGCGTCCGGCCGCAAGCCCGAACCTGCCCGTCAGTGCTCGGCCGCGAGGGCGTCGGTCGCGTGGCCGGCGAGGTTCGCGCCCAGCAGGGTCTCCAGGTCGGGCTCGCCGCTCAGGGGGCGAGCCTTGGCGGCCAGGCCCTGGACGAGGGCCGCCCGCTCCCGCGCGAGTTCATGCGCCTCGTCCATGGAGATGGCCTGGAAGGCGACCGTCTCGCCCGGGCGGCGCTGCGCGAGCACGCGCAGGTCCGGGGAGATGACCGTCGCGATCTTGGGATAGCCGCCCGTCGTCTGGTGATCGGCCATCATGACGATCGGCACGCCCGATCCAGGCACCTGGACCGAGCCCGCCACGATGCCGTCCGACACGATGTTGAAGCCGCGCAGGTGCGGGATGACCGGGCCCGCGAGCCGGTAGCCCATCCGGTCGGCCTCGGGCGAGACCGTGTAGGTGGAGGCCAGGAAGGTCGCCACCGCCTCCTCGCCGAAATGGTCGGCCTGCGGCCCGAGCACGACCCGGACCGGGGCGGCGGGCTGAAGCGGCGGAGGCTCGAGGGCGAGTTCCGGTCCGGCCGGCTCGATCCCGGGGAGGGGGAGTTCGTCTCCCGCCTGGAGGGGGCGGCCGCCGAGCCCGCCGATTCCGGCACGGGGATGCAGGGACAGGCTGCCGAGGGCGGGCGCGACCGCGAACCCGCCCGCGATCGCCAGGTACATGAACACGCCGGCCTGGCTCGGCCCGACCGTGACGGCGTCCCCGGGCTGCAGCGTGGCCGATCGGCCGGACGGGAGAGGCCGGCCAGCCACGGTCACGTTCGCCGGCGCCCCCGACACGGCGATCCGGACGGGGCCGTCCGCGGCCTCGAAGGTGCCACCCATCAGCGTGAACTCGATCGCGGCTGCACCCGGGCCGTTGCCCACGAGCACGTTTGCATGGGCCAGGGCGAGCCGGTCCATGGCGCCGGAATCGGATACGCCGAATCTCCGCCAGCCCACCCGGCCGGCATCCTGCAGGCTCGTCATCGGCCCGCAGGATTTCACGAGAAGCCGGGTCACGATGTCTGCTCCGCCACGATGGCGCCCGCCGCAGCGGCGCGATCCAGCTCGTCGAAGAGGCGCGGCTCGATCGGCTCGAACCGGACCCGGTCGCCGGGCCGGAGCAGGAAGGCGGGCTCCCGGTCCGGCATGAAATTCCGCACGGGCGTGCGGCCGAGGAGATGCCACCCGGAGGGCGCCTCGATCGAGGCGACGAGCGCCTGCACGCCGCCGATCGAGATCGTGCCCGGCGGGGTCTTGAGCCGCGGGTTGGTGCGCCGCGGCGTCGCGATCGACGGGTCGAGCCCGCCCAGATAGGCGAAGCCCGGCAGGAAGCCGATCATGTAGACCTGATAGAGCGGCGCCGAATGGCGCCGGACGAGCTCCTCCGGCGTGATCCCGTGCGTGGCGGCGGTCGCCTCGAGATCGATGCCGTGCTCGCCGCCATAGGCGACCGGGATCGTCCAGGTGCGGCCGCTGGCCGACGCCGGGACGGCGCTCGCGGCCGCCTCGAGGAGGTTTTTGGTGAGCTCGTCGAAGCCGATCTGCACCGGGTCGTAGATGACGAGGAGCGACCGGTAGGTCGGCACCGTCTCGACCAGCCAGGGCCGGCCGGCGAGTTCGGCATCCAGGGCCAGCACGCGGGCGCTCAGGGCCGGATCGATGGCCTCCCCGAACTCCACCGCGACGGCTGTGTCACCACAGGGAAGGATACGCGGGGCGGGCCGGTCGGACATGCCGCGAGACCTTATCGCGCGGCTCCCGGCCGGACCAGACGTGACGTGGCGTCAGGCGGCGAGACGTGCGCCCGCCTGGGCCAGCGAATCCCGGATCATCCGGTGCTGGTAGGGCTTGGGGATGAAGGGCACGTCGCGGAGAAGCGCCGGGACCTCGCTGCGGAGCGATGCCGACACGAAGGCGAAAGGCACGTGGGAGGCCTGCAGACGCTCCGCCAGGCGGAAGCTCTTCCCGTCCGGCAGGTCGACGTCCAGCAGGGCGAAGTCGAGGCCGTCCTCGACATGCCTGCCGGCATCCGCGACCGTATCGCAGAGGCTGACGACCTCGTGTCCGCAGGTCTCGACGAGGCATTGCAGGTCGAGGGCCGTCAGAGGATCGTCCTCGAGGATGAGAATACGCATAACACTTTCTCCTCATCGAGCCGTGCCCTGCGAGAGACCGGCGCTTCGAGCTATCCGGAAAAGCGGAGCTCGGAGTCTCCGTTCCTCTTTCGGGGGCGGCCCGGAGAGGTTCCGGGCGTCACGGTTAAGGTTGAGTTAGCGTTGCGGCGATTGGCGGCATTCGAACCAAATGCGACCGACCGCCGGGCGGAGATGCCCAAAAACGCAAAGGCGCGCCCGAAGGCGCGCCGAGGCGTGGCGGCTTGAAGCCGCCGGCGAGTCGGGTCGGTCAGGCCGCGCGGCCCTCTTCGCCCGGCTGGCGCTCCTCGCGGCCGCCGCGCGTCGCCGCCTGGAGGTTCTCCTCCACCATGCTCTTGCCCTGCTCGGCGAGTTCGCGGGCATAGCGCATGCCCTGCTCCCGCACCTCGTCGGCATAGCGCCCGAACACCTGGTTCTCGCGCCGCGTGCTCGGCAGGAGCGAGCCGATGAGCAGCCCGGCCGCCAGGCCGGCGACGCCGACCATCACGGGGTTCTCCTCGACGAAGGCCTCGATGCCCCGCCGGCGACGGGTGAGCTCAGATGCGGAGCGCCGCCGCAGCTCGCCGGTCCGGCGGGTCGCCCGCTCATAGGCTTCGCTCGCCGTCTCCCGCACCGTCTCGGCCGCGGACCGGGCGGCTTCCGCCGCGCTCTTCAATCCGTCGCGGGCACCGGCCGCCGCCCCGTGCGAGGAGCCGCCATGGCGCGTGGCTCCGCCCTGGCCGTTGGTCTCGTTCAGGCCCGTGCCGCCGCCCTGGCCGGCATAGTGCTTCTCTGCCTCGTTCATGGTCGATCTCCGATCTAGGTCATGCCTGCGCGCCATGGGGCCAGCGGCCCTCGATGGCGTCGGGATTGGGGTGTCGGGAGGGCAGGTCGGGATCGTAGAGCCGGGCCTGTCCGTCATTGATCGCCGGGACCTCGACATAGTCGACATCCGCGATGGTGGTCTCGGCGGCGCGCTGCCGGTTCATCCGGTAGATGAGGTAGCCGAGGCCGGCGGCCGCAACCATCACGGGCAGGGGGTGCCGGCGCATGAGGCCGAGCACGAAGTCGTGCCCGTTCTGGGTCCGGGGAACGCCCGCCGAACCCATCACCTCGTCGACGATGCCGGCGACCGTCAGCCTGCTCTGGATGCGGTCGATCGTGCCGTAGAGGCGAGCGCGAGTCGCCTCGATCTCGGTCTCGATCTCGCGTGAGGTTTCCGACGCCATCTCAGGAGGTCCTCTCCGTCAGGATCTCGGTGTCGCGCTTCAGCTGCCTGATGGTGCGCTTGGGTTCGAGGCTGCTGGCCGAGATCATGTTCTTCCCGACGAAGACGAGCACGCCCGCGATGATCGCCAGCGCACCCCCGACGATCAGGGCCGAGAGCCATCGGGAATGGATGATCAGCTCGAGCCCATAGACCAGCGCCTGCGTCAGCCAGATCAGCGACGCCACGGCGAAGACCGCGGCCGCCCCGAACATGACGGCCCCTTTCGCAAATCCGGCGACGTTCTCGGACATCTCCGCCCGGAACAGCGCGAATTCCTTGCCCGCGAGATCGGCAGCGTCCCGGAGTGCGTCTCCGACCAGTCCCTGGAGGCTGGCTCCTTGTCCGTCGGCCATGACGTTCTCCTCAGGTCGTGCCCGCCATGCCGCCGGTCCCGGCAGTCCGAGGCCGGACGTTGCTGCGAGCCCGCGCACGGGCCGCGTTGGCCTCCGAAAGCTCCTCGGCGGAGCTCTTGATGAACCGCGCCAGCAGGAACCCTGCGATCGCTGCACCGGCCCCGAAGGTGATCGGCTGGCGGCGGGCCAGCGCCTCGACGTCGGCGTAGATGTCCGCGAAGCTCCGCTCCTTCAGGCCCGTCGCCAGCTGGTCGAGGCCGTCGGCCGCGCTGCCCACGAAGGCCTTGAGGCTGGGCTGCTCCTCGAAGGTGTTTCCGGTTTCGCGCAGGGACGATGCGAGGTCGGCGATCGATTGCGCGGCAGTGTCCTTGCGCTGGTCCACGAAGCCCGTCGCCGTGCCTCTGGCAGCCTGGAGAAGCCCGCGGCTCTGCTCCGCCGCCGTGTGCGCGATCTCGCTCGCGACCTCGGTGGCGATCGTCTTGAGATCGCCAGGCTCGCCCTGCTGCGATCCCGCGCCCTTCGTCCCGATCGTCGCGCCCGGCGTGCCGGCATTTCCGGCGACCGTACGGCTTGTCTGTCCTGCTTCGGCCATTTTCGATCCTCGTCGGGGCCCGCCCGTTTGTCCTGCGAGTAATGCGTGGCCGGGGCCCGGGTTCCTTGGTCTGCCTGGGCTTCAGGCCTTCGCGGCGCCGATGCTGTCCGCCATTCTGGCGCCCCTTGCGCCGAGCGGCGCGTGCGGGCCTTCCGTGGTGTCGTGCGCCGTCTGGTGCTCGGTCTCGGCGTTCAGCTCCGCCCCGACCAGGATGATCGTCACCGAGAGCCACATCCAGGTCATGAAGCCGATCGCGGCGCCAAGAGAGCCGTAAGTCTCGTTGTAGTTGCCGAAGCTGCCGACATACCAGGAGAACAGCATCGAGAAGACCATCCAGCCGATTGCGGCAAGTATGCTTCCCGGCGCGAGCCAGCTCCATTGCGCGTGATCGCGGCTCGGGCCGTACCGATACAGGACGGCGAGGGCGAATATCGTGAGCAGGAGGAGGACCGGCCATCGTCCCACCCGAACGATCCAATCCGTCTCCCCGCCGAGCCCGAGGAAATTCAGGATGACGGGCACGACGACCACCCCGCTCATCGCGATGACGAGGAAGATGATGCCCGCGAAGGTGAAGAAGAGGGAGGTCAGGTTGAGGATGAAGAAGTTGCGCTTCTCCGTCTCGCCATAGGCGACGTTCAGGGCGTCGAAGACGGCCTTCATGCCGGCATTGGCGCTCCAGATGGAGATCGCGAGGCTCGAGAAGAAGGCAAAGCCGAGAGCGGTCTGGCTCCCCGTGGTGATTCGCTGGATCTGCCCGCCGATGACCTCCAGCGCTCCCGAGGGCAGGAAGCCCGCCAGCGTGTTCAGGTGCTCGGAGATCGTCGCCGGGTCGGCCACGAGCCCGTAGAGGGACACGAACGCGCCGATGGCCGGAAAGAGGGCGAGGAGCCCGTAGAAGGTGACGCCGGCCGCCACCGCCAGGATGCGATCGCGGCCGATCTCCTCGTAGACGCGCCAGGTGATGTCCCACCAGCCCTTCGCGGGTATCTCCTGCGGCTGCGCGGCCGCTCGTCCCCGGCCCGGTTCCCGGGCGGCCTCGTGCGGGTCATGCGCGGATGTCCCGTCCTCCCTGTCGGAGGGCTCGTGCCCCCGAACTCCGGGCGCGGGCCTTCGTCCCAGGGCAGCCGAGAGGACCAGTGCCAGCCCTGCGGTCGCGAGAGCGGAGGTGACCGGACCGTGCTTCTGCGTCGTGTCTTCCATGGAACCCGGCATGCCGAACCGCCTTCGTCCCCAAGACGGAAGCGTGACGGCAGAACGGGCGCGGCCAATCGTCGGTTCCTATGAAGAAGGGCGGAAGCTCTCTCCCGCCCTTCGTCGCCTTACCAGTAGTAGCGCCGGTAGCCCCAGGGTCGGTGATAGTAGTAGGGGCGGTAGTAGGGCCGCGGTCGATAATAGCGGCGATGATAACCGTAACGCGGGCGGTAATACGGCCGTCGGTAGTGGCGGTACCGCCGATACTGGGCATAGTCTATCCGGGCGGAATCATGCTCGAGGATCTGCCGGGCGACGTTGGTCGATTCGGCCGCCTGCACGTTTCTTGCGGCCAGGGGTATCGTCAGCAAGATGGCCATGGCGGCTGCCAGGGCCAACATAACTCGTCTCATGGAAAAACCTCTCGTTGCTCGGCCGCCTCCCGGTCTCGACTAAAGGGAGGGCCGCGGCCGCAGTCAACAGCGAGCGAATACTTCGTGAGGCCGCCTCAGCGCGGAGGCGTGCGGGCGATCCGCAGCATGTTGGTGGCGCCCGGCGTGCCAAGCGGCACGCCCGCCACCAGGATGATGCGGTCGCCGGGGGCCGCGAAGGCTTCCCGCACGGCCGTCCGGGTCGCCCCATCGACCAGGTCGTCGAGATTGGTGGATTCGGGCGTCACGATCGGGTGGAGGCCCCACACGACGCAGAGCCTGCGCGCCGTGCCGAGATTCGGCGTGACCGCGATGATGGGCGGCTTCGGCCGCTCGCGCGCGACCCGGAGGGCGGTTGCGCCCGACGAGGTCCCGCACACGATGGCGGCCATTTCCAGGTACTCGGCCATCTCCCGCGCAGCGGCCGCGATCACGTCCGCGCTCGTGCCCTCCGGGGCGGGCCGCTGGTTGGCGATGACGCTCCTGTAGGTCGGATCGCGCTCGATCTCCTCGGCGATGCGGCTCATGGTGCTGACCGCCTCGACCGGGTAGCTGCCTGCCGCGCTCTCGGCCGACAGCATGACGGCGTCCGCACCCTCGAAGATCGCGGTTGCGACGTCCGACACCTCCGCGCGGGTCGGGACCGGGCTCGAGATCATCGATTCGAGCATCTGGGTGGCGACCACCACGGGCTTTCCGAACTTCCGGCACAGGCGCGTGATGCGCTTCTGGGTGCCGGGAACGCTCTCCAGCGGCATCTCGACCCCGAGATCGCCGCGGGCCACCATGATGGCGTCCGCGAAATCCATGATCTCGTCGAGACGGGCCACGCCCTGCGGCTTCTCGATCTTGGCCATGACGCCGGCGCGGCCGCGCGCCACCTTCTTCACCTCCGCGACGTCTTCGGGGCGCTGCACGAAGGAGACCGCAATCCAGTCGGCGCCCGCGTCGAGCGCCGCCTCCAGGTCCGAGCGGTCCTTGGCGGTCATCGCCGAGACCGGGATGGTCGTGTCCGGGACGGAAACCCCCTTCCGGTCCGAGATCTCGCCGCCAACCACGACGTTGGTCACCGCCCGGTGCGGCCCGACCTCTGTCGCGACGAGGCGGATCTTGCCGTCGTCGAGGAGGAGCGCGTCTCCGACCTCGAGCGCAGCGAGGATCTCCGGATGGGGCAGGCGGACGCGCGTCGAGTCGCCGGGCCTGTCCTCCGAATCGAGCGTGAAGCTGCTTCCGGGCACGAGGGTCGCATGCCCGCCCTCGAAGGCGCCGAGCCTGAGCTTCGGCCCCTGGAGATCCGCCAGGATGGCGATCGGCCGGGCGAAATGCGCCTCCACCTCGCGGATCGTGCGCACGAGTTCGCGGAGCTTGTCATGGCCTGTATGGCTCATGTTGATCCGGAACACGTCGGCGCCAGCCACGAAGAGCTTGCTGATCATCTCGGTGCCGGACGAGGCCGGCCCCAAGGTCGCGACGATCCGAGTCCGCCTGCGTCGTCGCATCCACTCCTCCGAGATAAAGGTCGAGTCGGGAGCCGCGAGCCTTGCAACTGTGCCCGCGCTCCGCAACCCGTCAGCGCGTCGTTCTCGCTGCTCCGAGTTTCAGGTCGGTGACCTGCGGCGGAAGGCAGATGTCGAGCGCTGCGCTCGCCTTCCTGGCGATCCGGCCGATATGGTGCTCGGGCGAGAAATGCCGGCCGTCCACGACGATGATCGCCAGCGCGAGGCCGATCGCGAGCGGAACGGGCGGGAGCGGACGGACCTCGGCAGGGCGCCGCAATGCGAGGAAGATGGCGAGGCCGGCAAGGCCGATCAGCCAGCCGACCACGACCTCTTCGCTGCTATGCATGCCCTGGACGACCCGGCTTGCGCCGATCGCGAAGACAAGTGCGGCAGCCGCCAGCCCGGCCGCAAGCGCGATCCCCCGCGAGCGGCCCGACACCAGCATGATGGTCAGGCTGCCGTAGAAAAGCGTGGCGAAGCTCGCATGGCCGCTCGGGCTGTTGAGATCGACGACGTCGATCGCGCCGCCGCACGCCTTGAACAGGAGCTTGGATACGAGGGTCGCGCCCAGCCCGGCCGCGAGCGTCACGACGAGCGCGCGCAGGTCGGGCCAGCGGCGCAGGGCCGCCAGATAGGCGAGGAGGAGCAGCGAGGCGGGCGCCAGGAGCGCCGTATCGCCGAGCGCTGAGAGTGCGCGCATCATGTCGGGGCGACCGGCCTCTGCATGACGGTGCGGCATCCGTTTCGGACGAGGCTCGGCATTCTCCGTGCGTAATGGCGTTCCATTGCGTCCTTGTTTCGTGAGCCGCGCGGAATTCGTCCGTCAGGCACGCCGGATGCCGGCGATCAGGGCGGCTCCCGCCGCAAAGAAGAGAACCAGGACGGCCGGCCCGGCGGCCTGGGTCCCCGTGACCTGCGTGGCGATGGCGACAGAAAGCGGCGCGAGAAAGGACGTCACCTTTCCGGAGAGGGCGAGCAGCCCGAAATAGCGGCCGGCATCCTCGGCCGGGACCGTGCGGGCCAGATAGGCGCGCGAGGAGGCCTGGAGCGGGCCGGCGACGGCCCCGATCAGCAGGCCGAGGCCCAGGAACGCCTTCTCCGGGACGCTGCCGAACAGCCCGCCCGCGTCCGACGGCGCCTCCATGGCGATGGCGAACAGGACGTGCTCGCGCCCGAGCGACAGGATGCCGACGCACACGAACATCAGGACGCAGAGTGCCCCGAGGATCACGGGACGAGCCCCGAACCGGTCGTCCAGGATGCCGCCCATCACTGCGCCCACCGTGCCGGACACCGTGAGCAGGATGCCGAAGATGCCGAGCTCGGTCGAGCTCCAGCCGAACACGCCCGCGCCGTAGATCCCGCCGAAGGCGAACAGGGCGACCAGCCCGTCCTGGTAGATCATGTTGCCGATGAGGAACCGTGCGATGGCGGGCCGGCCGCGGGCCTCCCCGATCGTCTGGCGGAGCCGGGCGATGCCGTCGCGCACGGCATCCCGCGCCCGCGCGCCCGTGCCGGCCGCATCCGGCGTGAAAACGAAGAGAGGCCACACGAAAGCGATCAGCCAGAGCGCGGCGAGGGGGCCTGCGGCCCGGTCCCCTTCGCGTGTCGCCGGATCAAGCCCCAGGACGGGCGTCAGGCCGAAGAACGTCTTCCCCGTCTCGGGCGAGGCCGCCATGAAGCCGAGGACGATCACGAGGGAGACGAGCCCTCCGGCATAGCCCACCGCCCAGCCGGTGCCGGAAAGGCGGCCGAGCCCGGCAGGGCCGACGAGCCGCGACATCATGGCGTTGTTGAACACGGCCGCGACCTCGGCCGCCACGGTCCCGATCGCGAAGGCGACGAGCGCGAGAAGGACCGCATAGCCGGCCCCGGGGGCCGCGAACCAGAGCGTGGCCGAGGCGACGGCCAGGATCGCGCAGGAGGCGGCGATCCATGGCTTCATGCGGCCGGTCGCGTCCGCGATGCTGCCCAGGACCGGCGACGCCACCGCCAGCGCGAGGCCGGCCGCTGCGGTCGCGTATCCCCACCAGGCCTGGCCGCGCGCGGGATCGGGCGCGAGCGCGGCTGCGAAATAGGGCGCGAACACGAAGGTCGTAACCAGCGTGAAGAAGGGCTGGCACGCCCAGTCGAACAGGGTCCAGCTGACCAGGGCGGTAGCCTTGGGCCGACGGTTCACAGCAGCGCTCAAGATAAGTCGACCGGCTTTCTAATCAGACCAGCGAATTCGTGATCCGCGCAAATGGCGAGTGGAGCTTGCAAATTTCAATTCAGCAGAGATGCGTTCGGCTTCCACAAATCGAGCGATCGCATCTCGCAGGTCGGAGCCGATACGTAGCGAGTCGGCCGGTCTTGGTATGCTCAGTTTGTACCCGGATGGATATCTGAAATCGAAATCCTTATTCATTTCGTGGTAATGATTCACGAATGCGCGCAGATTCCGGACCTCAGGAAGCGCCGCGGTTTCACAGCGAGAGAGTAAAACCGGAAGATTGTGCCCAATACGTCTAGTCTCTTGCTTGGACATGCCCCGCGCTACGAGATACGACTTCAAAAGCAGCTCAAGGGAGTGGGAGAATAAAAATGATCCAGCGTAAGCGTAGGGTAGCGCACCCTCACGCGTAAGGTGCTCGAATGCTGAGAGGTATTCGGTACCTCGACTGAATAGGGAGCCAGCGAAGATGCCGAGCGGCTCTGGCATCTCGATCACGGCAGGCTCAGCGCCGTCCATGCTAGGACCGCCGAGTAAGCATGCGATCAATTTCGAGGCGAAATTCTTCCAGGCTTATGCTTCGAGCATCCTTGTCGGCGAGGCGTCGATCGATTTCTGCCAGATCATCGTCACTGACTTCTAGGTCGTCTGCCGCGTCATTTTCCTCGAGAAGGAGCAATACTTGAGCTGCGCGCTCCTGCCGTTCCTCGGGCCAGGAATCGATGCGGTCGAGGATGGTCTGCAGCGCTGCGATCGCCATGACGCCTAGATAGCATTCGTGCCCTCCCGCGGGGAGGGGCTTGGCCAAGCCGCTCGGCGTGCTGGCGCAACTGCAGGGTTAGCGGCGCCTTAACTGCCCCTCCTTAAGGTGCACGGCGGTCAACCATATTCGTCGCGTATCCCGAATGCACACCATCCGTCGCTACGATTCGCCTCTCGAGCGCCTCTCGGAGGCATTGGGAGCATTCCTGCGGCGGCGCGCCGTCGAGGCGGGCGGCATCGTCCTGGTGGCGGGCGCGATCGCCTCGGCGCTGGCGCTGGCGACCTGGTCCGTCAACGATCCGAGCTGGAACAACGCGACCTCCGCACCGGCCCGCAACCTTCTCGGTTCCCCGGGCGCGATCGGGGCCGACCTGCTGATCCAGGTTTTCGGGCTGGGCGCGGTGGCCTTCCTGCTGGGGCCCGCAGCCTGGGGGCTGCGCCTCCTGCGGCACAAGAAGCTCGATCGGCCGATCATCCGCTTCCTTCTCTGGGGTGGGGGCATCATGGCCTGCGCGGCAACCGCCAGCGCCCTTCCGCCCACGACGCGCTGGCCGCTTCTCACCGGCCTCGGCGGGGTGGTGGGCGACGGCGTGCTCGGGCTGCGGCACCTCGTGGGCCTTTCGGGCGCGACCGGAGCCGCCATTGCGGGCCTGGGCTTTGCCGCCCTGGCGATCCTCCTGCTGACCGCCGCCTGCAGCGCCGGCCGGCGCGCCCCTGCCGTGACCGAGGAGGACGCGGCGCCGCGCCGTCGCCGCCTCGACGACCGCGACGAGGGCAACTCGGACGAGGAGCCGAGCTGGGCCATCATCTCGCTCGGTGCCCTCGCGCATGCCGCCATGAGCCTGAAATCGGCCGTGCGCCGGAAGGTGGAGGCCGGGCTGGAGGCTCGCCGCCAGGACGACGATCCCCTGCCGGTACGCCCCGTGCCGGCGCTCGAGCGGCGGGTGGCGGCGCCCGTCACCGCCCGGCGCGAGCCCTCCTTCGACGACCTCCGCCCGGGGCCCCGCCCGGTTGCGGCCCGGCCCGTCCAGCCCGCGCCGCTCGAGCGTCGGGCCGCGCCGGCCGTGCACGACTTCGACGACGAGGAAGAGGACGAGGTGCCGGTCGCGCCGGTGGCCCGTGCGGGACGCAGGATCGCGGTCGAGCCCGAGCGCGACGAGATCCGGGACGAGCCGGAGGACATCGAGCCATTCGACGCGGAGGACGAGGAGCCGGCCTACGAGCCGCCGCGCCCTGCTGCCGCACCGGCCCGCGTGTCGAGCGCCCCGAGCCGCGTCTCGGCGCCCGCCGCCCCGACCCGGCTGGCAGCACGGCGCCCCGAGCCGCAATTCTCCGGCGGCGACTACGAGATGCCCGCGCTCACGCTCCTGGCCGAGGCCAAGAAGCAGGTCGCGACCGTCTCCAAGGACGCGCTGGAGCAGAACGC
>JAFAEL010000211.1 GCA_023423995.1 Pseudomonadota bacterium | reverse complement strand
ACACGGCCATAGGCGCGGCGCGCCTCCTCGGCGAACCAGTCGATCGTGTCGGCACCGGCGAGCGTCTCGCCCTTGGCCTCGGCGATCGGCTTGCCCTGCTCGATCGTCATGATCCGGGCGATCTCGTCCACGCGCTCCCGCAGCAGGTTCGCGGCCTTGCGCATGATCTTGCTGCGCTCGAAGGCGGAGACGGCGCGCCAGGTCTTGAAGCCGCGCTCGGCTGCATCCAGGGCCTCGTCCATGTCCGCCTTGCCGGCAACCGGATGGCGGCCGATTTCCTCGGCGGTCGCCGGATTCACGATCGGGCGTGTTTCACCCGAGCGGGCGCCGCGCCACTCGCCGGCCACGTGCAGAAGGACCTCTGGATACATATCTGTCTGTCTCCTCCGTGGCCGCGCGAGGCGAGCCGGGTTGACGGCGTCTTAGGACATCCGTGGTGGCATCTCCAGATGCCGGCCGCGGCCTCTCCCCGTGCGAAGCAGCGTCGCGGCCCTGAACAGACCGCGCCTACGGGCGTTCGGTTCGCACGTTACTTTGGACCAAGCATCGTGTTGCGTATTGCTCTGGCCGTCCTCGCTTCGGCCGTCGTCGTCGTTGCAGTCTGCGAAGCCCTGCTTCCTGCCTGATCGTCAGGAGGCGGGCTCCACCTCGCCCGTCCTGATGAACTGCTCCACCGCGTCCCTCCGCGGCATCGGCGCCACCGCGCCGTAGCCGAGCGTCTTGAGGGCCGCGGCGGCGTTGCCGAATTCGGCTGCCCGGAAGGGATCGCCCGACCGGAGCCATTCGGCCACGAACGCTCCTCCGAAGGTGTCGCCCGCGCCCGAGGCGTCGACCGCCTGGACGCGCTGGCTCGGCACGATCCTGCGCTCGTCCCGGGTCGCCACGATCGTACCGTCCTTGCCGAGTGTCATCGCGACGATCTTCGGCCCAAGGCCGAGGTAGAAATCGACGATCTCGTCCGGGGTCTCGAGGCCGGTGAGCTTCCTCGCATCGTCGAGACCGGGTCGGGCGATGTCGCAGAGCGCCACGGCCGCGTGGATGGTGGCGCGAGCGCGATCGAGCGGCCAGAGCGCGAGCCGCAGATTGGTGTCGTAGCAGACGAGGCGGCCATTCGCCTTTGCGTGCCGCATCGCCGCAAAGACCGAATCCGCGCAGGAGGAGGAGATGGCCGAGCTGATGCCGGAGACATGCAGCACCCGGGCCCGCGCGATCAGGTCGAGCGGGAGGTCCTCCGGCCGGACCAGGCTCGCGGCCGAGCCGCCCCGGAAATAGCTGAATTCGTGCCCGTCCGGGCCGTAGGAGATGAAGTAGATCCCGGTGCGGACACCGTTGCGGATCACGACGCTCGAGCGGTCGACACCTTCCTGGTCCCAGAGTTCGAGGAAGCCGCGCCCGAATGCGTCATCGCCGAGATGCGAGAAGAACGCCGTCCGGGCCCCGCAGCGCGCCGCCGCGATGGCGAAGTTCGAGGTGTCGCCGCCATGGCCCGGGAGATAGAGGCGTTCGCCGTCCCGGGTGATCTCGGCGAACTCCATCAACGGCTCGCCGAAGGCGAGAAGATCGAACTCCGCCCCGGCCGCCATGGTTAGCCACCTCCGCCGGGAAGCGCATCCGGGAGGTTCTCGCCCAAAGCCAGGACCTTTCCGGGATTGAGGATGTTTTCCGGATCGAGCGCACGCTTGAGCGTGACCATGAGGTCGAGCGCGACCGGGTCCTTGTAGTGCGGGAGCTCGTCGCGCTTGATGAGCCCGATCCCGTGCTCGGCCGAGATGGAGCCGTGCATCTCCCGCACGATGTCGTGCACGATGCGGTTGAAGGTCTCCCAGGTCGCCAGGAAGGCGCCTTTATCCATCCCGACGGGCTGGGACAGGTTGAAGTGGATGTTGCCGTCGCCGAAATGCCCGAAGGCGCAGACGCGGACGCCGGGCATCTCGGCCTCGCAGGCGGCGCTCGCGCGCTCCACGAACTCGGCGACGCGCGAGACCGGCACCGCCACGTCGTGCTTGATCGAGCCGCCCTCGAAGCGCTGCACCTCCGACAGGCGCTCCCGCAGGTCCCACAGGGCGAGGCGCTGCGCATCCGAGGAGGCGATCGTCGCGTCCTCCACGAATCCGTCCTCGATAGCGCCCCCGATCACCTCCTCGAAGATGGAGGTGAGGTCCGCATCCTGCTGCGGCGAGGCGAGTTCGATGAGAGCGTAGGAATGGTGCTCGCCGGCCAGCGGCTTCACGGCCGCAGTGTGGTGCCGCAGCACGATCTCGAGCGCGAAATGCGGCATGTACTCGAAGGCCGTGAGCTCGGCGCCCGCGGCGGCGCGGAGCCGCTCGAACAGCTTCAGGGCGTCGCCCGGGGAGGCGAGGCCAACAAAGGCCGTCGCCCGCGAGCGTATACCTGGAAACAACTTCAGCACCGCGGCAGTGATGATGCCGAGCGTGCCCTCCGACCCCATGAAGAGGTTCTTGAGGTCGTAGCCGGTATTGTCCTTGCGGAGGGCCGTCAGCCCGTTCCAAATCCGCCCGTCGGCCAGCACGACCTCGAGCCCGAGCGCGAGTTCGCGCGCATTGCCGTAGCGGAGGACCGCCGTGCCGCCGGCATTGGTGGCGAGGTTGCCGCCGATCCGGCACGAGCCTTCGGAGGGCAGCGACAGCGGGAACAGGAGCCCGACCTCGTCGGCGGCCTTCTGCACGTCCGCCAGGACGCAGCCGGCCTCGACCACCATGGTGGCGTTCACGGCATCGACCTCGCGGATGCGGTTGAGGCGCGCGAGGGAGAGAACGATCCCGCCATAGGGCACGCCGCCGCCGACGAGCCCGGTGTTTCCGCCCTGCGGCACGATCGCGACGCCCGCGGCCGCGCATTCCCGCACCACGGCGGCGACCTCCTCGCTGGAGCCCGGTCGCACGACCGCGAGGGCGCTCCCATGGTAGAGGCCACGCTCCTCCCGCAGGTGCAGGGCGATCTCGTCCGGGTCGGTGCGGACATGGGCGGCGCCGAGCCGCTCAACGAGGTGCTCCAGCAGGACCTGCGCGGGCGCGTTGGTCAGCGGCGGGACGGCATGGATGGTCATCCCGCACTCATGACCCGACCCCGAATTTCCGGCAAGTCGGCTGCGTGCCGCGGCGGGGCCCGTTCGTCACTCTTCGTCGTGGAAGTCCCGCCGCCGCGGACGGTCGTAATCGTCGCCACGATCGCGGCGCCGTGGACGGTCGTAGTCGTCATCGTCCCAATCGCGCCGGCGCTCGCGGTAACGCGGACGGTCGTCGCGCATCATGTCGCGCATCATGGGGCCGCAATGGCGCATGCCCTCCTCGTGGCAGACGCTCGGCGGGCCCGGCATGTAGCGTCCGCCGTCCCGGCACGAATAGCCGCACATCGCGACCGGCTGCGCCTCGCCCGCGCCGACTATCCCGCCGGGCATGCCCGGCGCAGCGCTCGCTGCAGCCGCCGAAAGGCACACGGCGGCACCCGCCGCGAATCCCAGCAACACGCTCCGCATCGCCGCCTCCTGTCCGGCCGTCCTGGCCTGTCCCGCAAACGCGGCCCGGATGAGGGGGTTCGATACTGCCGGAGAGGATCGAGCCTGCGCATTCCGGCTTTTCCTCCCCTCCGGATGGCGGTTGTCGCGAGGGTTTGCCGACGGCCTTACGGCGCTTTTCGATAGACGATCAGCGACTTGAAGCGGCCGACCAACTCCACGCCGCCGTCGCGCTCCCATTCCGCCACGACATCCTTGGCGCTGTCATTGGTACGATCCCAGGCGAAGGAGCCGGGAAAGAACAGGATATGGCCGCCGGGCCTGAGCCGGCGCGTCAGGATCCGGGTCACGTCGAGATCGGTCAGGGCGCCGTATTCGTCGTTTGCCGCCCCCCTGAACTCGCAGAGGTGGAACAGCGTGACGACGTCGAATTCGGGCAGCAACTGCTCGTTGATCAGATAGATGTCGCCGAAGACGGCATTGTAGAAGCGCAGCACCTCCGGCCGCGACACGGCGAGCTGGACGAAGGCCTCGTGCTCGCGCGGCGCAGCCGTGATGGCGAGGACGTGGTTCTGCCGCTCCGGCTTGGCGCATTCGATGCCGACATGGTGATGCCCGCCGGTGCCGAAATGATAGATCGAGGCATCACGGATGCCCTGTTCGTCGAGCCATGCGACGAAATCCACGTCGCAGGGACAATCCTCGGGACGGAAATCCCAGTGATCGTCCCAGATGTTCAGCACCGGCGCCCGGCCGGCAGATCCCCCCGACATGACCTTGCTCCCCCGTACGGCGCGGCCCGATGTCGTTCGCATCGCGCTCGGAAACGCCGTATGGAATGCTTCCAAAGGGAGGCATGAACTCGCCATGAACGGGCCGCGCGTCATTCACCTTGGGGGTACGGACAACGTCGTGATCGCGGTCGATGTCGTCGGGCAGGGCGATACGGCCCACGGCATCACGGCGCGGCAGAAGATCATGAAGGGCCACAAGATGGCCGTCCTGCCCGTCCGCGAAGGCGAGCCGATCGTGAAGTTCGGCCAGATCATCGGGTTCGCCAAAAGCCACATCGCGCCCGGCGAATGGGTGCACGAGCACAATGTCGGCCTGCACGACTTCGAGCGCGACTACCGCTTCGCGGAGGACGCCCGGGATGACGGCCTCCTGCCCGAGGCCGAGCGCGCCACCTTCCAGGGCTTTCGACGCGCGAGCGGCAAGACCGGCACGCGGAACTACATCGGCATCCTGACGAGCGTGAATTGCTCGGCCTCCGTGGCGCGGTTCGCGGCGGATGCGGTGGAGCGCTCCGGTCTGCTGGCCGAATATCCGGGCGTCGATGGCGTGGTGGCGATCGTGCACGGCACCGGCTGCGGCCATGCCGCCTATGGCGAGGGCTTCGAGGTCCTTCGCCGCACCCAGTGGGGCTATGCGAGCCACCCGAACTTCGCCGGGATCGTGATGGTCGGCCTCGGCTGCGAGGTCTTTCAGATCGGCCGGATGAAGCAGGAATACGGGCTCTCGGAATCGGACACCTTCCGGACCCTCACCATCCAGGAGACAGGAGGTACGAAGAAGACCGTGGAGGCGATCGTCGCGGCGATCCGCGACATGCTCCCGCTCGCGGCCGCCGCGAGGCGGGAGACCCGCCCCGCCTCCGAACTCGTTCTCGCCCTCCAGTGCGGCGGCTCCGATGGCTATTCGGCACTCACCGCGAACCCGGCGCTCGGCGCCGCCTCCGACATCCTGGTGCGCAACGGCGGCACGTCGATCCTGTCCGAGACGCCCGAGATTTACGGCGCGGAGCACCTGCTGACCCGCCGGGCCGCGTCCGTCGCGGTCGGGCAGAAGCTCGTGGACCGCATCCGCTGGTGGGAGGACTACACCGCCAAGAACGGCGGCGAGATGAACAACAACCCCTCGCCCGGCAACAAGGCGGGCGGGCTCACGACGATCCTCGAGAAGTCGCTCGGGGCCGCCGCCAAGGGCGGCCGCTCGACCCTGCGGGCCGTCTACGAATATGCCGAGCCGGTGACGGAGAAAGGCTTCGTCTACATGGACACGCCGGGCTACGACCCGGTCGCCGCCACCGGCCAGGTCGCCGGCGGCGCGAACCTCATCTGCTTCACGACCGGCCGCGGCTCCGCCTTCGGCGCCAAGCCCGCCCCCTCCATCAAGCTCGCCACCAATTCCGACATCTACCGCCGCATGATCGACGACATGGACATCAATTGCGGCGACATCCTCGAAGGCATGTCGGTGGAAGAGAAGGGCCGCGAGATCTTCGCCAAGATCCTCGCC
>JAFAEL010000202.1 GCA_023423995.1 Pseudomonadota bacterium | reverse complement strand
GCGGGTGATCGCCTGCCGGATCCACCAGGTCGCATAGGTCGAGAACTTGTAGCCGCGCCGATACTCGAACTTATCGACGGCCTTCATCAGGCCGATATTGCCCTCCTGGATCAGGTCCAGGAACTGTAGGCCGCGGTTCGTGTACTTCTTGGCGATCGAGATCACGAGGCGCAGGTTCGCCTCGATCATCTCCTTCTTGGCCTGGCGGGCTTCGCGCTCGCCCTTTTGGACCATGGAGACGATCTTCCGGAACTCCTGGATCTCGAGGCCGGTCTCGGACGCGAGCGTGTGGATGTTCTCGCGCAGGTCGTGGATCTGGTTCTTGCCGTTGGCGACGAACTCCCGCCAGCCCCGGCCGCCGAGCTTCGACACGCGCAGGACCCATTTCGGGTCGAGCTCATAGCCCTGGTAGTGCTGCAGGAACTGGTCGCGCGCCACGCCATGCGACTCGGCAAGCCGCATCAGCTTGCCCTCGTGGCTGATCAGCCGCTTGTTGATGTCGTAGAGCTGCTCGACGAGAGCCTCGATCCGGGCGCCGTTCAGCGAGAGCGACTTCACGTCCTTGATGACGTCGTTCTTCAGCTGCTTGTACTTGCGCTCCTGCGCCGGCGTCAGCTGCTTGTTCTGCAGCCGCTGCTCGACATGCTCCACCTGGAGGCGGCGCAGCTTCTTGTAGTTCTCGGCGATGTTGTCGAAGATCTCGAGCACGCGGGGCTTGATCTCGGCTTCCATGGCCGAGAGCGACACGTTGTTTTCCATGTCGTCGTCGTCCATGTCGCCTTCCGGCGGACGCGGACCTTCAGCCTCGACGTCTTCGTCGCCCTCGGCCTCTTCGCCTTCCTTCGGGCCGCCCTTGCCGTCAGGGCCGGCATAGGTCGCCTCAAGGTCGATGATGTCGCGCAGCAGCACCTTTCCTTCGACGAGCTCGTCGCGCCAGATGATGATGGCCTGGAAGGTGAGGGGGCTTTCGCAGAGCCCCGCGATCATGGCCTCGCGGCCGGCCTCGATGCGCTTGGCGATCGCGATCTCGCCCTCGCGGGACAGGAGCTCCACCGAGCCCATCTCGCGCAGGTACATGCGGACGGGATCGTCCGTCCTGTCGGTCGGCTCCTTGGCGGGCGCGTCCGGCCGCAGCGCGACGGCGCGCGCCGGGGTGATCTCGGCGACCTCGGTCCCCTCGGCCTCCTCCTCCTCGCCGCCTTCGCCCTCCTTCTGGCCGTCGTCGGCCTCCTCGGGCTCCACGACGTTGATGCCCATGTCGTTGAGCATCGCGTAGATGTCCTCGATCTTGTCGGAGGTGTTCTGGTCCGGAGGCAGAACCTCGTTCAGCTCGTCGTAGGTGACATAGCCGCGCCGCTTGGCGTTCTTGATCATCCGGCGGACACCGGCATCGCTCAGGTCGAGCAGCGGCCCGTCGGTCTGCTGCTCGGGAGCCGCCTCGGCCTCTTGCCTTTCGGTGGTCTTCGTCGCCATGATCAGCCTTGCCTTAAGCCGAGCTCTCGGGCCAGTCGCACGCATGGCCAAGCTCGAACTTCGGATACGCACGAAAGGCAGCAAGGCGTTGCCGCCTGCCACCCCGCAGCTCGTTCGATGATTATACGGCCGATCTGCCTGACCGACCGTTAACCAAGATCTCTTTTCCCAGCCAAACGCATCTCCTGCGCGATAGGCCGATTCGGCACTGCCGCGCCAGGGTAGGGCATGTCCGGCGGCGGAAGCTGCTCAACCGGCAGCCGTCCGCTTCCGGGCCTGCCTAGCGCAGCTCCTGCCAAGTGCTATTTAGCGCCGGAACCCGCCAATGCAAGGTGAAGCCCTGCCGCATCAAGGCGGTAGGAGGCTCGCGACGGGATCAGGCTGCCTGTTCCGGTGGCGCGATCAGGTCCACGGCGAGCTGGCGCAGCATCATTCCGCGCGGGTCGGCCGCGACGAGATTTCCACCGCCGGCCGAGCGATAGAAGGTCGCCTCCTCGGCCAGTTCGAGCTCCTTGCGCAGGATGCGTTCGCGATTCTCCAGGATGTCCTGCTGCAGATGGACGAGCCACAGCGAATAGCCGTCATCCGCATCGGGCGGCATCGACTCGACCCCGTCCTTCAGCTCGTCCTCGAGATCGCGAAGCCAGAGGAGCTCCATGAAGTTGGAGAAGCTTTCCTCGATGAAGCGCTCCGGGACGCTGCGCTGGAGGACCGGGAAGCGGGCAAACAGATTGTGCCCCCAGGGCCGGGAGGCCTGCCGGTCTTCCCGTCCGTGCAGGAAATTCAGCGCGGGGAAGAAGCCATCCGAGAGCAGGTTGTAGAAGTCGCGGAAGGAGCGCGTGTCGTCCTCGTCGATGACCCGCAGCAGGTCGGCCACGAAGTCCCGGAACAGCGTTCCCTCATGCTCGCCCCTGAAATTCATCGAGGCGACACGGTCCCGGTTCTGCTCGACGAGGTCCGGGTAGTGGACGCACATGCCCAGGAACACGCGCTCCAGGCCGATGAGCCGGGTCGGCTCGGCCGAGAAGAGCTTGGGCAATGACGGCATGGCGACTGTGTCGCGAAGCCGCGCGCGGGCGTTCCGCTTGCCGAGCTGCCAGAGGAAGTCCGTGACCTGGAGCTTTGCCGTCAGTTCGTAGCGGCGCCGGAGGGTGGGATCGGCGATCTGGCCCACCACCTCGCGGATCCGGGTCTCGAACACGGCCTGGCCGTTCTCGCTGTCGAGCCGGGCTGTCTCCGTTTCGCGCAGCCAGATCACGTCCCAGAACGACTTCGCTTCCTCGACGATCGCCCGGAATGCATCGGGGCCCGATTGCCGGACGGCGTCGTCCGGGTCCTGGCCGGGGGGCAGGAAGGCGAACCGGAAGGTGAAGCCCGTCTTCAGCGACGGGACGATGCGATCGACCGCCCGGAAGGCGGCGTTGCGGCCGGCCTTGTCGCCGTCGAAGCAGATCACGGGCTCGGGCGCGAGGCGCCACAGGAGCGCGATCTGCTCCTCCGTGAAGGCGGTGCCGAGCGTAGCGACGACGTTCCGGATGCCGGCCTGGAAGACGGAGATGGCGTCGAGATACCCTTCGACCACGATGGCGGAGTTCGCCTTGTGCGCCGGCTCGCGGGCGCGGTGGGCGTTGAACACGAGCTCGCCCTTGCGGAAGAGTTCGGTCTCCGGGCTGTTCAGGTATTTGGGCTGCTGGTCCGGCGCGAGCGCGCGACCGCCGAAGGCCACGACGCGTCCGCGCATGTCCTGGATCGGGATGATGACCCGCCCCCGGAACCGGTCGTACAGCGAGCGACCGTCCTCGGGTTCGATCGCGAGGCCTGCCCGCAGGATCAGGTCGCGGTCGATGCCCTCGCTCCGGAGGTGGTCGAACAGCGCCGTCCGGGCATCCGGGGCAAAGCCCATGCGGAACTCCCGGCGCGTCTCGGCCCCGATGCCGCGCCCGTCCAGATAGGCAAGCGCCTTCTGGCCCGCCGGCTGGGCGAGCTGCCTCTCGAAGAAGCGGCAGGCTGCTTCGAGCACGTCGTAGAGGTCGCGCCGGCGCTCGACGACGCGCTCCAGCTCCGGGCTGGCCTTCGGCAGGTCGACGCCGGCTTCCGAGGCCAGCCGCTCCACGGCCTCCGGGAAGGAGAGGCCTTCCGTCTCCATCAGGAAGGTGAAGATGTCCCCGTGCTTCCCCGACGAGAAGTCGTGGTAAAAACCCTTCTGGTCGTTGGCGTAGAAGGAGGGGGTCTTCTCCGCATTGAAGGGCGACAGGCCCTTCCATTCGCGGCCGGCCTTCTTCAGCCGTACCTTGCGGGCGACGACGCTCGAGACCGGCAACCGGGCGCGGATCTCGTCGAGGATGTGAGGGGGGTAGCGCACGGATGTTCTGCCTGCCGCCAATCTACCACGCCCAGCGCCCGTCTTTGCCACGGAGCGATGCCGGGCCGGGAATGCCAACAGCTTATCAACAGAACAAAAAAGGAACAATCGCCGGCGTTCCCCAGGTCGTTCAGGGACCGGGACCTCCCGCCGGCGGCGCGGGAGCGCTAGAGTTGCCGCGGTCCGGAGTTTGTCGTGCGCCTTCTTTCCTTCCTCAGCCTTGCCGCCGCGCTCGCCGGCTGCGCGCCCGAGTTCCCGCCCATCGCCGCCGGGGTCCCCGGCGACCAGGGCTTCAAGGCGCGCATCGCCCGCAACCATCCGCCGGGCTCGTCAGCGAAGTGGCTGCGGGACGAACTGATCCGGGAGGGCTTCACGGTCTATTCGGATCCCGTGACGCGGTTGAACAGCGCGCTGTTCAACCCTGAGAACCTGCCCTGCTTCAGCGAGACCCGCATCGACTGGCAGGAAGACCGGCGCGGGCGGATCACGCGCATTCAGGCGCAGCGCAACGATTGCACCTGAGAGCCGCCCGTCAGGCTGCGGCGGCCTCGATCGCCGGCATCGCGTCCTGCCGGTGGAGCGAGAGCGTGTCGCGGACGAGCTCGGCCCGGCGCCGGGGCAGGGCTTCGGGATGGTTCTCCCGTAGCCATCCGATCATCTTCTCGCGGACCTCGCAGCGCAGATCGAAGGCCTGGGGCGCGTTGCGGGCGCTCACCAGGATGCGCACCTCGATCACGGCCTCCTTCGCATCGGTCAACTGCAGGTTGACGACCTGCTTGTCCCAGAGCGGCGAGGCGGCGGCGACTTCTTTGAGCTTGCGCCGCATCGCGTCGATCGGCGCGGTGTGGTCGAGGTAAAGGAAGACGCTTCCGATCAGGGAGGCGCCCTCGCGCGTCCAGTTCTGGAAGGGCTTCTGGATGAAATAGGTGAGCGGCAGGACGAGGCGGCGCCAGTCCCAGAGCCGCACGACCACGTAGGTAGAGGTAATCTCCTCGACCCAGCCCCACTCGCCCTCCACGATGATCGCATCCTCGAGCCTGATCGGCTGCGTGATCGCGATCTGGATGCCGGCGACGAGGTTGCCGAGGACCGGCTGCATGGCGAGGCCGAGGATCAGGCCGGCCGCGCCCGCGGAGGCCAGGAGGCTGACGCCGTATTGCCGGACGGGCTCGAAGGTCATGAGCGCGATTGCCGTGGTGATCAGCGCCACCAGGGTCACGGCCGCGCGCTGGAGAATCCGCATCTGCGTGACGTGCTTCCGCGCCAGGAGGTTGTCCTCCGAATCGAGCTTGAAGCGCCGCAGGTAGATCGTCGTCGCGATATGAATGGCCGTGACGGCGATCCAGCCGACGAGAGCGACCGTCGCGACGAGCAGGATGTGGCGCAGGCCGGACTGCCATTCCCATGGGATCGGCGCGATCGGCGTCGCAGCGCTGACGGCCGCAATCACGAGCGCCAGCCGGCCGGGGCCGAAGGTGCGCTGTACGAGCGAGCGCCAGAACAGCCCGCGAGCGCTGACGATGCGCTGGAGCTGGCGGGTCAGCACACCGTGAAGGGCGAGGACGAGGGCCGTCGCTCCGCCGAGCACAAGCAAGGTGACGACCCAGTCGGGCAGCCAGTTGAGCCGGTCCACGATGTCCCGGAACGCCGCATTCAAATCCGGCATGCGATCTCCCGCTATCGGCCCCGCAGCCGGAAGGGGAATGACCCGAGCTCTGTCCGGTTCCGAACGGCTACGCTTCGATGTTGCACTGCAGCTAGGGCGTCGAGGGGATCCGGATGCCGCATCGCGGAGGCGTCGTGACCGCGTCGAAGCGTCCCCAAAGACGGCTGTCAGCATCATTTCTCGGCCGCGGACGCAATCCCGCCTCAGTTCGAGTCGCCATATCGCGCGATTGCTCGGGCGGCCTGGTCCAACCGTTCGACAGCGAGGCGCCCGGTCAGCGATGGCCGGGCGTTTTCGCATTCCGCGTTGACTCTCCGCGTGTCGAGAACAAAATAGGAACAACACGATTCAGGGCGCACGGGCATGGCCGATACTCGACGGGGGGAGCGACTATCCGCGGCAGAACTGGCCGCCGATGCGGAGGGGGAGATCGCTGCGGCCGTGGACGCTTATCTCAGGCTCGCCAATGGCGACGTGAGGCTGGCCCTCGCCGTATCCGTCGCGGACGGCATCGCCGTGTCGAAGCTCGTCTCCACCGGATATGCGCGCTGGCGGCAGCCGAAGGGGCGCTCGAGCGGGCGGATCAGGGGGTGAGATCATCCTGACGGGCGCCGCGCAGGCGGGGCTCAGATACCGCGGGTCAGAAGCCACAGGATGGCCGACAGCGGGGCCAGGATGCCGAGCACGGTGGGGATGATATGGGCGGCCATGTCGAGCCTCCTCGTTCGGAGGCGGCTTGTGGGCCTGCGACCTTGCCTGAGGATGTCGCGCCGGCACGCGATCGTTGCATGCCCGTTTCGCGTCCAGGTACGTTCGACGTGACACTGCCTGGATGTTAGGCAGGCGGCGACTCGCCCGCGGGTCGTCCGGCCGACATCGTGTTTCTCGCCCTTCTCTCCTCCTACGTTCTCAGCCAGTTCTACCGCGCCTTCCTGGCCGTCGTGGCCGGCGATCTCTCGCGCGACCTGGCGCTCGATGCGGCCGGGCTTGCGAGCCTCCAGGCCGCGTTCCTCCTCGCCTTTGCCTTCTGCCAGATCCCGGTCGGCATCGCACTCGACCGCTTCGGCCCGCGCCGGACGCTCTCTGTCGGGATGAGCTCGGCCGTTTTCGGGGCGGCCCTCCTGGCGTTCGCGCGCGACTTCCCGCAGGGCCTGATCGCCATGGCCTTGATCGGAGGCGGCTGCGCGCCGGTCTTGATGGCCGGGTTCTATCTGATCGCCCGCACCTACGCGGCCGCACGCTTCGCGACGATGTCGTCGCTGCTCCTCGGGCTGGGCTCGCTCGGAGACCCCCTCTCCGGGATGCCGCTTGCCCTCGCGGTCGGTGCGTTCGGCTGGCGTCCTGCCATGATGGGCATGGCCGGCTTGACGGCCGCGACGCTGATCTATGTGGCGTGCGTCATTCGCGATCCGCCCCGCGCGGTCGCGCCGGGCGGCCATGTGTCGCCGCTCGAGGGCGCAAAAAAGATCCTCGCGCTCCGGCAGCTATGGCCGATCTTCCCGATCGCGCTCGTCGGCTATGCCTGCGTCATCGCTACGCGCGGATTGTGGATCGCGCCCTACCTGGAGAACGTGCACCACTTCGATGCGGCCGAGCGGAGCCTCAGCGCGACCGCGTTGGGCCTCGTCATGGCGGCAGGTGCGCTGCTCTATGCGCCTCTGAACAGGCTGGCCGGGAATGCGAAGCGTACGGCGGTGGCGGGGTTCACGGCCACGGTCGTCGGCTGGCTGGCGCTCGGGCTGTTCGGCAGCCATTCGGGCGCGGTCGCCCTCGGACTGCTGTTCTTCGTCGGCGCTTTCGGGGCGCCCTTCGCCATTCTCATGGCGCATGCCCGCTCCTTCATGCCGACACATCTCCTCGGGCAGGGGGTGACGATCATGAACCTCGCCTTCATGGGCGGGGCAGGCCTCGGGCAGTGGCTCTCCGGGCGCTATGTCCGGGCTGCCGAAATCGCGGGCACTCCGGCGCAGGAGATCTACGGAACGCTGTTCACCGGGTTCGGCATCGCGGTGGCGGGTGCCCTGTCGATCTATCTCCTGACGCCCCGCGAGCGGCGCTGAGCCCGTGCGGTCGGGGCTTCACTCCCCTGGCGCTCTCGCCCTGATCGCAAGGGCGTGGAGCCCGTCCCGGCCGAACGCATCCGTCATGAGCTCGTTCACCATGCGGTGCCGCTCCACGCGGCTCTTGCCGACAAAGGCTTCAGACACGACATCGATCCTGAAATGGGTCTCCCCGCCTTCCCGCGAGCCGGCATGCCCGGCATGAAGATGCGACTCATCGTCGATCCTGAGCTCGGTCGGCCGAAGCTCCCGGGTCACGATTTCGGCCATTCGCTCACGTAAGCTCACGATCATGCTCCCTGCTTTCCGTCGCTCGCCGACGGCTTGCCGCTTCGTCCTGCCCCATCAATAATCGGTCCGTCATGGGTCTCAACTCGCCGCTTTTCGACAAGGTCCGCATCAAGCCGCGCTGCGAGCAGCCGCGTCAGGAGGCGGCCGTGTGCGAGCGCGCGGGCTGTTCGGAACCCGGCCTCCACAGGGCCCCGAAGGGGAGGGGCCGGGAGGGCCAGTACTGGCGCTTCTGCCTGGGCCATGTCCGCGAGTACAACGCCGCCTACAACTACTTCTCGGGCATGTCGGACGAGGACGTCCAGCAGTACCAGAAGGAGGCGGCGGTCGGGCACCGCCCGACCTGGAACATGTCCGTCAACGGCGGCCGCCGCAGGCGGGATGGCGCAGCGAACCCAGAAGAATTCGACTACCTCGACCCGCTCGGCGTCATGCGCTCGGCGGGCTTCGAGGGGACGCGGGCGACCCCCGAGCCGGCGAAGCCCCGCAGGCCGGGTCCCGTCATGGCGGCCCTCGAGACGCTCGGTCTCGACGAGAGCGCCGGTGCGGTCGAGATCAAGGCGCAGTACAAGGTCCTGGTGAAACGTTTCCATCCGGACGCGCATGGCGGGGATCGATCCTACGAGCCGCGGCTGCGCGACATCATCAACGCCCACGACACGCTCAAGGCGGCCGGCCTGTGCTGACGGGAGCGCAAGCGAATTCGGCGCCGGTGCAAATTGCGCCCGCGGCGGGGCGCCGCTAAGGACAGGGCGTAATCCCAGGTCGCCTACCCGCCGATCGCCGTGACAAGGGCGGCAGGGCTCTCGCTGAGCCGCCGCCGAAGAGGCTTCTCGATGCTCGTCACTGACAACACCGTTCCTGGCATGCCGGACATGAAGGTGTCCGTTCGGCAGGTTTTCGGGATCGATTCCGACCTGGAAGTGCCTGCCTATTCGCAGCCCGACTCGCATGTGCCCGACACGGATCCGGACTACCTCTTCGATCCGCCGACGACCCTCGCCATCCTGGCCGGCTTCGCGCGCAACCGGCGCGTCATCGTCACGGGCTACCATGGCACCGGCAAGTCGACCCATATCGAGCAGGTCGCGGCGCGGCTGAACTGGCCCTGCGTGCGCATCAATCTCGACAGCCACGTCTCGCGCATCGACCTCGTCGGCAAGGACGCGATCGTGCTGAAGGACGGCAAGCAGGTCACCGAGTTCAAGGACGGGATCCTGCCCTGGGCCTACCAGAACAACATCGCGCTCGTGTTCGACGAGTATGATGCCGGCCGCCCGGACGTCATGTTCGTGATCCAGCGGGTGCTGGAATCCTCCGGTCGCCTCACCCTGCTCGACCAGAGCCGGGTCATTCGACCGCACCCCGCATTCCGGCTCTTCGCGACCGCCAACACGATCGGCCTCGGCGACACGACCGGGCTCTATCACGGCACCCAGCAGATCAACCAGGCGCAGATGGACCGCTGGTCCATCGTGACGACGCTGAACTACCTGCCGCACGACGAGGAGGTCGAGATCGTCCTCTCGAAGGCGCACCACTACCGGACGCCGGAAGGGCGCGACATCGTCGGCAAGATGGTGCGGGTGGCCGACCTCACCCGCAACGCCTTCATCAACGGCGACCTGTCGACCGTGATGTCGCCTCGCACGGTGATCACCTGGGCCGAGAACGCCGACATCTTCGGCGATATCGGGTTCGCGTTCAGGGTGACCTTCCTGAACAAGTGCGACGAGCTCGAGCGGACGCTGGTGGCGGAGTTCTACCAGCGCTGCTTCGGCAAGGAACTGCCGGAGAGCGCGGTCAACGTGGCGCTGAGCTGAGCGCCGCGACCGCTGCTGGATCTGCTATGATCGGGCCTCGGCAACGGAGGGCATCATGAGCCAGTCCGCGGTCAGGAACAGGCCCGAGGCACGCGCGGGTGCCTCCACGCGCTACGACGAGGATCTCTATACCTGGGTGCAGGAGCAGGTGGCTCTGCTCCGTGCCGGCCGGCTCGACGAGATCGATGCGGAGAACATCGCCGAGGAGCTGAGCGACGTGGGCAGGAGCGAATTCGCTAAGCTCGAGAGCGCCCTGCGCGTGCTTGTGATGCACATGCTGAAGTGGGACCAGCAGCCCGAGCTCCGGACGCCGAGCTGGGTGTTCTCGATCCGCGAGCAGCGAAGGCGGCTCGACAGGCTCTTTCGTCAGAACCCGGGCCTCAAGCCGCGTCGGGACGAGGCTCTGTCGGAGATCTATCCAAGCGCACGCGACTGGGCATCGCTCGAGACACATTTCGATGTGAGCGAGTTCCCGCCCGAGTGCCCCTACACTTGGGACGACCTGCTCCTGCGGCCGTTCGAGGCGGATCCGAAGGTCTGATGTCCATCTCCAATCGCAAGCCGGGCGACCGCAAGGAAGCCCCGAACGAGCCGATCAAGCGGTCCATCACGGGCGCCATGCGGGCTCTCGCGCGCCAGCCCGACCTCGAAGTCACCTACGCGTCCGACCGGCCGATCCTGATGAGCGGCAAGGCGCGGTTGCCCGAGCCGCCACGCAGATTGTCCGCGGATGACGTCGCCATCGTGCGCGGCCATGCGGACTCGATGGCGCTGCGGCTCGCCTGCCACGACGCAGCCGTTCACCGCCGGCATGCCCCGCAGGGCCAGGCCGCGCGCGCCCTCTTCGATGCCGTGGAGCAGGCGCGGGTCGAGGCAATCGGATCGCGCCGGATGACGGGCGTCGCCGACAACATCACGGCCATGATCGAGGACCGCTACCATCGTGGCGGCAAGTACGAGGACATCACGGACCGGGCCGACGCACCGCTCGAGGACGCCGTCGCCCTGATGGTCCGCGAGCGGCTCACCGGCCTGAAGCCGCCCGAGGCCGCGGCCAAGATCGTCGACCTCTGGCGCGACCATGTCGAGGCCAAGGCGGGCCGCAACCTCGACGGCCTCTTGAAGAACATCGAGAACCAGCGCGACTTCGCGCGCTCGATCCGGGACCTGCTCTCGTCCCTCGACATGTCGGACGAGAGCGCCCTCGACCGCGACGAGCAGGACGAGGAGGACGAGGGCGAGGCGGAGAGCGAGGAACAGGGCGGCGAGGGCGAGGCCGAGGAGCAGCGCCAGGGCGAGCGGGCGGAAGTCGAGCTTCAGGACGAGGCTGCCGACGAGCTCGAGGATGGTGCCATGGAGGCGGCGGATGCCCCTTCTGGAGAACTGCCCGAGGAATCCGAGGACAGCGATTCCGAGGCCGCCTCAGAATCCTGGCGGCCGCCTCCGACGCGCGCCAACGAGTCCCGCGGGCCCGAATACAAGGCCTTCACCACTAAGTTCGACGAGGTCGTGGAGGCGGACGAGCTCTGCGATCCGGACGAACTCTCCCGTCTTCGCGCCTATCTCGACAAGCAGCTCTCCCATCTCCAGGGCGTCGTCGGCCGGCTGGCGAACCGCCTTCAGCGGCGGCTTCTCGCGCAGCAGAACCGCTCGTGGGAGTTCGACCTGGAGGAGGGGATCCTCGATCCCGCGCGGCTCGTGCGAGTCGTGCTCGATCCGCACCAGCCTCTGTCGTTCAAGCACGAGAAGGACATGCAGTTTCGCGACACGGTCGTGAGCCTGCTGATCGACAATTCAGGCTCGATGCGCGGGCGGCCGATCACCGTCGCGGCGACCTGCGCCGACATCCTGGCGCGCACGCTCGAGCGCTGCGGCGTCAAGGTCGAGATCCTGGGCTTCACCACCCGGGCCTGGAAGGGCGGCCAGTCGCGCGAGTCCTGGCTGCAGGCCGGCAAGCCGGCCAATCCAGGCCGCCTGAATGACCTTCGTCACATCATCTATAAATCTGCCGATGCACCATGGCGCCGGGCTAGGAAGAACCTGGGGCTGATGATGCGCGAAGGCCTTCTCAAGGAGAACATCGACGGCGAGGCGCTCGACTGGGCGCATAAGCGCCTGCTCGGGCGGCCGGAGCAGCGCCGGATCCTGATGGTGATCTCGGACGGGGCGCCGGTCGACGATTCGACGCTGTCGGTGAATCCTGGGAACTACCTGGAGCGGCATCTCCGCTTCATCATCGAGGAGATCGAGACACGCTCGCCCGTCGAGCTGATCGCGATCGGAATCGGCCACGACGTCACGCGCTACTACCGGCGCGCCGTCACCATCGTCGATGCCGAGGAACTCGGCGGCGTGATGACGGAGAAGCTCGCCGAACTCTTCGACGAATCCGCTCCGCCTCCCGTGAACGGACGCTTCGGCCGGACGCGGCACGCCGCTTGAGCTCCAGCAGACGGGCGGCGCTCGCTCTCGGGTTCGGGGGCGTCGCCGCAGCCGGGCTCGCGGCTGCGTCCCGGCTGTTCGCCGCCGAGCCGGGCCTGCCGCCCGGAGATGGGCCGATCGTCGTCGAGGCCACGCCGATTCCGGCGCTGCTTCCGAGCGAGCCCGACCGCACGCAGTTCGGCCGGCTCACGTTCCGCTCCGGTCTCGTCCTGTCCTCCGGCAGTCCCGAATTCGGCGGCTGGTCGGGGTTGTGGCGCTCGGCCGATGGCGGCGAGATCGTGGCGGTCTCCGATCGGGCGGAGTGGTTGACGGCCCGCGTTGTCGCGCAGGACGGCCGGACCTCGGGCCTGACGGACGCGGCCGTGGCCCCGATTCTCGGCGAGAACGGCATCGCCCTGCGGCGGGGCAACGGATGGGATTCCGAGTGCTTGGCGATTGCGGGCCGGGACGCCTTCGTGGGCTTCGAACGGGTTCAGGAGATCAGGCGCTACGCCTGGGCCCAGGACGGCGTACGGGCGAGGGGATTCCCCCTGCCGCTCCCTCCCGCCGTCAAGCGACTGTCGTCCAACGAAGGCCTGGAGGCGCTGGCAATCGTGCCGGAAGGCCAGCCGCTCGCCGGACGGATCGTCACGATGGCGGAACGGGCGAGGGCCGGGGACGATCAACCCACGTCCGGCTGGGTGCTGGGCGGGGAGCCGTTCGACTTCGATGTCGTCCGATCCGAGGGCTTCGACATCACCGACCTCGCCTTCCTACCCTCCGGTGAGGCGCTACTGCTGGAAAGACGATATCGCCTCCTGACCGGTGTCGCCTGCCGGATCCGCCGGCTTGGGGCCGATGCCTTTCGGCCCGGGGCCTTGGTGGACGGCGAGGTGATCTTCGAGTCCGACAGGAAGTACGAGATCGACAACATGGAGGGGATGGCCCTCCATCTCGACCCGGCTTCCGGGCGGCAGATCCTCACCCTGATCTCGGACGATAACTTCTCGGCTGCACAGCGAACGATCCTGCTTGAGTTCAGCCTGGGTTAGGGCCGTCCCGGAAGCCTTCGGTCAGCCCCGAAGGATGTCCGTTGCGCGGTGGTCCTCGTCCACCGTGTCGATCAGGATCACGTCGGAGGCGGCGTTCTCCGTGCGCAGCGGCAGGATAGCCTGGTAGGCGGCCGAGCCGTACCAGTTCCGGGCGGCCGCGCGGTCCGGGAACTCGAGGATCACCACATCCCCCGCCCAGCTTCCCTCGATCACGTCATAGGGGCCGCCGTGGACCCGGAAGCGTCCGCCGAACGGTGCGAGGGTTGCGTCGATGCGTTCGACATAGCGGACGATGTCGGGCCCGACCTCTACGTCCTGCAGCCGGGCAATCGCGAAGGTGCTCATCATCGTCTCCGTTCTGACGCCGGGATGATGAGGATCGGGTCGCCCGAGGTCGATTACCTGCCCGGTAATGGCGTCACGCTAGCCACCGAACCGGAAGCTTCTTTCCAGCTTCCAGGGCCCGCCTAGATAGCGCCAGAGGTTCAGGCC
>JAFAEL010000163.1 GCA_023423995.1 Pseudomonadota bacterium | reverse complement strand
GGTCACGGGGGTCGGCACGATCCAGGGCCGCCCCTGCATGATCATCGCAAACGACGCGACCGTGAAGGGCGGCACCTATTTCGGCATGACCTGCCGGAAGCATGTCAGGGCCCAGCGCTTCGCCTGGGAGAACGAGCTGCCCTGCATCACGCTTGTCGACAGCGGCGGGGCCTTCCTGCCGGACCAGGCCAACATCTTCCCGGACGAGGGCCTGTTCGGCTCGATCTTCCACAACCAGGTCGGCATGTCGGCAGACGGCATCCCGCAGATCGCCGTCGTGCTCGGGGCCTGCACGGCGGGTGGCGCCTACATCCCGGCGCTTTGCGACGAGATCGTCATCGTGCGCGGCCAGGGCTTCATGTATCTCGGCGGGCCGCAGCTCGTTCAGGCCGCGACCGGCGAGCAGACCGGAGCCGAGGAGCTCGGCGGCGCCGCGATGCACAGCCGCACGAGCGGCGTCACGGACCACCTTGCCGAGAACGACGCACACGCGCTCGCCATCACCCGCCGCCTTGTTGGCGAGCTGCCGGCCCGCCCTGCCTCGCGCTGGACGCGCTCGCGGCCGCAGGGGCCAGAGCGCGATCCCGCCAGCATCTACGAGCTGATCAGCCGCGATCCGCGCAAGCCGACCGACACCCGGGCCGTTCTCCAGGCGCTCGTGGACGACGGCAGCCTCCAGGAGTTCAAGGCCGAATACGGCACCACGCTGATCACGGCCTTCGCCAGGATCGGCGGCTTCCAGGTCGGGCTCCTGGCGAATGCCGGTGTGCTGTTCACCGACTCCGCCCTCAAGGCGACCCACTTCATCGACCTGTGCTGCAAGCGCGACGTGCCGCTCCTCTTCCTGGCTGACGTGTCGGGCTTCATGGTCGGCCGGGAGGCGGAGGTCTCTGGCATCGCCAAGGCCGGCGCGAAGTTCATCACGGCGATGAGCTCGGCCTCCGTGCCAAAATACACGATCATCACCGGCGGCTCCTACGGGGCCGGCTACCTGGCGATGTGCGGGAGGGCCTTCAAGCCGACCGCGATGTTCATGTGGCCGAACGGCCGCGCGGCCATCATGGGACCGGAGCAGGCCGCCACGACCCTTGCGATGGTGAAGCGCCAGAACGTCGAGGCGCGGGGCGGCTCCTGGTCTGCCGAGGAGGAAGAGGCGTTCAAGGCGCCGATCCGGGGCGAATACGAGCGCTTCGCCGACGCCTACAACTTCGCGCGCAACCTCTGGGTCGACGGCGTCATCGAGCCCGGCGAGACGCGCCAGGTCATGACGCTTCTCCTCGACCTCGCCGCCCGCACGGAAAAGCGGCCTACGCGCTTCGGCGTGTTCCGGATGTGAGCCCGAGCCGACGCATGCCCTTCAAGAAGATCCTCATCGCCAACCGTGGCGAGATCGCCTGCCGGATCGCCCGCACCTGCCGCAGACTCGGCATCGGTGTTGCCGGCGTCCATTCGGAGGCGGACCGGAACGCGCTGCATGTCCGCGAGATCGGCGAGTCGATCGAGATCGGACCCGCGCCGGCCTCGGCGAGCTACCTGCAGATCGAGCGGATCGTCGAGGCTGCGCGGCGCGTGGGCGCCGATGCGGTCCATCCCGGATACGGCTTCCTGGCGGAGAACCCTGCGCTCGCATCTGCGCTGGCGGAAGCGGGCATCGCCTTTATCGGCCCCCGGCCCGAGGTGCTGCGCCAGTTCGGTGACAAGGCCGCCGCCAAGGCCGTCGCGCGCGAGGCGGGCGTGCCGGTCGTGCCCGGGACGATCCAGCCAAGCCGCGACCCGAGCGAGATCCTGTCAGCCCTCCGCGGGATGCAGCTTCCGGTCCTGCTGAAGGCCGCCGCGGGCGGCGGCGGCAAAGGCATGCGGGTCGTCTCCAGCCTGGAGGATGCCGCGCAGGAGATCCAGGCCGCGATGCGAGAGGGGCAGAGCTCCTTCGGCAACCCGGAGCTGATCGTCGAGGAATTCCTGCCGCGGGCGCGACACATCGAGGTCCAGATCCTCGGTGACGGCCGGGGGGGCGTGATCCATCTCTTCGACCGCGAATGCTCGCTGCAGCGCCGGCACCAGAAGGTCCTCGAGGAGGCCCCAGTCCTGAGCCTTCCTGTCGGCTTGCGCGAGGAGATCCTGGGCCACGCCGTCCGGCTCGGCGAAGCAGTCCGATATGGCGGGCTCGGGACGGTCGAGTTCATCGTTCAGGGCCGGCGCGCATTCTTCCTCGAAGTGAACCCACGCATCCAGGTCGAGCACCCGGTCACCGAGGAGGTGACGGGCCTCGACCTCGTGGAACTGCAACTCCGGGCCGTCGGCGAAGCCGCCCTCCCCCGCCAGGACGAGATCAGGGTCACGGGCTGCGCGATCGAGGCGCGCCTCTATGCGGAGGACACTGCGCGCGGCTTCCTTCCGTCGACAGGGACGGTCGAAAGGCTGCGGCTGCCGGGCGGCATCCGGGTGGATGCCGGCGTCGACGAGGGCGCGGAGGTCACGCCTTTCTACGATCCCATGATCGCCAAGCTGATCGCGACGGGGCCGGACCGGGCCGGCGCCTACGCTGCGTTGCGGTCGGCCCTCGCCGAGACCGGCGTGCTCGGGCTGGAGACGAACCGAGACTTCCTGCTCCGCCTCGCGACGGACCCGGACGTGCTCCGGAACGAGGTGCATACGGGCTCGATCGACGCGCTGCTGCAAACCGAGACAGCCGGGGCCGGCGGCAACGCAACTGCGGAGGACGCCGCGCTCGCGGCCGCACTCTGGCTGCGCAAGCGTCGCGCCGAGAACGCAGACCCGTGGTCCGGCTGGTCGGACTTGACTGGTTGGCGCCTCGGTGACGGCGGCGCGACCATGGCCTTCTCCCCCTCGCTTCGCCTCCTCGCCGGCGACCAGTCCTTCGAGGCTACCTTCGGTCAACGCGAGGCAAACGGCTCGCTCGGCGTACGGATCGGTGAGGAGCGCTTCACCGTGGCACCCGGCGAGGCGGCAGGCCGGCAGGTGAGCGTGCTGAACGGACGAAGCTGCGCCCTTCGGTCCTCGGTCGCGGACGAGAGCGTCGGCTTCGTGGCTCCGGACGGGCGGAGCGTCCGTTTCCGCGTCGAGCCGCATCTCTCGGGCAACCTCCTCGCCTCCGAGGCCTCGACTGACGGCCGCGTCCGAGCCCCCATGATGGGCCGCATCGTGGCAGTCGAGGTCGAGGCCGGCACGCCCGTGACAGGCGGACAGCGGCTAGCGACGATGGAATCGATGAAGATGGAGCTCCCGATCCAGGCGCCCTGGGCGGGAGTCGTCACTGCCGTGCATTGCCGGCAGGACGCGAATGTCGAACGCGATCAGGTCGTGTTCGTCCTCTCCCGTGTCGAGGATGCGGCCGCGTGAGTGATCTTCCCGGCCGCATCGATATCCACGAGGAGGGCCCGCGCGAGGGCTTCCAGTTCGAGAAGACGATCTACCCGATCGAGGAGCGGGTTGCGCTTGTGGATGCCCTCACCGAGACCGGTCTGAAGGACATCCAGGTCGCATCCTTCGTCAATCCGAAGCTCGTCCCGCAGATGGCGGACGCCGCCGAACTTTTCGGGCGCATCCGCAAGAAGCCGGGCGTGCGCCACACGGCATTGTGGCTGAACGAGCGCGGCTTCGAGCAGGCCAGGGCGGCACCGGGGGTCGACCTCGCCGGCAAGCTCCTCTTCTACGCATCCGACCCCTTCAGCCGGCAGAACAACGGCTGCTCGCGCGAGGAGATGCGCCATCGTCAGGCCGGATGGCTGCCCCGCTATGAAACGGCCGGTATTGCGATCGAGGCCGCCTATGTGATGACCGCCTTCGGCTGCAACCTGCAGGGTGAGGTGCCGATCTCCGCCGTGCTCGACGAGGTCCGGTGGGTCGCCGAGCTGTGCCGGGAAGCCGGAGCTCCCCTGCCGGCGATCTACCTCGCAGACACGGTGGGCTGGGCTACGCCGCTCTCCATCGAGCGCAGGATCGGGGCGGTTCGAGAGCTGCTGCCGGATGCCCGTATCGGGCTGCATCTCCATGATACGCGTGGCACCGCACCGGCCAGCTTCTATGCCGCGCTTCGGATGGGCGTGACGCTCTTCGACGGCTCGCTTGCCGGGCTCGGCGGCTGCCCGTTCGCCGGCCACGGCCAGGGGGCGGCGGCGGGCAACATCTGCACGGAAGACATGGTCTTCATGGCGCACGAAATGGGCATCGCGACAGGGATCGATCTCGAGCGTCTGATCGAGGCCGCACGCATGGCCGAGCGCATCATCGGGAGGCCGCTTGCCGGACGCGTGATGCATAGCGGACCGCTCCCGCGACGCTGAGAAATCAGCCGCCACCCGCCGGCCTGTCGCCGGGGAGCCATCATCTACCGAGGACCATCGCCATGAGCACGCGTTACGTCGAGTACGACCGGCTGCAGATCGATTACCCGGCAGAGCGGATCCTTCGGATCACCTTCAACCGCCCCGAATCCTTCAACTCGGTCGATGCCGCGACGCACACCCAGCTGACCCACATCTGGCGCGACATCAACGCGGACCCGGATATCAGCGCCGTGCTGGTGACGGGCGCCGGGCGCGCCTTCTCGGCGGGCGGCGACTTCACGCTGATCGAAGGTCTCATCAACAGTCAGACGGAGCGGATGAAGACGTGGAAGGAGGCGAAGGACCTCGTCTACAACGTCATCAACTGCAACAAGCCGATCATCTCTGCGATCAACGGCCCGGCCGTCGGCGCCGGCCTCGTGGTCGGACTGCTTGCCGACATCTCGATTGCCGGCAAAGCCGCGAAGATCGTCGACGGGCACACACGGCTCGGCGTCGCGGCGGGCGACGTCGCGGCGGTCATCTGGCCGCTCCTCTGCGGCATGGCGAAGGCGAAATACTACCTCCTGACGTGCCGCCCGCTGACCGGAGAGGAAGCCGAGCGGATCGGTCTCGTCTCCCTTTGTGTCGATGATGACAAGTTGCAGGACACCGCGCTGGAGGTCGCCACGGAACTCGCGACGGGGGCGCAGAGCGCGATCCGTTGGACCAAGTACTCTCTCAACAACTGGCTGCGGCAGGCCGGCCCGATCTTCGATGTCTCCACCGCACTCGAGATCCTGGGCTTTGCCGGCGACGACGTGAAGGAAGGCCTTGCCGCGCATCGCGAGAAGCGCCGACCGGCCTTCAACCCCGAGTGCCCGATCTGAGTAGTTGAGCGAAACGAACCGGTCCTGCTGAAAAACAGTCTGGCAATTCGCTGAGGGGCATCCGTTGGGGCTCCGGCTGTAAGCTGGTGCCACACTCGAACTTTGTACGAGTCGAGCGGGGAGCCGCCGCAGGCTCCCGATCGGGGAGAAGCGGGCCGGGTACGTGATCCTGGCCGGCCCCCAACGAGTGGTTTGGGTTGAAGGTTAATGCATTGTCGGCCTGAGCGCGACGCCTGGGGAGGCCGGCGGAGCAGGCCGGGTTGGCGCAGCCGGCGACCTGTGGAGCGGGCGGGACGTAGCTCAGAGACGAGTGCGGCGGGACGGTGTTGTAGTGCTTGCGCCAGCCCTCGATGACGATCCTGGCCTTCTTCAGCGTGAAGAAGATCTCGCCGTTGAGCAGCTCGTCGCCTATGTCACGGCCGAATGGTGTCCGAGCTGCAGAGCGATGGATCGCACGGTCTTCGCTGATCCGGTGGTGAAGAAGCGGCTCGGCGAACTCACCCTGGTCGTCGTCGATGTCACGCGCGATGGCGACGGGGAGCGCGCGATGCTCGCGCGGCTGAAAGCGGAGGGGCCACCGACCCTTATCGCCCTCAACGGCCCGAGCAGGACCGCGGCGAACGCCCGCATTGTCGGCATGTCGAGCAAGAACGCACTGCTCGACCTGCTGAACTCCGCGGGAATGTAGGCGCTAGCGCACTGGGTGCCGCGCGGTAACACGACTTTAACCTTGGTCCTGGAGCTTCGATAACGATCTCTCGCCGAGCCATTCTGGCCGGAACATTTGCGCTTTCGGCGGCAGGGCTACCGCGGCCTGTTCGCCTCTCCGGCACCAAGGAGGGACCTCGCGCCATTGCGGTGGCCCGAAGCATGAACCTCGGGAACGAAGGCAACATGGCGTCAGCGGCAGGCCAGGAGGTTGCGGAGGCCATATCGGTCCAGATGAAGCTGGCAGCCGATCTCGGCCTCTCGTCGACGCCCTCATTCGTTGCCGGTGCCGCAAGCGTCGCCGGCTACCCGGGACCCGTCACACTCTCCAGGATCGTCAAGGCTCTTGGACGGTGCGGAAAGATTGTCTGCGGCTAAGGCTCCAGAACCATGAAGATGAAGGTCGTCCTGAGCGGCGCTGCCGCGCTCCTCCTCGCCGGTTGCGTGACGATGGGGCAGCACAAGGGGGAGACACCGATCCCGCCTGGCCTGCTCGCCAAGATGAATGGGAACGGCATGACGGCCGCGGACCCCATTCTCATTCGCGTGTTCAAGAAAGAGAACGAGCTGGAGGTCTGGAAGCGGAGCACAGGCGGCGAGTATGCCCGGCTGAAGACCTACCCGATCTGCCGCTGGTCCGGCCAGCTCGGCCCCAAGATCCGCGAGGGGGACCGGCAGACACCCGAGGGGTTCTACACCGTCGGGCTCGACCAGCTGAACCCGAACTCGGCGTTCCACCTGTCGTTCGACCTCGGCTTCCCGAACGAGCTCGACAGGGCGCTCGGGCGAACCGGCTCCGCGCTCATGATCCACGGCGCCTGCTCCTCCTCCGGCTGCTACGCCATGACGGACGACGGCGCCGCCGAGCTCTACGCCCTGGCGCGGGAGGCGCTCCGGGGAGGACAGGACGGCATCCAGGTCCAGGCGCTGCCCTTCCGTTTCACGCCCGAGAACCTCGCCGAGCAACGCTCGAACCGGCACGTCGCCTTCTGGCGAAACCTGAAGGAGGGCTCGGACCACTTCGAGGTGACGCGGCGCCCGCCGCGCGTCGCGAGTTGCGGAGGGCGCTACGTCTTTGCCGCGAACTCGGCCGAGCCCTTCGTGGCGAGCGAACCCTGCCCGGCCTATGAGACCGATCCCGAGGTGGCGAGCCTCGTGCGAACGAAGGCCGAGCGCGACGACCTCGCTGTCGCCCGGGTCGTGGAGGGCGGACGAAAGCCCGTCACCTACACGTTCGCCGATGGATCGATGCACCCGAGCTTCAAGGCGATCCTCCGGACCTCGGGCCCGGAGCGGCTTCAGAAGCTCACCTCCGGGCCGGTCGAGATCGGCTCGCCCTTGGCGGCGCTGGCGGAGCCGTCCGTCTCCGTCGGAGACAGCGAGGCCCGGTAATCGGGGCGGACCGCGTCCGCTCTAGCTGCCGAGCACCACCACCTTCGCGCCGACCGGCACCCGCCGGTGAAGGTCGATCACGTCCTGGTTAATCATGCGGATGCACCCGGACGAGACCGCCTCGCCGATGGTCCAGGGCTCGTTCGTGCCGTGGATCCGGTACAGCGTGTCCTTCCCGCCCTTGAACAGGTAGAGCGCCCGCGCCCCGAGCGGGTTGCTGTCGCCGCCCTCCATGCCGCCTGCCCACTTGGCGTAGCGGTCCGGCTCGCGCCTGATCATGTTCGGGGTGGGCGTCCAGCGCGGCGACGTGGCCTTGCGGGGGGACGGCGGACGATGCTCCGGGACTTCAGGCGGAGATCCGGTTTACGTGAGGCTGGCGGAGAGCGATGCGCATTCCGCCGCTCGGCCGCGAGAATAGCCTTGTCGGGTTTATGGGGGGACGGCATGCACCCTTTGCATCGGGAAACGCACCTCATCCACCGGATCGGCTGGCTCCGCGCCGCCGTGCTCGGCGCGAATGACGGGATCATCTCGACGGCCAGCCTCGTGGTCGGAGTCGCGGCCGCCGCGAAAGGGCCCGGCGAGGTCATCGTGGCCGGCATCGCAAGCCTCGTCGCCGGCGCGATGTCGATGGCGGCCGGCGAGTATGTGTCCGTCAGCTCCCAGGCCGATACGGAACAGGCCGACCTGGAACGCGAGCGGCATGAGCTCGCGACCATGCCCGATGCCGAGCTGAACGAGCTGACGCAGATCTACGTGGCCCGCGGCGTCGAGCCCGACCTCGCCCGCAAGGTGGCCGAGCAGATGACCGCGAAGGACGCCTTCGCCGCCCATGCCCGCGACGAGCTCGGCCTTGCCGAGCACGTCGTCGCGCAGCCCGTGCAGGCCGCGCTCACCTCCGCTGCGACCTTCGCGAGCGGGGCCCTCCTCCCGCTCGTCATCGCCGTGGTGGCGCCGACCCATCTGACGGGCGTGGCGGTCTCGGTCGGTTCCCTCGCCGGGTTGGCGGTGCTCGGGGCCGTGGGGGCGCGGGCGGGCGGGGCCGGCGTGCTGCGCCCGATGCTCCGCGTCACCTTCTGGGGCGCCGTCGCGATGGGCGCGACAGCCCTCATCGGCGCGCTTGTCGGGCGCGCCATCTGACGGGCACGAAGCCGCGCAACCTGAAGCGCGCCTCCTCGGGACGCGAGCGTCCTCCGCCCGCTTCGGCCGGGCGCCCTGCGCACTCACCGCATCGCGAACAGTTCCTGGTGGAACCGCTCGGAGACGCGCAGGCCATGTCGCGCCAGGTCGTCCCGCAGCGCTGCTCCGAAGCCCGGCGGGCCGCAGAACCACACGCTGGCCGCCCGCCAATCCGGAACGGCCACCCGGATCGCATCGCCGCCGAGCCTGCCGTCGCGGGGGTCGTGCAGGACGTGGAGGCGCACGCCGGCGGCAGCCGCGTCCGCAATCAGCTTCCGGATCGCATCCTCGCTGTATTCGGCCGTGCTGTGGAAGAGATCGACCGGCTGGTCGTGCGGCCGGTCCGGATAGTCGCGCCGGTCCATCGCGAGCTGCTTCATGCGGGCAATGAACGGCGTGATCCCGATCCCGCCACCGACCCAGATCTGGCGCGCGCAGTCGTCGTCGAAGGTGAAGTAGCCGTAGGGGCCCTCGATCGTCACCGGCTGCCCGATCCGGAGCGCGTCCGGGAGGCGTTTCGTGTGATCGCCGAGCTCCTTCGTGATGAATGTCAGTCGGTGCTCGGACGGGCGCCAGGCGGAGGCGATCGTGTAAGGATGCGCTCCCTCGTCCTCATCCGAGGTGACGAAGGCGAATTGTCCCGGCTTGTGGCCGGGCCAGCCCTGCGGAACATCCACGATGCCCTCGAGCACCCGCAGGGTCGGATCGTAGTGCAGCCGCTCGATCGTCCCGGCCGCCTTCCGACCGGCGCCGACGCGCCGAAAGAGCACCACCAGCGCAGCCCATGCGCCGCATGCCAGGAGAACCGCGAGGGCGACGCCGAGCGGCGATAGCCAGTAGGCCGGCCGGACCAGAACCAGCGCGTGCAGCACCAGGGCGACATAGACCACGGCCAGGAGGCGGTGCGTCTTGTAGAACAGCCGGTACGGAACGCGGTTGATGAGGGCTGCCGCGATCAGCAGCACGGCAGCGTAGAAGGCCCATTCGCCGATCGTCTCCGCTGTCCCCCGCCAGGTCCGGAGGAATTGCTCGATCGCATGATCCGGAACCGCTCGGGGTCCGCGCTGCGGGCGGTCGAGCCAGCCGAGTCGCACGGCCCATTTCGGGGCTTCCGACCAGAGCCAGTGCAGGACGGCCAGGACCAGGGCGCCGATGCCGAGCCACTTGTGCAGCCGGTACATCTTGTCGAGCCCGCCGGTCCACCGCTCCGGCCATTTCGGGCGGGTTGCGAGGATGGTGGCGAGGCTCATGCAGGTGATCGCCAGAACGCCGCTCAGCTGGACCATCGATCCGCGCAGCGCAAAGAACCCCGACGGCGCTAGGCTCTCCGGATCTGCCGCCAGCCACAGGGCTCCGACGAGCAGAAGGGCGGCCCAGAATGCGATCGTGATGCGCCTCATCCCCGCCTCCGCCCGCTCCGGGGCTCAGCCGCGAGGCTGAGTTTCGCCGAGCTTGCGAAGGCGAAACGCCCGGCCTCGTTCTCGCGATCCGGTACCGCCCGCAGCAGCAAGGCCTCAGCCCGGTCCCCGCGATTCGTGCCAGTGTGCGGGCACCGGCTGTGGCTCCATCTCAATTCGTCTCAAAGAGAAGGATTGCGAAGATGAGCAGCGGCGCAAGAACCTGCCTGTTGATCGTGACGATCCTTGCTGCGGGACAGGCCTCCGCCCGTGAGGGCGTGAGGCCGGGTCGGCATCTTGCCGAGTCCACGGCGGTGTCGCGCCAGCAGCATCGAGCGCTTCCGGCCTTGACTCCGACCCGAGCTCGGGCCCGACCGGCCGCCCCCACCAGCCGACCTCCGATCCAGGTCGATACCTCCGACGACAATGTCGGAGGGGGCGGCTCGTAGGGTACCTCCCGGCAGAGGCGGCCCTGTCCGTCATTGCGGGCGCGGGTGAGCCACTGCGCAACCGCACCGGACTGGGTCGCCACCCTGCGCCCTCACGCGACGAAGCGGGATCTGGCGCAGCGCGCCACCGCCGCGAGCAGCAATCATCGGGCACACCCGCGAAGGTTGTCCGGGAACCTCGGCCGTTACGGCTCCGTTGAGGCCCCGATTGCCGCACAGGCGGCAGACGGAGGACTTCGATGAGGAACACGGTGTTGATGGCCGCAGCGCTCGCGGCCGGTATCGCTGCGGCCCCGGTCTCGGGCGCGCTGGCGCAGGGTACGATCCCGGGCGCTGCCTCCGGCGCGCGCAGCGGTGCGGATACGGGCGCAGCGGTCGGCGGCCCGGTGGGCGGCGTGGTTGGCGGAGTCGTGGGCGGCGCTGTGGGCGCGGCGACCGGTACGGTCGGCGGCATCCTGGGCATCGATACGCGCCCGCGCTTCCGGACCTATGTCGAGAGCCGCAACGTCCCGTCCTATCGCTACCGCGAGGAGATCCGGGTCGGCACTGTGCTGCCCGCCGATGGTGTGACCTATTACGAGGTGCCGGCCGAGTACGGCGTGCGCGATCACCGCTATACGGTCGTGAACGACCGCACGGTGCTGGTCGAGCCGCGCACCCGCCGCATCGTCGAGATCATCGACTAGCGCTTATCCGCCGGGCAGCCTCAGGCTGCCCGGCTTGCGGCCTCGCGCGCCCGCGGGGCCAGTTCGCGGACCACCGCGAGCGTCGAGAGAACGTCTTCCCGGGTTGTGCCCGTTGCGCCGGCCTGGAAGCGGATGACGAACCGCCCCTCATGCGTCGTCTGCGTGAGGTAGATCCGGCCATCCGCATTGACCGCCTCGACCAGCCGGGCGTTGAGCCGGTCGCGCTCCTCCTCGCTCGTCCCCGCAGGCGCGTACCGGAAGGTGAAGAGCGACAGGATCGGCCGCGTGACGACGGCGAAATCCGGCTCCCGCCCGATCGCTTCGGCGAGTTCGCCCGACCAGGCGATGTGGTCGCGGATCATGCTCCGTAGCGCCTCGACGCCGTAGGAGCGGATCACAAACCACAGCTTCAGCGCCCGGAAACGGCGGCCGAGCGGCACGGACCATTCGTTGTAATCGACGAAGCCCTCCGCCCCGAGGGTGCGCAGGAAGGGCGGGCGGATGCCCAGGGTATCCGTCAGGGCCTTCGGGTCGCGCACGAAATGGGCCGAGCAGTCGAAATTCGTGAACAGCCACTTGTGCGGGTTGAACACGAAGCTGTCGGCGAGTTCCGCGCCCCGCATCAGGGCGCGGTGCTCGGGGCAGATCATGGCCGAGCCCGCCCAGGCCGCGTCCACATGCAGGAAGATGTCGTGCGCCCGGGCGATCTCTGCGAGTGACGCGATGTCGTCGCAGGCGCCGATCGAGGTGCCGCCGAGCGCCGCCACGATCGCGGCCGGCTTGAGCCCGGCCGCGATATCCGCCTCCACGGCCTGCCTGAGGGCCCCGACATCCATCCCGAACAAGGGTCCTGCGGTCGGGATGCGGACGAGGTTACGGTCGCCGAACCCGGCGATCCGAACGGCCTTGTCGACCGATGAATGCACCTGGGCCGAGGCGTAGACGCGCAGCGGCGTCTGCCCGAACAGGCCCTCGCTGTTCCCCTTATGGCCGAGCGCCCGCTCGCGGGCCGTGAGAAGGGCAGCCAGGGTCGAGGTCGAGGCGGAATCCTGGATGACGCCGGAGAAGGCTTCCGGCAGGCCGATCATGCCGCGCAGCCAATCGAGCATCCGGGTCTCGAGTTCGGTCGCGGCGGGCGAGGTCTGCCAGAGCATGCATTGGGCCGCGATCGCAGCCGTCACCTGCTCGGCGATGACCGAGGGCGGCGAAGCATTGGCGGGGAAGTAGGCGAAGAAGCGCGGATGCTGCCAATGGGTCATGCCGGGCATGATCACGCGGTCGAGATCGGCGAAGATCGCCTCCATCGGCTCGCCTGCCTCGGGCGGAGCATCCGGGATCTGGCGGAAGATCTGGCCTGGCTCCACCTGCGCCCTCACGGGCCTGCCGGGGAGGCTCTCGAGATAGTCGGCAGACCAATCGGCGGCCTGGTGCGACCAGCGGCGAAATTCCTGGCTGTCCAATGGCGTGCTCCGGCTCGCTCGGCCGGCCGAGCCGGCGGTACGTAGAGCGGCCGGACGGGTCCGCCAAGCGGCCTTGGCGCCGCGCGCAGGGCTGGCCTGTCAGGGATCGCCGTCGGGGAGAACGGGCGACTGCTATAAGTATCAGGTCCGATTCGCCGCCGTGTCCGCCCCCCACCCATCCGCGCAGAGCGCCTCCCCCGCTTCGGCGAGTCCTGCCCTCGGCGACGAGCCTGGCCGCGCCATCCTGCTCGTCCTCGCCGCGACGGCGATGTTCTCCGTGTCGGACACGCTCGCCAAGCAGCTCTCGGGATCGCTTCCCGCCATCGAGATAACCTGGCTGCGATGGATCGGCTTCGTGCTGATCATGAGCCCCTCCATCGTCCTTTCCGGCGGAAGAACGCTCCGGACGCGCGCGCCGGGGCTGCAGTTCCTGCGCACGCTCGGCGTACTCGGCTCGGCGGTCTTCTTCATCGCCGGCCTGCACTACCTTCCCATCGCAAGCGCCTCCGCCATCGCCTTCGTGGCGCCGCTGCTCGTGACGGCCCTGTCGATCCCGTTCCTCGGCGAGCAGGTCGGGCCGCGGCGCTGGGCCGCCGTGGTCGTCGGCCTCATCGGCATGCTCGTGGTGATCAGGCCCGGCAGCGGCACCTTCGGCCTTGCCGCCCTCCTGCCCTTTCTCTCAGCCGTGAGCTGGGCGTTCGCGCTGATCGTGACCCGCAAGCTCGGCGGCATCGACCGGACCTCGACCACGATGACCTATTCAGCGCTGGTCGGACTGGCGGCCCTGACCCTCGCGGTTCCGTTCGATTGGGTGACGCCGAGCCTTCACCATCTTGGGCTCGCGGCCGCGATGGCCATCGCCTCGACTGCCGCCCAGTTCTTCGTCGTGATGGCCTACCGGCTCGGGCGCGCCTCGGTGCTCGCTCCGGTCTCCTATGTCCAGCTCGTCTGGGCGGGCCTCCTCGGCTTCCTGGTGTTCGGCAACATCCCGGACGGATGGACGCTCATTGGCGCCGGCATCATCATGGCCAGCGGGATCTACACGGCACACCGGGAGCGCGTCGTGGCGCGCGCCAAGCGACGAAGCGCCGGCTGAAGGCTTCGCTCTGCGATCCCCTTAACCGGGGACAAACCCTGTTCTCACCTCCCCGGGACCGATTCGCGCCCTCGCCGTTGAGCCCCGTGGGAGTATCTCATGCTCAAGCGGATCAGTTTCGCCGAGCCGATCGTCGTATGGCTCGTTCCGGAGTGCCACGATCTGGGCACCCGTCGGATCTGGGACGTCCATGATGGCCTCGCGGCGCTGCACCGCTACGGCCTGGAGCGGCTCCGGCGCGGCGGCAGGCCGTGCCGCGAGTGGCGGGAAGCCGCCGCGGCCCTGAGCATCGCCCGGCGCTATCCGACCCCGAACAGCGTCGCGCATGCCCGCCGCGCACTCGGCCACGCGGCCGAAAAGGCGGGAGCGCTGGCCGTTCCCGACTGCCTGTCCATGCTGGCCGCCAACGGCTACGACTTCGCCCCCTGACTGGCCCGGCTGCAATGAGCCGGGCTGCTCGGTTCGCTGGGCCTGACGGGCTCAGCGCGGCGCGATCATCTCCTCCGGACGGACCACGCGGTCGAACTCATCCGCCGTCACGAGGCCGAGCGCGACCGCCTCTTCCTTCAGGGTCGTCCCGTTCTTGTGGGCGGTCTTCGCGATCTTGGCCGCGTTGTCGTAGCCGATCGTCGGCGCAAGCGCGGTCACGAGCATGAGCGAGCGGTCGAGCGCCGCCTTGATGTTGTCCTCGCGCGGCTCGATCCCGACGACGAGGTTGTCCGTGAAGGACACGGAGGCGTCCGCGAGCAGCGTGACCGACTGGAGGAAGTTGTAGGCCATCACCGGGTTGAAGACGTTCAGCTCGAAATGGCCCTGGCTGCCCGCGAAGGTGAGGCTCGCGTGGTTGCCGAAGACCTGGGCGCAGACCATCGTGAGCGCCTCGCACTGCGTCGGATTCACCTTGCCCGGCATGATGGAGGAGCCCGGCTCGTTCTCCGGCAGGGCGAGTTCGCCGAGGCCCGAGCGCGGGCCGGAGCCCAGGAAGCGGATGTCGTTCGCGATCTTGAAGAGGCTCGTCGCGACGGTGTTGATCGCCCCGTGGCTGAACACCATCGCGTCGTGGGCGGCCAGCGCCTCGAACTTGTTCGGGGCGGACGTGAAGGGGAGATGGGTGATGTGCGCGATCTTGTCCGCGACCGCCTCAGCGAACCCGACGGGCGCGTTCAGGCCGGTTCCGACGGCAGTGCCGCCTTGGGCGAGTTCCATGAGGCCCGGGAGCGTCAGCTCGATCCGCTTGATGCCGTTCTCGACCTGCTGGGCATAGCCCGAGAACTCCTGGCCTAGGGTGAGCGGCGTCGCATCCTGGGTGTGCGTGCGGCCGATCTTGATGATGTGGTGCCAGGCCTGCGCCTTGTCGTTCAGCGCATTGCGCAGCTTCTGAAGCGCCGGCAGCAGGCGATGCACGACCTCCTCCGCGCAGGCGATGTGCATCGCCGTCGGATAGGTGTCGTTCGACGACTGGCTCATGTTGACGTGGTCGTTGGGATGGACCGGCTTCTTGGAGCCCATCTCGCCGCCCAGCATCTCGATCGCGCGGTTCGAGATCACCTCGTTGGCGTTCATGTTGGACTGCGTGCCCGATCCGGTCTGCCAGACGACCAGCGGGAAGTGGTCGTCGAGCTTGCCTTCGATCACCTCCTGCGCGGCCTTGACGACCGTCTCGCCGATCTTGGGATCGAGGCGCCCGAGTTCCATGTTCGCCTCGGCGGCGGCGCGCTTGACGATGCCGAGGGCCCGCACGACGGCCTTGGGCTGCTTCTCCCAGCCGATCCTGAAGTTGCCGATCGACCGCTGCGACTGGGCGCCCCAGTAGCGGTCCGCCGGCACCTCGATGGGCCCGAACGTGTCGGACTCGGTGCGGGTCTTCTGAACAGGTGACATCATGGCCTCTTCTGATCGCCGGGCGTGAGCCTAGATTGACGGAATGCTGGCCGCTTCATCCTCCACACCGCGCCCGGACGCAATGGAGTCTCGCCCGGCGCTGTTCAGGGCTCCTGCCCCTCGGCCTCTCCGCCGCCCTCCGGACCTGTTCACGTTCTTCCGGGCGGCGCGCAAGAACCCGCTCGAAAGCTGGACCGAGGAGCATTTCGAGAAGCCGATCCTCGCCGCTCAGGGCGTGCTCGGACGCGTGACTGTGCTGAGCGACCCGGCTGCCATCCGGCACGTGCTGCTCGACAACGCCCGAAACTATCGCAAGGACGACCTGCAGCGGCGGGTGCTGGCGCCCGGCCTGGCGAACGGGCTCCTCACGGCGGAAGGCGAGGAATGGCGGGCTCAGCGACGGGCGCTGGCGCCGCTCTTTTCCCCTCGCCACGTGGCGGGCTTCGCGGCCGCGATGGACGAGGCGGCGCAGCGGTTGATACGGCGTCTCCTCCGCCGCGGCGACGGACGAACGCTCGACGTCGCGGTCGAGATGACGCGCGTGACGCTCGATGTCCTCGAGCGCACGATCTTCACGCATGGCCTCACGCGCGACCCGGACGCGCTCGGGCGGGCGATCACCCGCTATTTCGACGCGATCGGTCCCGTCGATCCGCTGGACGTCTTGGGTCTGCCGGACTGGCTGCCACGCATCGGCCGGATCAGGGCGCGGCCCGCCCTGCGCTTCTTCGACGAGATCGTGACCGAACTGATCGAGGCCAGGAAGGCGCTGCTGACCTCGGGCGGGTCGGCGCCCGAAGACCTCCTGACCCTCCTCCTAGGCGCGACCGACCCGGAAACCGGCCATGGCCTCAAGGACATGGAGGTGCGGGCGAACATCGTCACCTTCATCGGCGCGGGGCACGAGACCACGGCCAACGCGCTGTCCTGGTCGCTCTACCTCCTCTCGCAGGCGCCGGAGATCCGCGCCCGTGTCGAGCAGGAAGTCGATGCGGTGTTCGACGAGGAACCGGGCCGCCCGCCGGCCCTGGAGCGCCTGCCGCTGACCCGCGCCGTGGTCGACGAAGCCATGCGGCTCTATCCGCCCGTGCCCTTCATGAGCCGCGCGGCGATCCGAGAAGACCGCATCGGCGCCATGAAGATCCCGGCGGGATCGCTCGTGATGATCGCGCCCTACGTCCTGCACCGCCACCGGAGATTGTGGGAGGATCCCGACAGCTTCGATCCCGACCGCTTCATGCCCGGGCGCCGGGAGAATATCGACCGCTACGCCTACCTGCCGTTCGGTGCGGGTCCGCGGGTCTGCATCGGCTCCTCCTTCTCCGTCCAGGAGGCCGTGATCGTGCTCGCGCGCTTCGTCCATGCGCTGGGGTTCGAGCTTGCGGAGGGGCACCGGGTCACCCCCGTTCAGCGGGTGACCCTGCGGCCGGGTGGCGGGCTGCCGATGCGGCTGCGCGCGCGGGCGAACTGACGATCAGTTCTTCTTTCGGAAGGAATCGAGGCTGACCACCTCGGCCGTAGCCGGAGCTTCGGGAGAGGCTTCGGCCTCCTTCCCGGCCGGCTTTTCACTCTCGGCGTCCTTGTCGGCCGAACCGGTCTTGCGCGCGGCCAGCTTGGGACCCGTGCTCTTGCCGGCCGGCTTCGGGGGCGCCAGCGGGATCGGCTGCGCTCCTTCCCCGGGCTCCTCGCCAGCTTCGTCCGCGACCCCCTCGCCCTCGCTGGTCTCGAACTTCAGCCCGAACTGGACGGAGGGATCGAAGAACCCGGTCAGCGCGTCGAAGGGCACGCGCAGACGCTCCGGCACGCTCGCGAAGGAAAGCCCGACCTCGAACGCCTGCTCGTTGACCGTCAGACTGTCGAACTGGTGCTGAAGGACGATGGTCATGTCTTGCGGATACTTGTCGCGCAGGCGCTGCGAGAGCCGCACGCCCGGGTGATCCGTCCGGAACGACACGTAGAAGTGATGTTCGCCCGGAAGGCCGTCCCGCGCCGCGTCCGAAAGGACCCGCCGCACCACGCCCTTGAGCGCCTCCTGCACGAGTAGGTCGTACCGGATGAGATCCGTCGACATAGAATGCCCTGAACCCTCGTCCCCAGACAGACGGGGACCACCCCATGAGTTGCCCAGCGCCCGCCCGCCCCGTCAAGTGGCAGGACGGCACAGTCGTGACGAATGCCGAACACAAATATCGGGTTCTCGGCGGACCCGGGTGCGGCCTGCAGCCGCGCCGAAACGGATTTCTTGGGATGGCGGCGAACCGGACCGGGATCCGGCTTGAAGCCGCCCGGCGAGGCCCCGATAACGCCCCGGGGATAAAACCATGCTGGCCTATCACGACCTCCTGCGCCGTATCCTCTCCGAGGGTGTGCGCAAGACCGACCGGACCGGGACCGGAACGCTGTCCGTCTTCGGCCACCAGATGCGGTTCGACCTGCGGGAGGGCTTCCCCCTCGTGACGACGAAACGCGTGCACCTGAAATCCATCGTGCACGAGCTGATCTGGTTCCTGCAGGGCGACACCAATGTCGGCTACCTGAAGGACAACGGCGTCACGATCTGGGACGAGTGGGCGGACGAGCGGGGCGATCTCGGCCCCGTCTACGGCAAGCAATGGCGGTCCTGGGAAGGACCGGACGGCCGGGTCGTCGACCAGATCGCCTGGGTCGAGCAGGAGATCCGCCGAAACCCCGATTCACGCCGCCTCGTCGTCTCGGCCTGGAACCCGGCCGATCTCGACCGCATGGCGCTGGCTCCGTGCCATTGCCTGTTTCAGTTCTACGTCGCGGAAGGCCGGCTCTCGTGCCAGCTCTACCAGCGCTCGGCCGACGTGTTCCTTGGCGTGCCGTTCAACATCGCCTCCTACGCGCTGCTCACGCACATGATGGCGCAGGCGACCGGACTTGGCGTCGGCGACTTCGTCCATTCGTTCGGCGACGCCCACCTCTATTCGAACCACCTCGACCAGGCGCGCCTGCAGCTCGAGCGCGAGCCGCGGCCCCTGCCCCGCCTGAAGCTCAATCCGGCCATCCGGTCGATCTTCGACTTCACCTACGGCGACGTGTCCGTCGAAGGCTACGATCCCGCTCCGGCGATCCGGGCGCCCGTGGCGGTCTGATGCGCGCATGACGGTTTCGATCCGGCCCGCCCGGCCGAGCGAGGTGCCGCTGGTCCTCGACCTGGTCCGCGAACTCGCGGAATACGAGCGCCTGCTGGACGAGGTCCGCGCCACGAGCGCGGCCATCGAGGCCGCCCTGTTCGGCCCTGACCCGAAGGTCTTCTGCGACATCGCGGAGTGGAACGGCGAGCCGGCCGGCCTCGCGCTCTGGTACTACACGTTCTCCACCTTCCAGGGCCGGCACGGCATCTATCTCGAAGACCTCTTCGTTCGCCCGGCCCATCGCGGACGAGGCCTCGGCAAGGCGCTGCTGGAACACCTTGCCGCCCGTTGCCGCAGCGAGGGGCTCGGCCGGCTGGAGTGGTCGGTCCTCGACTGGAACGAGCCGTCGATCGGCTTCTACCGCTCGCTCGGAGCCGAGCCGGTCGGCGGATGGACACGGTACCGGCTCGCCGGCCAGGCTCTCGACCGGCTCGCGGGATCGTGACCATGGCTTCGATGCCGCTCACCATTGTCGTCGCCGTGGCGGAGAACGGGGTCATCGGCCGCGACAACGACCTTCCCTGGCGGCTTCGGACGGATCTCGCGCGCTTCAAGCAGATCACCCTGGGCAAGCCGCTCATCATGGGCCGGCGCAACTGGGACTCGATCGGCCGCCCGCTTCCCGGACGCCGGACGATCGTCCTCACCAGGGACAGGGGCTTCAGGGCGGAGGGCGCCGCCCTCGCGCATTCCTGGAACGACGCGGTCGCCGCCGCGTCCCTTGCCGCCGAGGAGATGGGGGCCGACGAGATCATCGTGGCCGGCGGGGCGGAGATCTACCGGCTGGCTCTTCCGGATGTTCTCCGTATCAGGATGACGCGGGTACATGCCGCCCCAAAAGGCGACGTGGTGTTTCCGGCCATCGATGAAAGCGCATTCGTCCAGACGTTCCGGGAAGATCATCCCGCAGGCGACAAGGACGAGTACCCGTTCAGCTTCATCGATCTCGAGCGGCGGGAAGAGGGCCGGGAAGCTTAACCGCGATTCGCCGCATGCCGTTGACGCGACAGCTTTTCGCTCCCACCTGCCAAACTTGACTGCTAGACAGGCCACTAACACAAGCGCGCGGGCCCTCTCCTGGGCAGGACAGCGTGCAGAAGGGAACGGTTCGACGTAATGCCCTGGAGCAATCAGAGCGGCGGCGGTGGTCCGTGGGGCCAGCGCGGCGGGTCCGGCGGACCTTGGGGTTCCGGCCCGTCCGGTGGCGGCGGGAACCGCCCCCCCGATCTCGAGGACATCATACGCCGTGGTCAGGATAGGCTGAAGGGCATCATCCCGGGCGGCGGAGGCGGCCAGATCGGTGGTCGCGGAATCGGCCTCATCGCCCTGATGGCGCTTTGCGTCTGGGCTGCGACCGGCATCTACACGGTGCGCCCGGACGAGGTCGGCGTGAATCTCGTCTTCGGCCGCTTCGCCGGCCTGAGCCGCGAGGGCCTGAGCTACAATCTGCCCTACCCGATCGGCTCGTATCTGAAGCCGAACGTCACGGCCCTGCGCACGATCGAGGTCGGCGCGCGCTCGGTCGAGACCGCACGCCGCGGCCCGACCCGGCCCGGCCCCAATGACGAGAGCCTGATGCTGACGGGCGACGAGAACATCGTCGATATCGACTTCACGCTGCAGTGGCAGGTCGATCCGTCGAAGGTCACGGACTTCGTCTTCAACCTTCAGAACCCGGACGGAACGGTGCGCGTGGTCGCCGAAAGCGCGATGCGTGAGGTCATCGGCCGCCGCAACATCCAGAACATCCTGACGACCGATCGCGCGGCGATCGAGGCCGAGGTCATGCGTCTCGCCCAGAACATCCTCAACCAGTACGGCGCCGGCGTGAACGTCATCCGCGTGAACCTGCAGAAGGTCGACCCGCCGTCGCAGGTCATCGACGCCTTCCGCGACGTCCAGGCGGCGCGCCAGGACCAGGATCGCCTGCGCAACGAAGCGGAGACCTATGCCAGCCGCGTCGTTCCCGAGGCGCGAGGCGAGGCCACCCGCATCATCCAGGGCGCGGAAGCCTATCGCGAGCGCTCGGTTGCGGAAGCGACCGGTCAGGCTTCGCGGTTCGCGCAGGTCTATGACGAGTACCGGAAGGCTCCGGACGTGATCCGCGAGCGCATCTTCCTTGAAACAATGGAGCGCGTCCTGGGCGGGGCCGACAAGATCATCGTGGACCAGAATAGCGGCCAGGGCGTCGTGCCCTATCTGCCGCTCGGCGAGCTCAACCGACGACCGGCCCCTGTTCAGGGCGGGCAGACGGGCCAATCGACCGGCTCCGTCGTTCAGCCGGGAGCCAGCCGATGAACGCGACCATCAGAACCGGGCTGCTCGCGCTCGCGGCTGTCGTCGCCATCGCGCTCGTTGCCTCCATGTTCATCGTCCAGCAGACGCAGACCGCGCTCGTGCTGCGCTTCGGCGCGGTCCAGCAGGTGAAATCCCAGGGCGCGGGCCTTCCGTCCGGCCTCGCCCCCGGCCTGCACTTCAAGGTGCCGTTCATCGACAACGTCGTGTATTTCGATCGGCGCGTGCTCGACCTCGACCTCCCGGTCCAGGAAGTCATCGCGTCCGACCAGAAGCGTCTCATCGTGGACGCCTTCGCCCGGTACCGCATCCTCGACCCGCTTCGGTTCTACCAGGCGGTGGCCACCATCCCGGCGGCTAACAACCGGCTCGGGTCGATCATCAACTCGACGGTCAGAAGCGTCCTCGGCGACTCGACCTTCGAGGCGATCGTGAAGAGCGACCGCCAGGCGCTGATGAAGAAGATCTCGGACGAGGTGAACTCGGCCGCGCGCGGCATCGGTGTCGAGATCGTGGACGTGCGCCTGCGGCGTGTGGACCTGCCCGAGCAGAACAGCCAGGCTGTGTTCCAGCGGATGCAGACCGAGCGCCAGCGTGAGGCCACCGACATCCGCGCGCAGGGCACGCAGGCTGCGCAGGGCATTCGGGCTCGGGCCGACCGTGACGTCGCCGTCATCGTCGCCAACGCCCAGCGCCGGGCCGAGGAACTGCGCGGTACCGGTGACGCAGAGCGGAACCGCATCCTCGCCGAGGCCTACGGCAAGGACCCCGACTTCTTCGCCTTCTACAGGTCCATGCAGGCCTACGAGACGGGCCTGAAGTCGGGCGACACTCGGATGCTGCTCTCGCCCGATTCCGAGTTCTTCCGCTTCTTCAAGCGTCCTGACGGGCGCAGCGGGGCGGATGCTCCCAAGACCGCGACAAGCCAACCCGCCGCCCAGCCCTGAGCGGCGGGATGCGGGACCTCGTCGCGGCGCTTGGCCTCGCCCTCGCCATCGAAGGCATCTTGCTGGCGTCCTTTCCGGACGCCATGAAACGAGCCATGATGGAGGCCGCGGCATCGCCCCGCGACCGAATGCGCCTCGTGGGTGTCGTGTCGGCCGTGTTGGGCGTGCTGGTCGTGTGGGCGGCGCGACGGCTCGCCTCATGAGTGAACAACGGGCTTCGGCCCGCGTATGATGCCCAGGCCGGCGCCGGCAGCAGCCAGGCGCCATTCGAGAGGGTGAAGATGGTTCCGACCTGCGAAACGGCTGGCCGCACAGGCTTCACGGAGCGCGCCCGGCTCGGCGCCATCCGGGGATGCGCCGCCGCGCTGGCCGTCGTCTATTCACTGAGCGCCACGCTGCCGGCTCTCGCCAAGGGGCCGGATTCCCTGGCCGACCTGGCCGCCCAGGTCACGGATGCGGTCGTCAACATCTCTGCCTCGACCACGGTCGAGACCCGCGGGCGGACGATGCCGCAGCTGCCGCCGGGCACGCCGTTCGAGGATCTGTTCGAGGAATTCTTCAACCGTCGCGGCCAGGGCAACCGGAGCGACGAGAACAATGCGCCGCGTCAGCGCCGCTCGAGCTCGCTCGGCTCGGGCTTCGTGATCGATGCCTCCGGCATCGTGGTGACGAACAGTCACGTCATCGGCGACGCGAACGAGATCTTCGTCGGCTTCAACGACGGGACGAAGCTCAAGGCGGAGATCATCGGCAAGGATACGAAGATCGACCTCGCGGTGCTGCGCGTGAAGCCCGAGAAGCCGCTCAAGGCGGTGCCCTTCGGCGATTCGGAGGTGATGCGCCCCGGTGACTGGGTGATGGCGATCGGCAACCCGTTCGGCCTGGGCGGGTCCGTCTCCGCCGGCATCGTGTCCGCCCGCGGCCGGAACATCGAGTCCGGCCCCTACGACAACTACATTCAGACCGACGCCGCCATCAACAAGGGCAATTCCGGCGGCCCGCTCTTCAACATGAGCGGCGAGGTCATCGGCATCAACACCGCCATCCTGTCCCCGACAGGCGGCTCGGTCGGTATCGGGTTCGCGGTGCCCTCGGCCAACGCGCTGCCGATCATCAACCAGTTGCGCGAGTTCGGTGAGACCCGCCGCGGGTGGCTGGGCGTCCGCATCCAGAACGTGGACGACGCCACGGCCGAGGCCCTGGGTCTCGGGGGAGCGCGCGGCGCGCTCATCGCCGGCGTGGACGACAAGGGCCCGGCCAAGCCGGCCGGTCTCGATGTGGGCGACGTGATCACCCGGTTCGACGGCCGCGACGTGAAGGAATCGCGGGACCTGCCGCGCATCGTCGCCTCCACGCCGGTCGGCAAGACCGTCGACGTCACCGTCATCCGCAAGGGGCAGGAACTGACCCGTCAGGTCACGCTCGGCCGCCTCGAGGACGGCGAGCGGGCTCAGAAGGCCGGCCTGAACCAGCCGCCCACGGACACCCCCACGGCGACACGCCGCGCTCTCGGCCTCGAGTTGTCCGGCATCTCCGAGGAGCTGCGCCGACGCTACAACATCAAGGAAAGCGTCAAGGGCGTGGTGGTGACCCGCGTCGATCCGAACTCGGCCGCGGCAGACAAGCGCATCCAGCCCGGCGAGGTCGTCGTCGAGGTGGGGCAGGAGCCCGTGGCCAATCCGGCCGACGTCACCCGCCGCGTCGAGGCACTGAAGAAGGACGGTCGCAAGTCCGCCCTCCTCCTGGTGTCGAACGCCCAGGGCGAAGTCCGCTTCGTGGCCGTCACGATCGAGTAGGCCTGCCGGTCGCCTCAAGCCTTCCGAGACCAGTTCCATGAGCTGGGGCGAGATGCTCGTCCCGCAGACCTCGATCCTCGAGGTCATCCTTCGCGGCAGCATGATGTACGTGCTGCTGTTTCTCGCGCTTCGCTACCTGATGAAGCGCCACGCCGGGCAGGTCGGCATCGCCGACATCCTGGTCATCGTCCTCATCTCCGAAGCCGCGCAGAACGCGATGGTCGGCGAGGCGAAGTCGGTCACCGAGGCCGCGATCCTCGTCGGAACGATCCTGTTCTGGAGCTACGCCATCAACTGGCTGAGCGACCGCGTGCCGTTCCTGCGCAACCTCAGCGGCGGGGATCCGATCCCCCTCGTGCAGGATGGGCGGATGAACCGCCGGAACATGGACCGGGAGTTGCTGACGAAGGACGAGCTGATGAGCCACCTGCGCCAGCACGGCATCGAGCGGCTGGAAGAGGTCAAGCGGGCCTGTCTCGAGCCCGACGGGAACATCAGCGTGATACGCGTCCGGGGCGGGGACGATGACGGCCCGCCGAAGCGGAACCGAGGCGCCTGACCGTCAGGCCGGGCGGACGAATTCTTCCGCCGGATAGCCCTGGATGTAGAGAAGCGCCGACAGGTCGCCATGCTCGATCCGGGCATGGGCGGCAGCCGCGACGGCCGGCTTTGCGTGGAACGCAACCCCGAGCCCTGCCTCCCCCAGCATCGCGAGGTCGTTCGCGCCGTCGCCGACCGCGATGGTCTCCGCCGGCTGCAGGCCGAGCCGCTCCCGCAGCTCGACCAGGGTCGCGAGCTTCGCCTCGCGGCCAAGGACCGGCTCCTGCACGGTGCCGAGGAGGCGTGCCTCCTCGACCATGAGGACGTTCGCCCGATCCTCGTCGAAGCCGAGCTTCCGGCCCACGGGCCCGGTGAAGAGCGTGAAGCCGCCCGAGACGAGGCACGCATAAGCCCCGTTCGCCCGCATGGTGGCCACGAGAGTGCCGCCGCCGGGGGTCACGGTGATGCGCTCCTTCAGGAGCTGGTCGACGACATCGGCAGGCAGCCCCTTCAGCAGCGCCACGCGCTCGCGCAAGGCAGGCTCGAACGCGATCTCGCCTCGCATCGCCCGTTCGGTGATGGCCGCCACCTCGGTCTTGAGCCCGACGAGATCCGCCAGCTCGTCGATGCATTCCTGCTGGATCATGGTGGAATCCATGTCGGCCAGGAACAGGCGCTTGCGGCGGCCATCCGCCGGCTGGACGACCACGTCGACCGGCTCATCCCGGAGAAGATGACGCAGGGCACCTTCGGCCTCGGCCGGCCGCACATCTTGCCCGAGAAGCAGGTCGATGGCCTGCCCCTCCGCGAGCACGCGCGTCCCGACTGCGCCGACGCTCGTCCGGCACGTAGCGGACAAGGCCGGCGTGATGGACGGCCTCTGCGGGTCTGATATCAGGGTTGCGATAAAGAGAGTGGTAGTGGCCACGCGAGGCCCCGTTGAAGGCCTGGCCCGAGCGCCAGCCCCTGGAAGCAGATGGTATCGAGGATTGAGGCGGTCCTCATTGCAGGGCCGACCGCGTCAGGCAAGTCCGCGCTGGCCATCGAGGTCGCGCGCGAGGTCGGCGGCACCGTCATCAATGCCGACTCGATGCAGGTCTATCGCGACCTCAGCATCATCACGAACCGACCGACGCCGGAGGAGACCGCCCAGGCGCCCCACCGGCTGTTCGGGGAGGTCGATGGGGCGACGAATTTCTCCGCCGGGCGCTATGTCGAGGCCGCCTCCAGCTTGCTCGGGGAATTGCGAAGGCAGGGCTCTGTCCCGGTCTTCGTCGGAGGAACGGGGCTCTACTTCAAGGCGCTCACCGAGGGCCTGTCCGAGATCCCGCCCGTGCCGGACACCGTCCGCGATCGGATCCGGGCGGAGGCCGAAGGACGCGCGACGCCGGAGCTCCACGAGGACCTGGCCCGGCTCGATCCCGAGGGGGCCGCGCGGCTGAAGCCGGGCGACCGGCAGCGCATCCTTCGGGCCCTGGAGGTCGTGACGGCCGCGGGAGCACCGTTGTCCTCCTTCCAGCAGGACCGCATTCCCGGCCCCCTGGCGAGCAGCCGTCTCGTCCGCGTCTTTCTCGCACCGGACAGGGCCGAGCTGCGCGCCCGCATCGACCGGCGCTTCGAGCAGATGATCGCGGCGGGCGCGCTGGAGGAGGTCGCCGCCCTCGGCGCCCGAAACCTCGATCCTGCCCTTCCGGTGATGCGAGCGCATGGCGTGCCCGGGCTCCTCGCCCATCTGCGGGGAGAAATCCCCCTGGAAGAGGCCATCCGGCGCGGCCAGGCCGATACCCGGGCCTACGCCAAGCGACAATTCACCTGGGCGCGCCATCAGATGGATGGCTGGACCTCGGCCTCTCCCGAGACCGCCCACACGGCAATCAGGGCGGAGCTGCGGGCGTGAACGCCAGCAGCACGACTAGGATGGCAGGGATGCAGCGGCGAGGCTTCGCGCCGCGATGAGCCGGCCATAAGAGACCCTCGTGCCATCCCCATCACGATCCTCCTACCAGACCGGTCTGCTCTTTCTCGCCGTGACCATTGTCGGATGGGGGCTGAACTGGCCGACCATCAAGATTCTGCTCCGAGACTGGCCTGCCCTCTTCGGCCGCGGCAGCGGTGGAATGGTCGCGGCGTTGCTGCTCGGCCTCGTCGCCGCCTCGCGCGGGGAGAGGCTGGCGCTTCCGGGCCGGAGCATCGGGCGGCTCGCCGCGGCGGCCTTCACGAACGTCTTCGCCTGGATGGGATTCGTCACTGTCGCCATGCAGTGGATGCCGGTCGCGGACGTGGCGCTCCTCGCCTACACGATGCCGCTCTGGGTCTGCCTCCTGGAATGGCCGATTCGCGGGGTCAGGCCGACGGGCCGACGCATCGCGGCGCTTGCGCTCGGCTTCGGCGGCGTCGTGGTCCTGCTTGGAACCGAAACGGGAGGAACCCACGGCCCGACCTGGATGCTCGGAGCCGCCCTCGCGCTCTCGTCAGCAATTCTGTTCGCGGCCGGCACGCTGCTCCTGAGGCCCATTCCGGACATCAGCCCGCTCGTCTCGACAACGTGGCAGGTCGGCCTGGCCTGCACGCCGATGGCCTTGATCGGCCTCGTCACGGAATACGACAGGATCGGCCCGCTCACGCCGGGCGGGACGATGGCGTTCCTCTACATGGTTCTTCTTCCCATGGGGGCCTGCTACGTGACCTGGTTCGCCGCGCTCAAGCGCCTGCCGGCGGGCACGGCCGCCATCGGCATGCTCCTCGTGCCGATAGTCGGAATTGTGTCGGCCATCCTGCTCCTTGGCGAGCCGCTCGGGCCGCGGGAGGTGGTCGCGATCCTCCTGACGATGAGCGGGGTGGCTCTCGCGATCCACCGTGACTGACAGGAACGCCCGGTCGTTAACCATTTTCCGACCGCGTTAACCGATCGTTAACCATAATCGTTCAGCCGCAGAGCAGGCTCCGAACCGAACCGGCTCCCGATCGTAGCCCCTCCTGTAGGAGGCACGATCGCATGAACATCATGAAACGCTTTGGTAAGGACGAGAGTGGCGCGACGGCGATCGAGTACGGGCTGATAGCCGCTCTGATCGCAGTGGTGATCATCGGTGCTCTCTCGATGATCGGCACGAGCCTGAATGCGAGCTTCACGCAGATCGGAACATCGCTCGGCACCCGCTGACGGCCGCTCGCCCGCCGAAAGGCTCTTGACCGGTCGGACCCGAGGGTCTACGGGCTCTCGGGTTCGACCGGAGGGGCAAGTGCCCGCAATCCTTATCGTATCGGAGGCGCCATCGACGGAGCGGGTCTGACCCGTTTTATCCGGCTGGTGGCGCATGCAGGGTCCCTCGGGGCCCTTTTTTATTGCTCCGAACGATGCGCGAGGAAGGAAGAGGAGCGGCAGATGAGCGAGTATATGACCGGGGCCGAGATGGTCGTCCGCGCCCTCCGCGATCAGGGCGTAGACCACGTCTTTGGCTATCCGGGCGGGGCCGTACTTCCGATTTACGACGCGCTCTTCCACGAGCCGGCGCTCACGCACGTCCTTGTCCGCCACGAGCAGGGTGCCGTGCACGCCGCCGAGGGTTACGCCCGCTCCTCGGGCAAGGTGGGCTGTGTGCTCGTCACCTCCGGGCCAGGTGCGACGAATGCCGTGACGGGCCTTGCGGACGCGATGATGGATTCGATCCCGGTCGTCTGCATCACCGGGCAGGTCCCGACACATCTCATCGGCACCGACGCCTTCCAGGAATGCGACACGGTCGGCATCACGCGCCACTGCACGAAGCACAATTACCTCGTGAAGTCAGTCGAGGACCTGCCGCGCATCCTGCACGAGGCCTTCTTCGTGGCGACCCACGGCCGCCCCGGCCCGGTCGTCATCGACCTGCCGAAGGACGTGCAGTTCAAGTCCGGCCTCTATGAGCGCCCGGGCGACAACGGGCACAAGACCTACCGGCCGGCCGTTGAGGGGGATTCCCTCAAGATCCGCGCCGCGGTCGAGATGATGGCGCGGGCCAAGCGTCCGGTCTTCTACACGGGCGGCGGCGTCATCAATGCCGGGCCGCGCGCCTCGGCGGCGCTGCGGGAACTCGCCCGGCTCTCCGGGTTCCCGGTGACATCGACCCTGATGGGCCTGGGTGCATTCCCGGCCTCTGACCCGGCGTTCCTCGGCATGCTCGGCATGCACGGAACATACGAGGCGAACCACGCCATGCACGATTGCGACGTGATGATCGCGGTCGGCGCCCGGTTCGACGACCGCATCACCGGTCGGCTCGACGCCTTCTCGCCGGGATCGAAGAAGATCCACATCGACATCGACCCGTCCTCGATCTCCAAGAACGTCAAGGCGGATGTCGGTATCGTGGGCGATTGCGCCAACGTGCTCGAGGAGATGCTCCGGGTCTGGCGCGAGACCTCGGCGGAGGTCGACAAGGCGGCCCTGAAGGAGTGGTGGGAAGCGATCGAGAGCTGGCGCGCGCGCGACTGCCTCGCCTATCGGCCGTCATCCGAAATCATCAAGCCACAATACGCCATCCAGCGGCTCTACGAGCTGACGAAGGACCGCGAGACCTACGTCACGACGGAGGTCGGCCAGCACCAGATGTGGGCAGCCCAGTTCTTCAAGTTCGACCAGCCGAACCGCTGGATGACATCGGGCGGGCTCGGGACGATGGGTTACGGCCTGCCGGCCGCGATCGGGACGCAGCTCGCGCACCCCGATGCCCTCGTCATCGATATCGCGGGCGAGGCTTCCATCCTCATGAACATGCAGGAGATGTCGACGGCCGTGCAGTACCGCCTGCCGGTCAAGATCTTCATCCTGAACAACGAGTACATGGGCATGGTTCGCCAATGGCAGGAGCTTCTGCATGGCGGCCGCTACTCGCAGAGCTACTCGGAATCGCTGCCCGATTTCGTGAAGCTGGCGGATGCCTATGGCGGCGTTGGCTTGCGCTGCCAGGATCCGGCGAAGCTGGACGACGCCATCCGCGAGATGCTCGCCGTGAACGACCGGCCGGTCATCTTCGACTGCCTCGTGGACAAGACGGAAAACTGCTTCCCGATGATCCCGTCAGGCAAGGCGCATAACGAGATGATCCTCAACGATTATCTCGGCGAGACCGGCGCGGAGGACCTGGGTTCGGTCATCACCGAGGAAGGCAAGCTCCTGGTCTGAGCCCCTGGGCGCGGCGCCTGCCGCCGCGCTCACCCGTCGCCCAGGATGAACTGGCAGGCGCGACGGAAGCCCCTTCCGCCCCCGGCGGTCTGGTAGCCGGTGAGAAAGCCTCCGCGACCGCTGACGTCCCCCGAATAGCGGGCCTCGTAGCCGGGCCCCTTCCCGGCGAGGCTCAGGCGGCCGCCGGACAGGGTTCCGGTCCCCGTCTCGGGGCCGGACCCAAGCCTGATCTCGTATGTCCCCCGCCCTCCCCCGACGGTAGCCGTGCCGCTCGCCCGCACGGGCCCGGCGCCGCCGGCGGCGTCACAGGCGAGCCTCACCGGATAGGTGCCGTCGGCCCGCTGGGCGGAGGCGGAGACGGGAAGCAGAAGCATCGCGAGGGCGATCGAGGTGCGGGTCAAGTCGGTTCCTTTCCGGGTTCGCGCTAGCTAATCATTCGCGATCTTACGCGCGAGCCCGGATGGGTACTCGCCTTGCGGCACCCGGATGTGCGTGCTAGGGCACCGATGTGCCTTGCGAGCGCCCCTCTCGGGCGGGCGGATCCAGGCAACCAACTTCCAGACGTGCCGAGCTGGGCGCGCTGCTTCGAGCGGAGCGGCGAGTTCGGGCGAACAGCGACGAGTGACAGGTGGCGGACAAAGGCAAAGCTGAAGCTCCTGGTGTATCGGGCGTCGCCGGCCGCTACGCCTCCGCCCTGTTCGAGCTCGCGCGCGAAGAGAATTCGATCGACCAGGTCTCCCGCGACCTCGACAGCTTCGACCGGATGCTGGCCGAGAGCGCCGACCTCGTCCGGCTCGTGAAGAGCCCCATCTTCTCCTCTGAAGAGCAGTCAAAGGCCATCGGCACGATCCTCGATCGGGCCGGGATCCGCGGCCTCGCCGGCAATCTGATCCGGCTCGCGGCGGCCAATCGCCGTCTCTTCGTCCTCCCCGACATGATCCGCGCCTACCGGGCGCTCGTCGCCAAGTCGCGCGGCATCGTGTCGGCCAGCGTCACCGTGGCCGAGGAGCCCTCGCCCCGGATGCTGAACGACATCAAGGCGGCCCTGCGCGAGATGGCGGGCGCCGAAGTCGATGTCGCCGTCAAGGTCGATCCGGCGCTGATCGGCGGACTGGTCGTGAAGATCGGTTCCCGCATGGTCGATGCGTCGCTCAGGACCAAGCTCAACTCCATGCGAATTGCGATGAAAGAGGCCCGGTAATGGATATCCGCGCCGCCGAGATCTCGGCGATCCTCAAGGACCAGATCAAGAATTTCGGCACGGAAGCCGAGGTTTCCGAGGTCGGCCAGGTCCTCTCCGTCGGCGACGGCATCGCGCGCTGCTACGGGCTCGACAACGTCCAGGCGGGCGAGATGGTCGAGTTCGAATCCGGCGTCCGCGGCATGGCGCTGAACCTCGAGCAGGACAATGTCGGCGTCGTCGTGTTCGGCTCCGACCGTGAGATCGCCGAAGGCCAGACGGTGAAGCGCACGGGCGCCATCGTCGAGGTGCCGGTCGGCAAGGGCCTGCTCGGCCGCGTCGTCGACGCGCTCGGCAACCCGATCGACGGCAAGGGCCCGATCCAGGCGACCGAGCGTCGCCGCGTGGACGTGAAGGCGCCGGGCATCATTCCGCGCAAGTCCGTGCACGAGCCGATGGCCACGGGCCTGAAGTCGGTGGATGCCCTGATCCCGATCGGCCGCGGCCAGCGCGAGCTCATCATCGGCGACCGTCAGACCGGCAAGTCGGCGATCGCGCTCGACACGATCCTCAACCAGAAGCCCCTGAACGTCGAAGGCGCCCCGGAGAGCCAGAAGCTCTACTGCGTCTACGTCGCCATCGGCCAGAAGCGCTCCACGGTCGCCCAGTTCGTGAAGACCCTGGAGGAGAACGGCGCGCTCGAGTACTCGATCATCGTCGCGGCCACCGCCTCCGACCCGGCCCCCATGCAGTTCCTGGCGCCCTTCGCCGGCTGCGCCATGGGCGAGTTCTTCCGCGACAACGGCATGCATGCCGTGATCACCTATGACGACCTGTCCAAGCAGGCCGTCGCGTACCGCCAGATGTCGCTGCTGCTCCGCCGTCCGCCGGGCCGCGAGGCCTATCCGGGCGACGTCTTCTACCTGCACTCCCGCCTGCTCGAGCGCGCCGCCAAGATGTCGGACGCGATGGGCGCGGGCTCGCTGACGGCGCTGCCCATCATCGAGACGCAGGCGAACGACGTGTCGGCCTACATCCCGACCAACGTCATCTCGATCACGGACGGCCAGATCTTCCTCGAGACCGACCTGTTCTACCAGGGCATCCGCCCGGCCGTGAACGTCGGCCTCTCGGTGTCGCGCGTTGGCTCCGCCGCGCAGACGAAGGCGATGAAGAAGGTCGCCGGCAAGATCAAGGGCGAGCTCGCTCAGTACCGCGAGATGGCTGCCTTCGCGCAGTTCGGCTCCGACCTCGACGCCACGACGCAGAAGCTGCTGAACCGCGGCTCGCGCCTGACCGAGCTCCTGAAGCAGCCGCAGTTCTCGCCGCTGAAGATGGAAGAGCAGGTCGCGGTGATCTATGCCGGCGTGAACGGCTACCTCGACGCGCTCCCGGTCAACCGCGTGCGCGCCTTCGAGGACGGCCTGCTCGCCGCCCTCCGCGGCAAGCACGGCGAGATCCTCGAGTCGATCCGCAGCTCCAAGGACCTCTCCACCGAGACCGAGGCCAAGCTGAAGGGCGTGGTCGAGGGCTTTGCGAAGTCCTTCACCTGACATTTGCGCCGTCATGGCCGGGCTCTGCTCGGCCATCCACTTTCCCGGCTCGGCGCCTCTGGCGTGGATGCCCGGGCCGAGCCCGGGCATGACGGGCGACGAGGCCTAGAGCACAGACGCGATGCCTTCGCTAAAAGACCTCCGGAACCGCATCGCCTCGGTCAAGGCGACGCAGAAGATCACCAAGGCCATGCAGATGGTCGCGGCCGCGAAGCTGCGCCGCGCGCAGATGGCGGCAGAGGCTGCGCGCCCCTTCGCCGAGCGCATGACGTCCGTCATGGCCAACCTCGCGGGCGGCATCACGATCGGCCCCGACACGCCGCGCCTCCTCTCCGGCACCGGCTCGGACCAGACGCATCTTCTGGTCGTCTGCACGGCCGAGCGCGGCCTGTGCGGCGCCTTCAACTCCTCCATCGCGCGCCTCGCGCGTGACCACGCCCTCCGCCTCATGAACGAGGGCAAGACGGTCAAGATCCTCTGCGTCGGCAAGAAGGGCTTCGACATCCTCCGCCGGCAGTTCGAGCGCCAGATCATCGAGCTCGTCGATCTCCGCTCGGCCAAGCAGGTCGGGTACGAGCATGCCGACATGATCGCCGGCAAGGTGCTGCGCCTCTTCGAAGAGGGCCAGTTCGACGTCGCGACCCTGTTCTATTCGCGCTTCCGCTCCGTCATCCAGCAGATCCCGACCGCGCAGCAGATCATCCCGGCGCAGTTCGAGGCCGCCGCGCCGAGCGGGACCGACGCCGTCTACGACTACGAGCCGGACGAGGGTGAGATCCTCGCCTCGCTTCTGCCGCGCAACGTGACCATCCAGATCTTCCGGGCGCTCCTGGAGAACGCCGCCTCCGAGCAGGGCGCGCGCATGAGCGCGATGGACAACGCCACCCGGAACGCAGGTGACATGATCAAGAAGCAGACGCAGACCTACAACCGGTCGCGTCAGGCCATGATCACCAAGGAACTCATCGAAATCATCTCGGGCGCCGAGGCGCTCTGAGCACGAACGCAGGACTAGAGGGAAGCATCATGTCAGCCGCTTTGGCCATGCCGCCGGTCAGCACGACCGGCCATATCACCCAGGTGATCGGCGCCGTCGTGGACGTGCAGTTCGACGGCCACCTGCCGGAGATCCTGAACGCGCTGGAGACGACCAACCAGGGCAACCGCCTCGTCCTCGAAGTTGCGCAGCAGCTCGGCGAGAACACGGTCCGCTGCATCGCCATGGACACGTCCGAAGGCCTCGTGCGCGGCCAGGAGGTGCGTGACACCGGCGCCCCGATCCGGGTGCCCGTCGGTGCCGGGACGCTCGGCCGCATCATGAACGTCATCGGCGAGCCGGTGGACGAGGCCGGCCCGGTTCCGGCCGAAGACCTGCGCGCCATCCACCAGCCGGCTCCGTCCTATGCCGACCAGGCGACGGAAGCCGAGATCCTGGTGACGGGCATCAAGGTCGTCGACCTCCTCGCCCCCTACGCGAAGGGCGGCAAGATCGGCCTCTTCGGCGGCGCGGGCGTCGGCAAGACCGTGCTCATCATGGAGCTGATCAACAACGTCGCGAAGGCGCACGGCGGCTACTCGGTCTTCGCCGGCGTCGGCGAGCGCACCCGCGAGGGCAACGATCTCTATCACGAGATGATCGAGTCCGGCGTGAACAAGCATGGCGGCGGCGAGGGCTCCAAGTGCGCCCTGGTCTACGGCCAGATGAACGAGCCCCCGGGCGCCCGCGCCCGCGTCGCGCTGACCGGCCTCACGGTCGCCGAGCATTTCCGCGACCAGGGCCAGGACGTGCTCTTCTTCGTCGACAACATCTTCCGCTTCACGCAGGCGGGCTCCGAGGTGTCGGCGCTTCTCGGCCGCATTCCGTCCGCGGTGGGCTATCAGCCGACCCTGGCAACGGACATGGGCAACCTGCAGGAGCGCATCACCACGACGACGAAGGGCTCGATCACCTCCGTGCAGGCGATCTATGTGCCGGCGGACGATCTGACCGACCCGGCGCCGGCGACCTCCTTCGCCCACCTCGACGCCACGACCGTGCTGTCGCGCTCCATCGCCGAGAAGGGCATCTACCCGGCCGTGGATCCGCTCGACTCCACCTCGCGCATGCTCTCGGCGAGCATCCTCGGTGAGGAGCACTACACCGTCGCCCGCCAGGTGCAGCAGGTGCTCCAGCGCTACAAGGCGCTGCAGGACATCATCGCGATCCTGGGCATGGACGAGCTCTCGGAAGAGGACAAGCTCACCGTCGCCCGCGCCCGCAAGATCGAGCGCTTCCTGTCCCAGCCGTTCTTCGTCGCCGAGGTCTTCACCGGCTCGCCGGGCAAGCTCGTGGCGCTCGAAGACACGATCAAGGGCTTCAAGGGCCTGGTCGAGGGCAAGTACGACCACCTCCCGGAGGCGGCCTTCTACATGGTCGGCACGATCGAAGAGGCGGTCGAGAAGGCCCAGCGCCTCGCCGCCAGCGCGTAACGCGCGACGCAGTCATCGCCGGGCTTGTCCCGGCGACCCCGCTCCGGAGCGAGTGCCCCTCCGAAACGGGATGGCCGGGACAGCCCGGCCATGACGCCCTGAATAGGATTTCCTGATGGCCACCATGCATTTCGAGCTCGTCTCGCCCGAGCGCATCCTCTTCTCCGGCGACGTCGAGGCGGTCCTGCTGCCGGCGACCGAAGGCGACATGACGGTGATGCCGGGCCATGCTCCCGCGATCACCACCCTGAAAGCCGGTTTCGTGGTCGCGACCGACCAGAAGAACCATGGCGAGCGCGTGCTGGTCCGCGGCGGCTTCGCTGAGATCAACGCCTCCGGCGTGATCGTGCTGGCGGAGCGGGCGACCCCGGTCGAGGAGCTGACGCCCGAGAAGATCGCGCACGAGATCACCGAGCTCGAGACGCGGCGCGACGGCAGCGACGACGACGCGGCCCGCCGTGCCTACGACGAGGTGATCGGGCAGCTCAACGAAGCGCGCGAGACGCTCAAGCTCTGACGATGAGCGGCATCGGCCGCTTTGGACTTCCAGGATGAGCGAGCCCGACCGGCCGCTCATCCTCACACTGGCCTTCGACGGCGCGAGCTTCGCCCGTCTCGATGAACTCCGGCGACACTACTTCCCGCCCGAGCGGAATCAGGTCCCGGCCCACCTGACCCTCTTCCACGCGCTACCCGGCGAGAACGCCACCCCGATCCGGCGGGAACTGGCCGAGATCTGCCTGCGGCAGAAGCCCTTCGAGATCGAGGCCACCGGCCTCCGGGCGCTGGGCAATGGCGTGGCGATCGGCTTCTCTTCACAGGAACTCGTCGGCCTGCGGCAGCGCCTCGCGCGCGAGTGGCGTGACTGGCTGAGCCCCCAGGATTCCGCGAAGATCGCACCGCACGTCACGATCCAGAACAAGGTCGGCGCCGATGTCGCGCGCGCGACGCTCCGCGAGTTGGAGGCGAGTTTCCGCCCCTTCTCGGCCCGCGCCGAGGGCCTGAAC